>DMCH01000149.1:0-587 GCA_003446775.1 Chloroflexota bacterium
CCGACGACCTGCGCCAGCTCAGCCATTCCGCTCATGGGGCCACCAAATGCGCTGCGCCGGCCAGCAGATCGTGGAGGGGACCGGGAATCCAAACCCCGAACACGATGACCGCGGCCAGGGACAAATAACCGGGCACCAACACCACAGGGTTGATTTCGGTCGCCACGCCATCGACTGCTTTTGGTGCGCTGAACGACATCCGGTTGAAAGGCGCAACGATGGCGATGAAGGCGATCACCAACAGCAGCGCGGCAATGGCGGCGGCGATGATCTGATTGCTGCGAGCGGCGCCGGCGATGATCGAGAACTCGGACACGAAGAGGCTGAACGGCGGCGCACCAGCGATCGCCAGCCCGCCGAGTATCGCGAGCACCGCGGTAGCAGGCATGGTGCGAACCAATCCACCTACGTCTGCCATCGCTCGGGTGCGAAAGCGCAGCAGCAGATTGCCTGTGGCGAAGAACATCAGCGATTTAGCGAGCGCGTGATTGACCATCTGCAGCATGGCGCCGAACACGGCCAGCGGAGCGCCTATCCCCACGCCCAAAGCAATGAGTCCCATGTGCTCGATCGACGAGTAGGCCAGC
>DMCH01000149.1:897-2871 GCA_003446775.1 Chloroflexota bacterium
AGACCGAACAGAACCAGCACCAGACGCAGGTGGCTCACGCCGGCCGCCGGTGCCGTCAGGGCGAAGACCCGAAGGATGCCGAGCATCGCGCAGTTGAGCTCGACGCCGGAAAGCAGCGCGCAGATCGGAGAAGGAGCCTGGCTATGCGCATCCGGCAGCCAGCTGTGCATGGGCGCCAGGCCCGCTTTGGTGCCGAATCCAACCAACACCAACAAAAAAGCCGTGAGAGCCCCTGCGGCAGGAAGCTTGGACGCGATTCCGGCCATAACCGGGAACGAGAAGTCATAGGTCTGGCCGAGAACGTGGACGCCAGCCTGGTAGAGGACGAGGAATCCGAAAAGGGCAACCATGCTGCCGGCGGTGGTCAGGACGATATATTTCCAGGCCGCTTCGAGTGGGTCCCGTGATCCGTAAAAGTCGACCAGCGGCGCTGAGGCGATCGTTGTAGCGGCGATCGCGGTCCAGAGCACGCCGAGGTTGCCGGAAACGGCCGAGAGCAGCATGGTGAACACGAAGACGTGGAGCAAGGCGTAGTAGCGGCGGAGCTCGCGCGGGCGCACTGCACCCGCATGGAGTTCGTGATGCAGGTAGCCGATCGAATAGATGGCAGACGTAAAGCCCACGGTTCCGACGATCAGAAGCACCACCCCGCCCAGGGGATCAACCAACAGCAGATTCCCGAATGCGTGCGGAGCGCTTCCCTGCAAGAGCATTGCGAGCAGAACAATCGAAACGACGAGCACCGCCGAATGAGTTACTGCGGTGATTCCATGCAGCACGGCAACCGGTCGCACGAACCATGTCGCCACCGCGCCTGCGAGTGGAATCGCTAGCAGCACAATGAGAAGAATCTGTCCGGTCATCCCCGAAGCCTTGTGAGCTCGCTCGTATCGGTGCTCATGATGGTTGCGTTCATCCGCGCAATCAAAAAGCCCATGACCACTGCGCCGACGAGCACGTCCATCAGGAGCGCGAAGTCGACCAGCAGCCCCAAGCCCGCGCTCATGACCAGCCCGAGAAGGAGGAGGCCGTTCTCAGCGACCAGCAAGCCGGTCAGCTGCATCACGGCGTCCTGGCGCGCCACGGTAATGAAGAAGCCGATCAGGATGACGGCAACGGCAACGCCCAGCACAGGCTGGCCGACCAGGTCTTTGACGACGTCGAGTCTGTTCGCGGCAACAAAGCCGGCGATAGACAGCGCCATTCCGATCAGCAACGCGGTCGGAAAGCCGACGTAGTAGTGGGTCTCGCGCTTGTCGTAAACGGTCGCACGAACCTGCCTTCGGAGGACGATCGGAATGAGGATTCCCTTGATCAGAAAGGTCGACAGCGCAAGCACAAGGAGGTGCAGGCGCAGCGATTGAGCGTAGGTCGCAAGGACGATGACGCCGATCACGACCGACTGGAAGGCGTAGCCGTTGATCGCCCCGCGGATCCGGCGAGCAATCAGGAGCCAGTACGTAATCAGCAGGACGAGACCTGCCAGTGTGTACTCGAAAGTCTCCATCACTGACCGAGACTGAACAGGACCAAGGCCAGAACTGAAAGGACGAAGCTGGCGCCCAGAAACTCGGGAACACGCAGGATCCGGATCTTGGCGAGCGCCGACTCGATGGCTACGATCAGCACAGCGGCCCCGAGCATCTTGGCTGCGAGCGAAACAATCGCGATTAGGATCGGGATGGGCGCGATCGCCGTGGCAAGGCCGGGCGGAAACACGAGCACGTTGAGCCAGACGATCAGGATCACGAAGAGCTTCATCCAGCCTCCCCACTCGAGCAATGCCTGGTCCGAACCGGAGAACTCGAATAGGCGGGAGCCCTCGATCATCGAGAGCTCCTGTTGCGTGGCCGGGTTGTCGACCGGGATGCGCCCGGCCTCGGCGAGGATGACCATGAAGAACGCGGCCGCGATAAGTGCGTGGCTGGGGGCCACGATCGGGGTCAAGGTGAAAAGTGCCTTGTTGACGATGAA
>DMCH01000149.1:3152-3938 GCA_003446775.1 Chloroflexota bacterium
GGGATCGTTGCGCCGCTGACGTAGGCGACCGCGAAGAAAACGACAATGAAAGTGGGCTCGGCCAAGGAAGAGACCAGTCGCGAGCGACTAGCGCCAAGTCCTCCATAGGGACTGCCGCTGTCCATCGCGGCCAGGTTGACCATGTAACCACCGATTCCGATCACGAAGCCGCTTCCCACCATGTCGGCCATGAACGCCCAGCTGAGGGGAAAGGCGGTGAGGACTGGGATGAGTATCGCGAAGGCGATCGGAGCTGCAAAAGCAATGTATGGCGCCGACCGGAAGATGACGGACGCGTTGGGGGTGATGGTGCGCTGCTTTCGGAAGCGCTTGGCCAGGTCGTAGTAGGGCTGAAGGATTGAAGGCCCGCGGCGCGACTGCACCTTGGCCTTGAGATTGTCGATCACGCCTTTCAAGAGAGGCGCCATTGACAGCACGGTCAGGATGGCGATGCCCTGCGCGATCGCGGACTCTAGCACCGACGTATTTCCTCGGATCTACCGGTGGGCACCCTAACCTCCATGACTGGATGGTTAGGGGCTATCAGCTCCAGAAGGAGCGATTCCGGACTTAAACCGAGGCGAGCCCCATCGCCTGCGGGAAGGAATGTATCACCGTGGCCCGCAGCGGTGCAGTCGGCCGGAGGCATAGACGGCGTGGCCGGCGTGGCCGAATACCTCGCTGTAGAGGTCCTGGCCGCAACTAGTGGGCAGGGGTTCTCCTACAGGTTGTAGGAGGGCAAAAGTTGATCTGGTCCGGGCGGAGGGACTTTTGCCGCCCCACACC
>DMCH01000055.1:0-10617 GCA_003446775.1 Chloroflexota bacterium
CGCTGCTTGGCGCCGCCCAGGCCGAGCGCCTGGTCGCCACGCCTGACCTCCATCGGGCCGAGCACCTTGAATTTCATTGCGGCCGACGCCCATTGTGGGCCGGTTCCCAGCAATCGGAGACAGGCTGCCTCGGCGGTGGCTTGAGTGGCTCTTGGGCCGCCCTTGAGCGCCCTCGCCCAACCTGCCCCGCAGCGGTCGATTCGACCGACATCACCGCAGGAGGACCGAGATGGCGAATCTGGAATGGGACAAGTCAAGCCGCTGGGATCCGTACTTCAACATGCCGACCGCACGCGAGATCGAGCTCGACCTGGCTCTGGGCAGTGACAGCTGGCTATCTCTGCTGGCCTCCGACCAGCCGGTCCCCGTGCCGCCCCCAAGCGGCCGCCACGCCATCGTGATCGGTGGCAGCATGGCCGGGCTCCTGGCGGCGCGGGTCCTGGCCGACCATTTCGATCGCGTCACCATCGTGGACAGGGACCGCCTGCCGGTCGAGGCGAAGTTTCGGGACGGGGTGCCGCAATCGCGCCACCTGCATGCCCTGCTCAAGCGCGGGCTGAGCGTTCTCGAGGAGCTGTTTGCTGGCCTGGAATCCGAACTTCTGGCCGCGGGCGCCGTCCGGCTGACTGGCCGCGACTTTCTGAGGATGAGCGCCGCGGGTTGGGCGAGGCGTTTCGAGGGACCTCCGCTGATCGCGGCTACGCGTGAGCTGATCGAGTGGAGCGTGCGGTCTCGGACCCTGCAGCACCCGAAGGTGTCCGTCCTGCAGGAGCAGGAAATTGTCGGTCTGCTGGTCGCCTCAGACAGCGCTACCGTCGCCGGCGTTCAAGTCCGAGCCCGCGGCTCCGACCGCCATCAAGCGCTAACCGTCCCGCTGTACGGCGAGCTTGTGGTCGACGCCAGCGGTCGAAACTCCAAGGCGCCTGAATGGCTCGAAGCCATCGGCTTCGCAAAGCCTCAGGAGACCCTGATCAACTCCTTCCTCGGCTACTCCAGCTGCGTATTTGCGCCACGTCCGGGTTTCCAGGCTGATTGGAAAGTGCTGATGCTCGGCGACAAACCGCCTGCCATGCCGCGGGCTGGCGCGCTCTTCCCGATCGAAGGCGACCGCTGGATGGTCACGCTGGCGGGTTACGGGCGCGACTATCCGCCGACCAACATGGCCGGCTTCATGGAGTTCGCGCGCAGCCTGCGGAGCGACATCCTTTACCAGACCATCAAGGACGCGAAGCCGCTTTCGCGGATCAATGGCTTTCGTAGCACCCTCAACCAGCGCCGCCACTTCGAGTCCCTCACCCGCTGGCCGGAGCGATTTGTCGTGGTCGGAGATGCGGCCTGCGCTTTCAACCCGGTCTATGGGCAGGGGATGAGCGTGGCGGCGATGACCGCGGTCGCTTTGAACCATGGCCTGGAGGAGCACTTCCAGCGCTTCGGTGTCGCCGACATGACCGGCTTCGCTCGCCGGATGCAGCGGACGGTGGCGAAGGCGAGCCAGGGCGCATGGGTCATCGCCACCGGCGCAGACGCGAGATATCCGACCACGGAAGGCCGGCAGCCTCGATTCGTGGACCGGGCCATGCATGCGTATCTCGACCGCGTGATCGAAGTGTCGATGCAGGACGCGACCGTGAACGAAGCGTTCCTGCGGGTGGTCCACCTGCTCGATGCGCCTCCCGCTCTGTTCCGGCCGGCCGTGGCCCTGCGGGCGCTGGTGGGCGGCCGGCAACCCATTGTTGATCCGCCGATCGGTCAGCGCCAGGCTGCCTTGGTGGGCCAGGTTTTGACACCGGTTTGAGCAGCGCTTGGCTGGCCTTTGAGTGGTCTGCGGGAACCTGCGAAATGCGGTCCATCGGACTGACACCAAAGGCAGGAGGAGCGCCGGAGATGAGCGAGAACTACAAGTTGTACGTCCAGAAGATGGCGGATCTGCGGGCGAGCCGCGAGGCCAACCGACCGCTTCACCGTGAGATGGAGGCCCTCTTTCAGTTCATCCGCGAATGCGAAGCCAGGTGGGCGCTCGAAGATTAACCCCACGAACTCAGAGGCTTCGCCGTGAGTTCGCGGGGACCCCTTAACGCGTCGACCGCCCGTAGGCGGCCGATCGGTCCATCGTTCGCTTGCGAGTCCTAGACCTGGCTCCGGGCGGCGCCGAGGAGCTCTTTCACCGTTTCGTTGTAGTCGCTGAGGCGGGGATGAGCCAGGCGCACCACCAGGTGATGGGCGCCCGCGGCGCGGTAAGCCGCGAACCATTCGGCAGCCGATTCGATCGTCCCGGCGTGGAGCGCCATCGTTTTGGCCATGACCTCGGCCGGCACGCCGTAATAGGCCTTCACGTAGGCGTCGCGCTCTGCGGTCGCCTGGCCCGCATTGTCGGCGACGGCCACAGTGAGATACACGCCGGTGGCAATGCTTTCGGGATCTCGACCCGCCCGCTCAGCCGCCTCGTGCACCGCGCGAAGACCTGACGCGTAGTCCGCGGGGGTCGGGCTCAGCGGGAGCCAGCCGTCAAATTTTTCGCCCGCCAGGCGCAGCATGCGAGGTCCAGTGCCGCCCACCCAGATTGGAGGACCATCCGCGCGGAACGGGCGGGGGAGCAGCTCGAGGCCTGGCTCCTCGTTCCGCCACAACCGCCGCGCGCGTTCGACGGCGCTGACCATGGCGCTGACCCGGCGGTCGCTCGGTACACCAAGCGCCTTCAGCTCCGCGTGTGTGCCCGGGAGCTCAGCGCCGGGACCGATGCCCACGATGACGCGGCCCTTGGCGATACGGTCGAGGGTGGCCAGGGCGTGCGCCAGCGAGAGAGGGTGCCGGAGCAACGGCAGCAGGACCGCTGTGCCGAGTGAGACGCGAGTCGTCGCACCGGCGACACCGGCCAGGAGGGTGAGGGGTTCGCCGCGAGGACGCGCCAGCAGAGAGTCGCCGGCCCAGACCGAGTCGAAGCCGGCCTTTTCGGCGTGCCGCGCGGCCTCGATGAGAAAAGCCAGGTCGCTGTCCGCCCACAGCAGGGCCTCCCGAGACGGGAGCAGAAGCCCGGTTTCATGTGAGTGCTTTGGCATCCGTGCTCTAGGTCAATGAGTTACGCAGAAACTCGAACTGCTTGGTATTTGCCTTTCGGGCCAGGCCGGTCGGGTAAGCGTTGAAAGCGTGTACTCCTTCGGGATAGACGGCGATCTCGGCCCGATTGCCGGCCGCTCGCCAGCGCTCGGCCATGAAGAGCGAATCGTCGATCAGGCAGTCCATCGTGCCGACCGTAAACAGCGCCGGAGGCATCTCGCCCAGGCGTGCGTATAGGGGCGAGATGTCGGGGTCGCGCCGCTGCTCGAAGCCGGCGCCGGGGAGGAAGTTGTTCCCAAACCAATGCATGATCGGCGTCGACAAGACCAGGTTGCGGTCGCCCCAGAGGATCTGGCTCGGCGTGCCATTCAGGTCGTAGGCGCCGTAAACGAGGTTGGCGGCGGCGATTCGATTCTTGATCCCGTGCCGGTCCCGCAGCCTCAACAGCGTCACCACGGCGAGATGCGCCCCGGCCGATTCGCCGCCGATGGCAAATCGGGCCGGAGCATCCAGCAGCGCAGCTCCGTGCTCGAGGAGATGGAGCACGGCGTCTTCACAGTCGTCAGGGCCGGCGGGGTACGGGTGCTCTGGGGCGAGCCTGTAGCCGATGCTCGCGGCGCACAGGCCGGTCTCGTTGGCGAGCAGCTTCAACCCGACGTCCTGCATGTCGTGCGCACCCAGGGTCCAGCCTCCGCCATGGATGTGGAGGTAGATCCCCGTCGGCTTTTGGTCGGGCCGGATGATGCGCACTTTGATCGGACCGCCGCGGCCCGCGATCTCGATGTCTCGCGCGTCCTCCAGGAAAACGGGCGTCGGAAAGATCCCCTTGCCTTCTCGCCTCGCCCGCCGTGAGACCTCCGGTGGGAGCGTGTACACGGCCGGTTGGCCTGCGATGAGGGCTTCGAGCTGCGCGTTGAATGCGTGAGCCTCGTCTATGTCTTGCTGCTCGACTCCAGGCGTGGCCGACCGAACGGTGGACATTGGTCCAAGTGTATTACCCGAGTGCATCTGGTCAGAGGGCTGTGGCTCGGTCCGCCGAAGGCAACCTCGTGGTCAGCAACGCCGCGATCAACGAGATTGCCGCACCGGTCCAGAGGACGGTGTTCAGGCCCTCGCGCACCAAGAGCGCGCCCACGATGGCGCCGGCCACCGAGGACAAATAGATCGGCAGCAATACGAAGTTGAGCGTTGTGGCGCGACGCTCCTCTGGGACGGCAGTGGCCAAGATCGCGAACACCATCGAGATCGCAGTGGCGGTGGCGGCGCCGAGGAAGACCGCGCCCACCGTGAGCCAGACCAAGTTCGGCGCCAACGCCAGCTCGCCCAGGCTGGCCGCGGCCAGCACGCAGGCTCCTGCCAGAAGTGGCCGGAAGCCAAAGCGATCGCCGGCGGCGCCGGCAAGTGGCGAGAGGAGCGCTCCCAACAAGGCCGACGCACCGAAGACGATGCCGATCTGCCCCGCGGCGCCGGAAGTGCTGCCAACCAGCCTCAGGACTAGAAGCGGTAGGAACGGGTTTGCGATCTGCTGCGCAAAGTAAGCAAGGCCGAAAACGCCGAAAACGATCAATGTCACGCGCCCCGTCAGCGCCAGGCGCAGGGCGTCAAGTGCGAGCCGCGTCGCGGATCCAGAAGGCCCAGGCGCCCGCTTCCCCTCCCGCGCGAATGCCAGCAACATGACGCCGGCGGCGAGCGAGATCGCGGCGTCGAACGCAAACAGGCTGTGAAGGTTCAGGACGCCGTGGTCGACGAGCCAGCCACCAGCAGCGGGGCCGAGCGCGAAGCCGAGCGATGGGGTGACCCCAAAGAGAGAGATAGCAAAGCCAACCCGGCCCTGCGGGGTGACGGCGCGAAGAGCGGTGAGCATAACTCCGGTGTTGCCCAGCTGGAAGCCGACCAGCACCAACCCGAATGCTGCTTGCCAGCGGTTCTGTGCGAGCCAAAGCACGGTGAACACGACCATCTCGACGAATGCGCTGCGCGCAATGATCGGAATGCGCCCATAGCGCTCCGACCAGACGCCCCAGAAGGGAACCAGCGGCAGGCCGAACAGAAAGAACGCCGCGTTCAGATATCCAGTCCAGGCCGGCACCTCGGCCGGAGGCACGTGCACGTTCCCGAGGTAAAGGGGCAAAAACCGAAAGACGTGGGCAACGGTGAAGGCCTCGATGGTCGAGGTGATCCCGAAGAGAACCAGCAGCGTGATCCACCCCGATGCCCTTGGGGTGGCGGTTGGGGTCGTAACCGCCGACATGTCAGCGGACTATAAAGGGCCTCCGAACACGCGCGGATCTGTGCCTGGCCACAGATGAGTGAGCATCAGGTCTTCGCTGCTGCGCAGGGCCGGGTTGGAAGAGCCGCGGGTTGCCCCGCGGTTTACTTGATCTCGAACTGAGCTGAGTGCAGAGTCGGGTCACCGCTGACAGTGAAGCTGAGGGTGTATGTCCTGAAGGTGCCACGTGGGGCGCCGCATTCGAAGGGCTCAACGTCCTGGATTCGTGGGGACCGCTCGGAACTCCGGAGTGTTCAGATGCCTCTGAACGAGCGCTCGAGCGACACCGATGCGACCGGCACCGAGTTTGCGTCATCCCACCTGTACGTAAGTCCGTTGACGACGTCCACTACGCCATCGAGCTCTCGGGTCATCCGAGCGAATATCTCTGCATCGCTCTTGCGATCGACCTCGCCTGACAGTGTCACCACGTTCCAGCGAACCGCGACCTGAACCGAGTCCGGGTCCGAAAGGAGCATGGACGGCACGATCGTCGAGAGCACCTCGTCACGAAGCTCGTCATCCGTGCGAAGGAAAACCAGCAGCAAATCGCTTCGGCTGACGATGCCCACGATCTTGCCGCGCTCGTCCACGACGACAAGCCGCCTGACGTTGCGTTCTTGCATCAGGCGCGCCGCCTGCGGCAACGTGGTGTCGGACCGCACTGTGATCGGTGGCGTGGTCATGATCTCGGAAGCGACGACCCCTTCTGCCTTGGCTCGTTCTTGCCGTCGACGCCGAGCGTGCAAGAGGCTCGACTCGGATTCGAGCTCGTGACGTCGCTCTTTGAAGAGCAGATCCGATTCTGAGACGATGCCGACCGGGATCCCTTGCTCGTCAACGATGGGAAGTGCGCTGATTCTGTTTTCCTCGATCAGCTGAACCAGCCGCTTGAACGGCGTCAAGGGGCGCGCGACATGAACTCGGCTAGTCATGACGTTCGAAACGGTCTGGCGCCGGCGCAGTGTTATCACGCCGTCACTCGCTCGGCGATCAACACCGGCCGTTCGGTCAAGTGAAGTAGGTCGTGCGACACGGAGCCCAGGAACAGGCTTGCGATGTCACGCATGCGGCTCGAGCCGATGACGATGAGGTCTGCATTCCAGTCCTGGGCGATCTCGGCCACTGCCTTCGCCACTGGGCCTTCGTGGGCGACCATGCCCTGCACCTTTATGCCCGCATCGATGAACAGTTCGCAGGCTCGTGCCATCGTGTCGCGGATCTGATCAGCCGGCTCTACGTAGGCGAAGCCCTGAAGCCCAAAGATTGCCTGGGCGACGTGCACTACCATCACGGACGCCCCTGCCTGCGCGACCGCGACGGCCGCCCGCACCCCGGGTGCGAGGTCGTCACCGCCCGCGATTGCCAGGAGTATCTTCGACACTCTGCCCGTGGCGCCGGCGGGCAGGCCGCGAACGATCAGCATCGGGCAATCGACGGCGCAGAGCAGTTGGTGGCTGACGCTGTGCTGCGTAAGCGACTGCCAGTCCGACAGACCGCGCGACCCGATCACGACCAGGTCGGCGCCGAAGTTCTTGGCGGAGATGGCAATTGCAGCTGCAACGTGATTGCTGTCGGCCCTTATGATTTCGCGTTCAGCGATAACCCCGGTGCGGAACAGCCGCTCGACGGCAGCGTCCACGAGCTTAGCTGCCTGGCTGCGAACCTCTACGTCCCAATGGCCGTGACGATGGTGCACCTCGAGGTTCCAGACGTGCGCGACTCTGACCTTCGCGGTGGGCGACTTCGCGATCGCGATGGTGGCCTCGATGGCCACCCGCGACGCTTCGGTGCCGTCGGTGGCGAGGAGGATTCTCTCGAACCGCTTCGTGGTGTCCATGACAGCAGCTTCCCACCGCCTCGTCTCCCGCCGTAGGGTCGAATGGCCCGGCCCCGGAGGGCCCTCCGGCCCGCCTCTCGAGGGACCGATGCGGCTGCCTCACGTTGAAGTCCGGCATGGGGTAGATTCGCCACCGTGAGCGGTACGCAGGATCGCAAGGACGTGCTGCTCGAAGCGGGCCTCGCGCTCGCGTCTGAGCTGTCTCTGCCGGTCGTGCTCCAGCGCATCGTGGATCTCGCCGCGCAGGTCACGGATGCTCGATATGGAGCGCTCGGGGTAATTGGCCAGGGAGGCGACCTGGTGGAGTTCATCACTACCGGGCTCTCAGCAAAACAGAGGAAGGCCATCGGTCCGTTGCCGCGCGGACGCGGGATTCTAGGGCTACTGATCCAGCAGCCGCGGCCGATACGAATCACCAATATCGCCGACCATGCGAAGTCGGTCGGGTTTCCAGCGCATCACCCTCCGATGCACTCCTTCCTTGGAGCGCCAGTGCAGGCCATGGGCAAGGTGTTCGGCAACATCTATCTCTCGGAAAAACGCAGCGCGTCGACGTTCAGCGAGGAAGACGAGGAATCGCTCGTCATCCTGGCGGCCCAGGCCGGCGTGGCCATCGCCAATGCCACGCTCTATGCGGAAACCCGCCAGCGGGAGCGATGGCTGGATGCGCTGCGAGACATTACCAGCGACATACTGGCCGGCTCTGATCCAGATTCGCTGCTGGCGGGGATCGCAGAGCATGCACGCGATCTCGCCGGCGCGGACGCGGCGACCATCCTCACGACCGGGTCGGTCACGGGCCAGCTTGTGGTGGCCGCAGCGGCCGGCGCGCATGCCAGTGAGTTGCTGGGCCAGACGGTGCCGGCGGACGAGTCTATTTCTGGCGAGGTCATGCGCACGGGTAAGCCGCTCCTCTTAGAGGACGTCAGTTCCGACCCACGCGCCCACCAGCCGACCGTCCGCCTCGGAGACCATGGACCTGCTCTCTTCATGCCGCTGCGCGTGAGGGGCCGCGCCACCGGCACGCTCATGGTTGCGAACCTGAAGGGAGGTCGCCATTTCGATGAGCAGACGCTCCGCTTCGTCGAGACGTTTGCAGACCAGGCGTCGGTGACGATCGAGTACGCGAGAGCGCAGGCGGATGTGCAGCGCATGGGGTTGATGGAGGACCGCGAACGCATCGCCAAAGAACTTCACGATGGCATCATCCAGTCTCTGTTTGCGGTCGGGATGGGTCTCCAGGGCACCGCGCTGATGACAGGTTCTCCCGAGCAGTCGGCGCGCATAGAAGGCGCGGTGGGCGAGCTCGACCGGGTCATCCGCGACCTGCGGAACTACATCTTCGGGCTCCGGCCCGGCATCCTCGCCGACCGGCAGCTCGACCAGGCGCTTCGGGCGCTGGGAGAGGAGGTCGAGGCCCACGCCGGCCCCAAGGTCGTGGTCGAGCTGGACCCGGACCTTGCAGCCTCTCTTTCCGGCCGATCGCACGAGATCGTCCAGCTGACCCGGGAGGCGCTGTCCAATGTGGTCAGGCACGCGAACGCTAAGAACTCGACGGTTCGGCTGGACCGGAATGGACCTTTGGCGTTGCTCACGATCGAAGACGACGGCTTGGGCTTCGATTCACGGCGCGATTCTGGTGGCAACGGGCTGCGAAACATGCGCGAGCGGGCAGCTGCGATGGGGGGAAAGCTTCAGATCACCAGCAGGGCCGGCAAGGGCACCAGCCTTCGCTTCACGCTTGCGGTCTCTGAAAACACGGTCGTCCGGCCCGGAAGGACAGGGACCTCCGGCCGTGCTGCACCACGTCGCAGAGTGCCACGATAGCGGGCATGTCCAATAGCCGCCTCCGCATCCTGCTCGTCGACGATCACGAGGTCGTCCGCGACGGGGTGAAGTCGTTGATCAATGCCAACGACGACCTCACGGTCGTGGCGGAGGCAGGATCCGTGCAGGAGGCCATCGACAAGGCCGTGCGGACCAAGCCCGACGTCGTGGTGATGGACGTCCGCCTTGCGGACGGCAGTGGCATCGAAGCCACCCGCGAGATCCGCGCCAGGCTCGAGAAGACGCAAGTGCTGATGCTGACGTCCTTCGCCGACGACGAGGCGCTCTTCGCCTCGATCATGGCCGGCGCTGCCGGCTACGTGCTCAAGCAGATCCGGGGCGGCGAGCTGATCCGCGCCATCCGCGAGGTCGGCGCAGGCAGGAGCTTGCTCGATCCCGAAGTCACCCGGTCCGTCCTGGAGCGTCTGCGCAAGGGCAAGACGATGCGCGACGAGAAGCTCGCGCGGCTGTCAGCCCAGGAGGAGCGCATCCTGACGCTGGTGGCCAAGGGCAAGACCAACGGCCAGATCGGCAAAGAGCTGAAGCTGGCCGAGAAGACGGTCAAGAACTACGTATCCACCATCCTCTCCAAGCTCGAGGTGGCGCGCCGGGCCGAAGCGGCTGCGTATCTCGCTCGGCACACGACGACTCCCGGGACTTACTAGCAAGACGAAGCGAGAGGCCCGGGTCGGCACAAGCCATTTCATCCTTATCTCAGGTGTCACCTTGCGGCCCTGGGGCTTCTCGCTTCGACTTCAGATTAGGACTCGTTCGTCGTTTGCTTCAGGGCCGAATGACCCTCGTTGGACAGGCCTATCTCGAGCCGCTTCGCGATCGACTCGGCAAGCTCCTTGACGGTAGCCTCCGCAGCTCTGTGCATGAGGGCTTCGTCAAGCTGCTTCCCCAGACGGCCAAGCGGGGGCTCGTACATGCCGCAGACGGTCAGCCTCGTGATCCGAGAATCCACGGGCGCCACTTCGACCTTTCCGGTCATGACGGGAAATAAGTTCTGGATGAATGTCGCTTGCCATGTGACGGGAACCTCGATGCAGTCGCCGACCGTCACCGGTTCGCCGACCTCGACGGCGACCTTCTTCCGCAGCCCAAGGCGGGCGAACTGCGGGCCGACCTCGGCATGGCCACCATCATCGAAGCGTGGGAACCATTCACGAGGACCCGCGGCGAGGGCAACGCGTACCGCCTCGATCGGGCGGCCGACGTGAACGGAGTGCTGGACGAACACATCGAGAGTATCGACTTCAAGTGCCGACGTCACAGGTACCGATCGGCCCTCCTTGCCCAGGCCGAACGGCCCGGCGTGACGGCGCTCTCAGTCAGCGGGACGCTTCCGGAATCTGCCGCCGAGTCGGTTCATCAAGGACCGCACCGGGTCGAAGTACACATCGTCCACGCGTTCCTTGAGCGGGATGATCGCGTTGTCGGTGATGTGGATGTGCTCCGGGCACACCTCGGTGCAGCATTTGGTGACGTTGCAGTAGCCGATGCCGGCATTTCCCTTGAGCAGCGGGCGGCGGTCGAGCACGTCCTTCGGATGCATCTCGAGGCTGGCGATGCGGACCATGGATCGGGGACCGTAGAAGGCGCTCTTCAAGTCGTGGGCTCGCAG
>DMCH01000055.1:10972-14033 GCA_003446775.1 Chloroflexota bacterium
GGGCGTAAACGGCGGTATTTGCTTGTTGACCTCGTAATTCCAGCTCACGTCGGTGACCAGGTCCTTGATGACCGGGAAGGCCTTCATCGGCCCGACGGTGACCCGGCTGCCGTATTCGGTGATCGGCGTCTTGCACATGAGGCGTGGAAAGCCCTGGATCTCGGCCGAGCACGACCCGCACTTGGCGGCCTTGCAGTTCCAGCGCACTGCGAGGTCGGACGCCATGTTCGCCTGTACCCAAAGCACGGCGTCGAGGACGACCATTCCCTCCCGCACCGGTACGCGATACGAGACCATCTCTCCGCCCTGCGCATCGCCGCGCCAGATGCTCAGATCGAAGTTGGAGATTTCCATCTACTCGGTCGCCTCGGGTGTATAGCGTGCGTAGGACCGACGCACCGCCGCGGCCAGGTACTCCGGCATCGGGGGTCGCTGCTCCGTCCTGACCTTCATGCCATCGGGAGCCTTCTCGACGACGTAGTTGACCGAGGCCAGGTCGTCGACAGTCTTGGGATAGTCGGACCTCGCGTGGGCGCCTCGACTCTCCTTCCTCTCCAATGCGGAGCGCAGCAGAGCCTCGGCGTTGACCAGCATCGAGCGCAGGTCGATGGCCGTATGCCAGCCTGGGTTGAACTCAAGTGTGTTCGAGCCACCCGTGCCGCACGTCTGTACGCGGTCGCCGAGCTCGAGGATCTTCTGGAGCCCTGCCTCCAGCCCTGGACTGTCGCGAACGATTGGCGCGTGCGTCGACATCACGTCCTGGATCTCCGCCTGGAGCTTGAATGGGTTCTCACCCGCTGCGCGGTCCAGCGGCGCCAGCAGCTCGGCGATGGCGCCGTTGACCTCAACTTCGTCGATCTTGGCCCTGGCCGCCATGGGGTTGGACTTCGCGGCGGCCCCCGCCGCCTCGCCGGCACGCTTGCCAAACACGAGTAGGTCGCTCAGTGAATTGCCGCCCAGCCGGTTGGCACCGTGCAACCCCGAGGCGACCTCGCCCGCGGCGTATAGCCCTCGCACGGTGCTCTCGCCGGTCTCAGCGTCGACTCGCAAACCGCCCATTGCGTAGTGAATGGTCGGCGCGACCTCCATGGGCTGTTTGGTGATATCGACGTTCGCCAGCTTCAGGAACTGCTCGTACATGGACGGCAACTTGCTCTTGATGAACTCGGGCTTCCGGTGCGTGATATCGAGGAATGCGCCGCCGTGAGGCGTGCCGCGACCGGCGAGGACCTCTGAGTTGATCGCCCGGGCAACCACGTCGCGCGACGAAAGCTCCATGCGCTCGTTGTCGTAACGCTCCATGAAACGCTCGCCCTCCTTGTTGCGGAGCACGCCGCCTTCGCCGCGAACGCCCTCAGTGACCAGGATGCCGCGCACGCCGGCCGGCCAGACCATGCCCGTAGGGTGGAACTGGACCATCTCCATGTCGCGCAGCTGTGCGCCGGCGTCGTAGGCCAGTGCGGTCCCGTCGCCGGTGCTTTCCCACGAGTTGGAGGTGACGCGGTACATCTTGCCGGCGCCGCCGCTGGCGAGCACGAGCGCGGCGCAGCGGTAGAGGATCACGGCACCGTCCGAACGCCGGTAGGCCAGCGCGCCGGAGATGCGCCCTTCGGACTTGAGCAGCTTGAACACCGTCACTTCCATGTGCACATCCACACCGTTCATGTGAACGGCCCGATCCTGCAGAGTGCGGATGAGCTCCAGGCCCGTGCGGTCACCGATGTGTGCGAGTCGCGGATACGTGTGAGCCCCGAATGGTCGCTGGTGGATGCGACCTTGCCAGGTGCGGTCGAAGATAGCGCCCCAGCGCTCGAGCTCGAGCACGCGCTCAGGCGACTCCTTGGCGTGGATCTCGGCCATGCGCCAGTCATTGATGAGCTTCCCGCCCTTCATGGTGTCGGCGAAATGCACCTCCCAGGAGTCCTGGTACGCGACGTTGTGCATGGCCGCCGCCACGCCGCCCTCGGCCATCACCGTGTGGGCCTTGCCCAGGAGCGACTTGCACACGATCAGCACCCGCGCGCCGGCTTCCGCCGCCGCGATGGCGCCGCGCAGCCCGGCGCCGCCGGCTCCCAGGACGAGCACGTCCGTGTCGACGGTCTCGTAAGCGGCGCCGCTCACAGGATCCACCGGGGGTCATGCAGCACTCCTGCCAGCAGGAGCCGGATGTAGACGTCGCTCGCCACCACCGAGAACAGGCTCGCCCAGGCCCAGAGGTCGTGCTTGATGTTGAGGACGGTGACGCCCTTCCAAAGCTGGTGCCGAGCGCGAGCGGCCAGCGAGCAGGAGAAGCAATCGAGCTCGCCACCGGCCAGGTGGCGGAAGGCGTGGCATCCGAACGTGTAACCAGACAAGAGAAGGATGTTGACGAGCATGAGGACGCTTCCGAAGCCGATACCGAAACGGCCCCCGAAGTCAAAAGCCACGATCGCGTCGAACCACAAGAAGCCCACCTGGATGACGGTGGCGTAGAAGGCAAACCGGTGGAAGTTATTCAACACCGACGGGAACACGGTCTCGCCTCGATATCGACGACCGGCACGCTCCGGCACGGCGCACGACCGCGGGTGTCCGAAAAAGCTCCGGAAATAGGCTTTGCGGTAGTAGTAGCAGGTGAGCCGAAAGGCGAGCGGCGCCCAGACCACCCAGACGCCCGGAGGGATCGGACCCACCTTGATCAGGGGCGAGTAGAACGGGCTGAGGTAGGGGGTGTAGTAGCCCTCGTGCTGGAACAGCACGACGAATACCGCGTAGATGGTGAACAGGCTGAGACCGCCGACGACGAAGGCCGGATAGAGCCAGTTGGGCATCCGGCTGTACGGGTTGCGGACGCGGGGACGACCAGGACTTGCTTGCCTTTCAGCAGTCGGCGAAAGCGCCACGTGCGTCAGTTTCTCCTATCCAACACCCACAAAAAGTGCTCCGGCGGGGCGATCCCGCCGGAGCATGCCGTCCTGAAGAGCTGTCACGCAGCGATCTTCTGCGCGACCTTGACTGTTTCGGGCTTGCGCCCGGCGATGAAGAGCTCGAAGACCAGCGCGCCGAGAACCCCGAACGCTGC
>DMCH01000033.1:0-8317 GCA_003446775.1 Chloroflexota bacterium
CGTCAAGGGTTAGGTCGTCTGCGGCTTGGGCCCGGTTTTGGGTTGAGGGCTGCGGGTCCCCAGCGTCACCGCCACGCCGGCGATCAGCGCCACGGTGCCGACTAACAACGTGAGCGGCTCGGGCAGGCGGATGCCCAGCGCGCCGTCCAGCGAGTACGGACCTGGGCCGGTGAGCGCCAGAGCCACGGCGGCCGCGATGAGGGACAGATTGAACTCGTAGCCGCCTTTGCCGGTCCAGAAACCGCGGCTCAGGTGGACCGTGACGATGGCCACGACCATCGCCCCTACGATCGCCAGGCTGCCGAGCGGCGAAAGCAATCCGAGGGCGAGCAGAAGACCGCCGCCGAACTCGGATAGCGCCGCGACCCAGGCCCACGGCTGGGCCGGTCGTATGCGCAGCTTCTGGACCGTCTGGGTCCAGCCGGTCATCCCGGGACCGCCCCACACGCCGAAGAGCTTCTGGCTGCCGTGCGCGGCGAGTGTCAAGCCGACCACCAGCCGAAGAATCAAGAGTCCCAGCGCTGCCATGTCCAATCCCCCCGAATATTAGTTGAGTACGCAAATACCCACGATCGGCCTCGATCAAAACGCGTGGCTGGGCCGGAATAGACTCTTGAATCCGAACGGGGGCCTGTAGCTCAGAAGGTCAGAGCGGCCGACTCATAATCGGCTGGTCGATGGTTCGAGTCCATCCAGGCCCACTCGTTTTTGAACTCCGGTCCGACATTGCCGCTCGACCTCGCGGCGCAGTGCCTCCGCGGCGTGCCGGTCCGTCGTCGGAATCACGCGGACCATCTTCCTGACGTCGTCCACCCATTCGCCGGCAAGCGCGGCTCGGGAAAGAACGTGTCGTGATCAGAGCAGTACGCCACCAAACAGTCGCCTACGGGCGTCGCCGACGACGGCGATGAGGGAGTCCACATCGCGATCGCGCCAAATCGGCGTCAGGGCTCGAGGCCGACCTCAGCACCAGTCACGGACTCCGCGTGCTATGAGGGGAGGCTCTTCGACTCGCTGACTTTCAAGCGCGAGAGACATCGCATCGCAATGAAGGCGACGGTGGTGAGGAACCACAGCAGGACAGAGATCCACACTGCGCTGTAGCACTGAGCGGTCCGAGCCCAACACCCGGACCGCTCTAACATCCTTTCGTGATTCGCGCTGTCCTCGCTTCGCGGAGTTGAGGCTCGACTGGGCGCTGCTCGCCAACGCTGCGGAGGGTCCGCCCAACGGGCTTGTCTACATCCTCGGAGCTGGCATCGACACGCTGTGGCGCGAGCAGTTCCCGGCCCCGTTCGGTGGCGCCATGGTGCTGCGCCTTCTCTCCAGCAGGCTCGAATCAGAGCGACCGCACAAAGTGGAGGTTCACTGCAGCGATGAGGACGGGAACCCGGTTCTGCAGCAGCCCGTCGTCCTCAACCTGCCCCCACGAACCGTTCACGCCGAGCATCCGCAAGGGTGGGATCTGGCGGCCAACATCGTGATCAACCTCTCCGGCGTGGCGGTCCCGAAGCCGGGCTTTTATCGCTTCGAGATCCTCATCGACGACCAGCAGGTCCGGACGCTGCCGTTCCGTGCGGTCCAGCCGCCCAAGAGCGACTCATGACCCAGGCGCTCATCAGCCTGGTCGGCACCTGGGGCCTGCTGGCCATATTCGTAACCATGACGGGGGAGAGCGCCGGCCTCCCGATTTCCAGCGAGATCGTCGTTCCCCTCGGTGGCGCTCTGGCGTCCCAGGGCAAGCTGAATTTCGTCCTGGTCGTCCTGGTGGCGAGCGCCGCCAACCTGGCGGGGTCGCTGATCGCCTTTTACCTCACGCGCCGCTACGGCGAGCGCGTCGTGCTCAGCCGGTTCGGGCGGTGGCTCGGTTTGAGCCGCGGCCATCTCAAGCTTTCTGAGCGTTTCTTCAAGCGGTTTGGCCTGTGGGCCGTCTTCGTCGGCCGCCTGCTCCCGATCGTCCGGACTTACATCTCGTTTCCGGCGGGGGTGTCGAAGATCGGCTACGTGATGTTCGTGCTGGCGACGCTTGCCGGCTCCATCCCTTGGAACTTTGCGCTCGCGTACGCCGGGTACAAGCTGGGGCAGCACTACCAGACCGTCGACGCCACCCTCGGTCCGTTCGCGATCCCGATCGCGATCGTCGTCGTGATCATTTTGGCCGCGGCGTGGTGGTTCGGTCGCAAGCTTGGTGAAGAGGAAGACAAGCTCCTCACCACGGCCAAGCCGTGAGGCGGCCGCTTAGTCCGGGTTCACCCTCGCGATCGGCTGGCCCGGCTTGACCGGGTCGCCCTCGCCCAGCAGCAGCTCCTCGACCACTCCGCTGACCGGAGAAGGGATCTCGGCGTTGACCTTGTCGGTGAGGGCCTCGAGCAAGGTCTCGCCCTCGTCCACGTGATCGCCCTTCTTCTTGCTCCAGGCGCCGATGGTGATCTCCTCGGCGCCTTCGAGGTCGGGCATGACGATCTCTCTGGCTTCCCCACCTTGTGGGGAAGAGGCCTCCGCCGCAGGCGCAGGCCGATGGGGAGGAGGGGTATTGCTCATGCGCTAATTGTGGGTCACGCCAGCGAGACGACGTCCAGGAGGTCTTCCTCCCAGTAGTCCAGCCGACCCTCGGGCATGAACAGGACTCGCCCGGGCCGCAGAGCCTCGACGAACTCCGGGTCGTGGCTCACGATGATCATCGTCCCGGGCCACTCCGCCAGGGCGTGGGCGACGCCAGCGCGCGACGGCGGGTCGAGGTTGTTGGTCGGCTCGTCGAGCAGCAGCAGGTTGTGGCGACCGGCCACGAGCTGCGCCAACGCAAGCTTCGTCTTCTCGCCACCCGAAAGGGTGCCCGCATCCTGGCGGGCGATGTCACCCGTGAGGCTGAAGCTGCCCAGCAGGGCTCGAAGCACCCGCTCTTCAGCGTCGGACTGCTCGCGCATGTGGGCGAGGACGGTGACGCCCGCACGGATGCCCTCGTGCTCCTGCGCGTAGTAGCCCAGGGACGCGCTGTGTCCCAACCGGAAGGATCCCGACGTCGGCTGGGTCTCGGACGCGAGGATGCGCAGGAGGCTCGTCTTGCCGGCGCCATTGAGCCCCATCACAAGCAGGCGCTGCCCGCGTTCGACCTCGAAGCTGACGTCGCGGAACACCATCGGGCCGCCATAGCCTTTCGCCAGCTTCTCGGCCGTCAGCGCGACACGGCCGCTGTGCGGTGGATCCGGGAAGTGGACCTTGACCTTGCGCTCGCGACGAGGCGCGCTCACCTGCTGAGCCTTCAGGCGGTCGACACGCTTGAAGATCGATTTCGCAGTGCGCGCGCGCTTGGCGGTCTGGCGCCGCATGACTTCGGCGAGGACGCTCAGACGCTTGATTTCGGCCTCCTGGCGACCGGCGAGCGCCGTCACTCGCTTCTCCTCGAGCGCACGGGCCTGCCGGTACTGCGTGTAAGTGCCGCGGTACTCGATCATCCGGCCGGCGTCCAGGTGCAGGACGCGCGTGATCGCCGCATCGAGAAGGACGAGGTCGTGGCTGACCACGATCACCGCGGCGCGGCTTTCTCGAAGGAAGTTCATCAGCCAGGCCTTCGCGTCGCTGTCGAGGTGGTTCGTCGGTTCGTCGAGGAGAATGAGGTCGTTGCCGGCGAACAGGACCCGCGCCAGCTCGACCCGCCGCCGCTCGCCTCCCGACAGCACCCCCAGGGCCAGGTCAACGCGATCCGGTTTCACGCCGAGACCGGTCGCGATGCGCCGGGCGTCGGATTCGCCAGAGTAGCCGCCGTCGAGCCGGAAGCGCTCCTCTGCGTCCGAGAACCGCTGGAGGATGGCCGCCGAATGGTCCGACTCAAGCTGGCGGTGCAATTCCTCCAGCCGAGCCGCCGCCTTGTCGAGGCCGCGTCCGGAGAGGATGTGCAAGAGGGCCGTCTGCGCCGCTTCGGCACGGGGCCGTGGGTTCTGCGGCACATATCCCAGCGAGCCGCGCCGCAGCACCAGCCCTGCCTCCGGGTCGTGCTCGCCCGCCAGCACCTTGAGGAGGCTGGTCTTGCCCGCGCCGTTGCGGCCCACCAGCCCGACCTTGTCGCCCGCGGCCACGGTGAAGCTCGCGTCGGACAAAACCCGGCGCGCCGCGACGTCGATGGCGAGGTTGCGGACCTGGAGCACGAGTCCGGATGTTACCCACACCGCGGCGCGGCGTTTCGTCTGAATCAACACGGGAGGCGGTCACATGAAACGGTTCCTCGTCGTAATCGCGCTTTGCTTCGGGATCCTCGTGGCGGCCGCCGCGTGCGGCGCAGGCTCAGGCGCAGGCTCGACCTCGGGCGGCGGGCCCGCTTATCGCGATGGCACGACCAGCTCCGGCGGGTCGGTCCCCGCTTCTGGGACCGTGGCTCCGATCAAGGGAGTGCCTCAGGGCGGCGCGGGCACCACCACCAACCCGGGCGGTGACGTCGTGCCGGCCATCCAGGGTCCGCAGGTCATCCGGTCGGCTCAGCTGTCGATCAGCGTGAAGTCAGGCTCGTTCGACACCAGCCTCGCCTCGGTGCGCTCGCTGGTCGAGCTGGAGCAGGGCTACGTCTCGGGGACAGATGCCCAAGCCAACCCCATCACCAACGACCAGATCCGCACGGGCGTCATCAGCTTCATGGTCCCGGCGGCGAAATTCGACGAGACCATCGACGCGCTGTCGAAGATGGGCAAGGTCCAGACCGAGCACATCAGCGGCAACGACGTCAGCGCGCAGTACGTCGACCTCCAGGCCCGGCTGGCCAACGAGGAGGCACAGCGCAACGCGATGATCGCCCTGCTCTCGAAAGCGCAGACCGTCAATGACATCATCGCGGTGCAGAACCAGCTCGGCCAGATCACCGGCCAGATCGAGCAGCTCAAGGGCCAGATCCAGTACATCGACCACAATGTCGCGTTCAGCACGATCACGGTCCAGATGACCGAGGCCGGCGCGCCCGTCACGGCGGCACCTTCAGACAGCTGGGGGTTCGCGTCCGCGCTCAGCGACGCTGCGCACAACTTCGTTGCCACGGTCAACTACCTGGTCACCGGCCTGGGCGCTGTGGGCCCGATCCTGATCCTCCTCGGGGTGGGCTTCCTGCTCTGGCGCCGGGCCGGCCGTCCCGGCTGGCGGCAGGCTTAAGAGACTCGAACGGGTGTGGGGAGTTGAATCTCCCCACACCACTCCTTGCGAGGCTGAACGCGGATGTCCGTCCAGTAACCTGGACCGGTAAAGCCTTGAGCACAATTGACGCGAGACTGCAGGCATGAACCGGTGGGTCGCGCTCGTTGCGCTGGCCGCGACCACTTCGGCTTGCGGAGCCTCGGGCGGAGGCACGGCGGCTGCCTCACCCTCGCCAAGCCCCGCCGCGGTCAGCCCGAGCTCGTTGCCCTCGCCGAGGGTGCTCCACTTCAAGCTCGATGGAATCAAAACAACCGCTACTGGCGCGATCACCGTTTCCGTCCTGCCGGGGAGCGTGACGATCGAGATCGTCATCACCGGCCTCCAGCCCAATTCGGTGCACGTCTCCCACGTCCACCTCGGGAGCTGTGCGCAGCCGGGCAACATCCTCCTGGCTCTGAATCCGGTGGTGGCCGACGGCCAGGGCAACTCCGACACCAGGTCGACACTCAACGCAACCTATCCCCCGACAAGCGGCACGTGGTACGCCGTGGTGCACGCAGGACCGGATATGCAGGGCTCGAACGCCACGTATTTGCTCTGCGGGAACCTGTTCGCGTAGCAGTTGCATGACCCTGGATCCCCGGAGCCCAAATGATTCGGCCGCGTCATCGGAGGACTCCGGCGAGGTCGTCGAGCTTCCCAACGCGACACGCGCGACCGACATCGCGCTCGACGAGCTGGAGCTTGTGTACGCCTTCATATACGCGCGGGTGGGCAACCGCGCCGATGCCGAAGACCTCACTCAGCAGGTGGCGATGAAGGCCATCCCCCGTTTGCGCCAGGGCGCGCCCGCGAGCGCGATTCGAGGCTACCTGTTCGCCACGGCGCGGTCCGTGCTGGGTGCGTTCTGGAGCACCCGGTTGGGGCTGTCGCAGGCGGAGCTGCACGAGGACCTCGCAATGGCCGTACCCCAGGGGCCGCCGTCCGACGAGAGTGCGGAGCGGGCGCGCCGAATCCTGGCCGGACTGAGCGACAACTACCGCCGCGTGCTCGAGCTGCGTTTCCTGCACGGGTACTCACTCAAGGAAGTGGCTGCGGAGATGCGTTCGACCGTCGGCGCCGTCAAGGTCATGCAGCTGCGCGCCCTGCGCGCCGCGGCGAAGGTTGATCCGGATGCCTGAGCAACCCGAGAACCGGATCGCGCGCATCGTCGAGGACCTGTTGCACGGCCGCCGGCTGCGACTGCGGGCGGGTGACGCGGAGGAAAAGGAAGCGATCATCGCCGCCGCTCGGCTCGCGGCCGCCCGGTCGGGCCCCCAGCGGATGAGCCCGGCTTTCCGGCGCCGCCTGGCGCAAATCCTCGATTCCGCGCCTCGCGAGCCGCGACTGACTCGACGGGCAGCGCTCGTGGCCGGGCTTGGCGTCGCCGCGGGTGCACTGGCGGGCGGAATCGTCGGGAGGGAGCTCGCATCCTCTCCAGCGCCGTTGCCGCTCTCCGCATCGAGCCCAGTCGTGCCCAGGAACGGCCGTTGGACGGACGTGGGCGCCCTGGCGGATTTCAGCGAAGGTCAGGGCAAACTGGTCAGGGCCGGCGCCGTGGGCGCCTTCGTGTTTCGCCGCGGCGAGACCGTGACCGCCGTGTCATCCATGTGCTCGCACCTGCCTTGCGAGCTGTGGTGGGAAAGCGGCTCCAGCCTTCTCGAATGTCCGTGCCATCCGGTGTCGTTCACTTACGACGGCAAACCGAGCAGCCCGTCGTACACGTTGCCGGACCTCAATGAGGTCAAGGCTCGCGTCACGGCGGCCGGACGGGTCGAGGTGCTGGGCACCTAGATGTCAGTTCGCGAGCACCGCCTGCGCCAGCTGGCGTTGGACCGCTGCCTCCAAATTCTGGAGGAAGCCCAGGTCGGAGGTCGCACGCGCGTCGACGGGCCACTGGGGACTTCCCTGCGGCAACACCTCGAACGTGCGGGCGTCATCGCCGACCATCGCCTCGAGGGCCGGCGTATCGATCGGGTCCTGGATGACATCTTCGCCCTGCAAGCACAGCTGCTTGGACAGGCCCCGGAGGATCGCCGACAGCGCAACGGCAGCTAGCTCAGCTTCGCCTGGGTTTCAATCTGGCCCTGGGCTGTCCCTTGCTGCTGCAGACGGATGGTCAGGATCCCCGAGCTTGGGAGATCGCTTCGCGGCGCATAGAACAGACGCCACCTCGCACCTCCTTGAGGCAGTGAGCATCCTCCCTGAAGACTGCCAACCCAGCGAATGAAGTAGAGGGTGTGTCCCGAGATCGCCGAAGCTTCTTTGACGGCATTTCCGCATGGAGGGTCGAACGTGATCACGGCCAGGTAGAGGCGCCCCGGCCGATCGACCTGGTGGTTCCAGCATGGGTCCAGCAGCTCCGGGTACGTCTGGCAAAGCCGGTTCATGGTGCGAACAGGCCCGTTGAGGGCCGTGGAGATGACCTGAGACCGGAGTTGCGCCAACGAGGTTGACGCGATGACGTTAGGCGCCGTTCCTTCCGGACCAAGGGCGGTGATCAGGGTCAGGTTCAATGAGCGTGAGCCATCGGGGACGCTCGGGCCATCCCAGGCGCGATCACACGCCTGTGCTCCCAAAATCGCGACCACGATCAGCAACCACTTCGTCATGTTTCGCAAACGCTTCGACTTTGAACTTGTAACGTCCACGCTTCGCGACCGGCTCGGCCTCGACCGATATGATTGGCGGTCGTTGTGGCAACTTCCTTCAGCGCCTCGCGCTCGTTCCTGCTGACATCCGAGTCGGTCACCGAAGGCCACCCGGACAAGGTATGCGACCAGGTCTCGGATGCGGTGCTTGACGGAATGCTCGCGCAGGACGCCCACGCGCGCGTGGCCTGCGAGACAGCGATCACGAAAGGCCTGTGTGTGGTCATCGGCGAAGTCACCACGCATGCCGAGCTGGACATTCAGCGAACGATTCGCGACACCATTCGCGGCATCGGCTACAACAGTGAGGAAATCGGTTTCGACGCCGACCACGCGCTCATCCAGGTTTACCTCAAGGAGCAGTCGCCTGACATCGCGGCCAGCGTCAACCATTCGCTGGAAGAGCGCGAGGGCACGCTCGAGGACGATCCGTTCGAGCTGCAGGGGGCCGGAGACCAGGGCATGATGATCGGCTTCGCATGCCGCGAGACTCCCGAGCTGATGCCGTTGACGAT
>DMCH01000033.1:8589-18333 GCA_003446775.1 Chloroflexota bacterium
TCGCTCGCGCACCGCTTGGCGCGGCGACTCGCGGAGACGCGCAAGGATGGCTCGCTACCGTTTCTGCGTCCGGACGGCAAGACTCAGGTCACCGTCGAGTACGAGTACGGCAAGCCGAAGCGGATCGAGGCCGTGGTCGTCTCGACACATCACGCTGTCAACGCGAGCCAGAAGGATATCGATGAAGGCGTCCGTGAGCTGGTAATCAACCCGGTCCTCGAGGGCATGCTGATCGACGCCAACACCAAGATCATGGTCAACCCGAGCGGGAAGTTCATCGTCGGCGGACCGGCCGCCGATGCCGGGCTGACCGGACGCAAGATCATCGTGGACACTTACGGCGGAGTCGCGCGCCATGGCGGCGGCGCGTTCAGCGGCAAAGACCCGAGCAAGGTTGACCGCTCAGCTGCGTACGCGGCCCGACACGTGGCCAAGAATTTGGTCGCGGCCGGTCTGGTCGAGCGGTGCGAGGTCCAGGTGTCGTATGCGATCGGACGGGCCCACCCGACCTCGGTTGCGGTGGAGACGTTTGGCACTGCCTCCGTGGCGGAACGCGAGCTGCTCGAGCTGGTGCGCCGGCATTTCGATCTGCGGCCGGCCGCGATCATCGCGAACATGGACCTCATGAGGCCGATCTACCGGCCCACCGCTGCCTATGGCCATTTCGGCCGGGACGACCTTGGCGTGCCTTGGGAGATGACCAACAGGGCCGAGGCGCTCCGCGCCGACGCGTCGGTTCTCTCGCGCTCGGTCGACTAGCCCGCGGTCTGCTGGTTCGAGGTCAGGTGCCCGACGCCACGCTTACGCTCCGCGTGCACGACACGCTGAGCCGGCGGAAAGTGCGGATCGAACCACGTGAGGTGCGGGGTCGCAAGGTCTTGCGTCTCTATGTGTGCGGCATTACGCCCTACGACTCCGGGCACATGGGCCATGCCTTCACCTTCTGCACCTACGACATCCTGGTCCGATTCGCGGAGGCTGCGGGCATCCGTGTCCGCTACGTGCAGAACATCACCGACGTCGACGACCCGCTGTTCGAGCGGGCGCGGCGCGATGGCGTCGACTGGATGGAGCTCGCCGAGAGCCAGACCGCGTTGCACATTCGCGATATGGGAGCGCTGGGATGGCGTCCGCCTGACGTGATGCCGCGGGTTTCCGAGGAGATCGCGCCGATCCTTCGCGCCGCGACCCGGCTGAATGCCCGCGGCTACGCGTACCAGACGAATGCGCTCTATTTCGACGCCAGCCGCTACCGCGGCTACGGCCGGCTGTCGCGTCGGTCGCGGCTGTCGATGATTCGCAAGCTGCGTCACGAGGGGCTGCTCGGTACGGTTGGTCCGGGGGCGAAGCGCGACGCGCTTGACTTTCGTTTGTGGCAGCCGTCCGCGCCGGGAGAGCCGGCGTGGCCGTCGCGCTTCGGCCCTGGGCGTCCGGGTTGGCACATCGAATGCTCGGCGATGGCGATGCGATACCTGGGCGAGCAGATCGACATCCATGGAGGCGGCCGCGACCTGACGTTCAGCCATCACGAGTCCGAGCGCGCGCAGTCGGAGTGCTTAACAGGCAAGGTTCCCTTTGCTCGCGTCTGGATGCACACTGGCCTCGTCCGGTACGAGGGCCGGAAGATGAGCAAATCGCTCGGCAACTTGGTATTCGTCAGCCAGGCGCTGGAGCGTGCGCCCGCGGCCGCGGTGCGGCTCTATCTGGCCTCGCATCGATATGGGCGTGACTGGGATTTCAGCTGGTCGGGGCTGGCGCGGGCCGCGCGGCTGGCTGCGCGCCTGAACGCTTTGTTGGCAGGTGAGAAGGCGGGGGTGGGACCATCTCAAACTGCGAAATCGGGAGGGGTGGGACCCAAGATAGGTATGTCTGCCGCCGGGCGCCGGCTCGTGGTTCAGTTCAACAACGCGCTTGCGGACGACCTCGACACCCCTCGAGCGATCCGGATCTTGCGCGAGGCCACCCGGCAGCGTGAGGCTGACGCCGCCCGCTGGATGCTCGGGATCCTGGCCGGAACCGCCTCCCTAACCTAGGTAGTCCTACGGCCGCTACAGGCAAGGTTCCGAGTTCGCTTAAGGCGCGGTTGGCGCCAACGGCGCGGAATTCTCCGCTTCCACAGGCACGGTTGGATCCAAAGGTGCGGAATCGACGACGAACGCGACTGAGCCGCCGCCCTCAGGCCACCTCGAGCGGCGCCCCGCAGTTGGGGCACTCCATACCCTCGTCGACCGAGACCAGCGTTTCGCAAACCGGGCACAGGATGTTCGTCGCAACCGATTTCGGCTCGTCGGCCAGCGCCTCCGCCTCCATCTCCGCCGGCACCTCACCGAGGTCGAACGCGGGTGATCCGCAGTTGAGGCAGATGTAGCCGTGCTGGGCGATCCGGTAGTCCTGGTATTCGCCCCCGGCATCGAGCTCCACCTCCGCGAAGAGCGCGCGGAAGAGCCGGCCGCCGCAGCGTCGCGAGCAGACGAGCATCATGCCCGCAGCTTACGAGTTGGGCGTCCCCGCTAGGCTGCATCCGCTGGGGTCCCCACGCCGCAGGCGTGGGAGTGCCTCCTCCCCACACGGTGGGGAGGCCAGGGCCTACGCGATGCGCCGCCTCAGGGTCGCGACGCCGGCCACGATCAGCACCACGCAGAACCCCGCGACCACGCCGGCATCCAGCTGCAGAGATGACCACGTCAGATCGGCCCCCTTCACCATCACATCTCGCAACCCGTTGACGGCGTACGTCAGCGGCAGCACGTCGGACACCACCTGCAATGGCTTGGGCTCGGTCGAGACCGGGAACAGGATGCCGGACAGCAGAACCTGGGGCACGATCACCAGAGGGATGAACTGCACCGCCTGGAACTCGGTCCGGGCGAACATGCTCAGGAAGATCCCGAGATTGACGGCGGTGAGAGCCATCAAAGCCTCGATGGCAAAGATCAGGATCACGTTGCCCTGGTTGTGCACCTTGAGTACCGCGAGCGAGAACACGAGCACCTCAGCAGACTGGATCAGCGCCAGGACCGTGAAACCCAGCATGTAGCCCATCACGATCTCGCCCCGTCGCAACGGGCTCGCCATCAGGCGCTCGAGCGTGCCCTGCGAGCGCTCGTTGAGGAAGGCGACGATGGTGATCACGAAGACGAGGAAGAAGACCACGAAGCCGATGAAGGCCGCGCCGAAATAGTCGAGCGTGTCGAACCCGGGACCCCCATATAGGTAATGGACCTGCGGTTCGAAGTGGACTGGCCCAGTCGCCGCCACCGACGTGAGAGCCTGCTGAAGGGCCTGCAGAACCGGAGCCGACGTGCCGGGCTGGGAGCCCTCGAGGTGGAGTTCCGGCGCGATCGTCCCGGCCTGTGCGCGCGAGCTGAAATCAGCTGGGAACACGATGTACGCCACGAGCGATCCATCCTTGAGTTTGGCGTCGCCGTCTGACGCCTGGATCGTGGTCGCGGTGATCAGGCTCGAGCGCTCGAGGGCCGACGCGAACATGGCCCCGAGTTGGCCCTGGTCTTCGTTCGCTATGCCGACCGCGGGCGAGGACGTCGAGCCGCGGATCAGGTAGCCGAGCAGTCCGAGGATGACTAGGGGCGCGACGAACAGCAGCGCCAGCGTCCTGCGGTCGCGCCGGAACTGCTGCAACAACCTTCGCGTGATGGCGGCGACTCGGTGCCCGCTCATGACGCCTTTGCTCCCGCCAGTTTCAGAAACGCCTCTTCGAGATTGCTCGTGCCGGCCAGCGCGCGGACCTCGTTGGGGCTCCCCTCCGCCAGCACTCTTCCGTACTGAATCAGGCCAAGGCGCTGGCAGCGCTCTGCCTCGTCCATGACGTGGCTGGAAACGATGATCGTGGTGCCGCTTGCCGCCATCCTGCGAAAGTCGTCCCAGAACTGGACCCGCAGCTGCGGATCGACGCCCACGGTGGGCTCGTCGAGCAGCAGCAGCTTCGGCTTGTGCACGAGGGCGCATGCGAGCGAGCACCGCTGGCGCATGCCTCCGCTCAGAGTCGCCACCACCGACTTGCGCCGATCGTCGAGCCTGACCAGCTTCAGCGCTTCGGTCACGTCTTCTTCCTCCGCACCGTTAATCGCCGCAAAGAACTGGACGTTCTCCTCCACCGACAGCCCCGGATAGAGGGCGGCCTGCTGCGTCATGTAGCCGACATTGCGCAGGTTGTCGACGTCCGGCATCCGGCGTCCAAGCACGGTGACCGTGCCGGCATCGGGCGCCACCAGTCCGACGATCGCGCGGATGAGCGTGGTCTTGCCCGCTCCGTTAGGGCCGAGCAGGCCGTAGATCTCGCCCGTCTTGATGTGCAGGTTGACCCCATCCAGCGCGCGCAACCCGCCGAAATTCTTGTGCACGCCTTCAATGTCGACGGCGAATGCCTCAGCCATTGGCAACTCCTTCCTGATCCGGTCTCATCCCCCGGAACCAGTTGTCAGCCAGCACAACAACTGCTTGTTCTGCGTCAATCTCAAATCCCGCGACCCGCTCCACGAGCGGTCGGGCCAGCAGGTGAAAGAAGATCGGACCGATGAAGGCCTGCAGAGCCAGCAGGGGGTGCATCATCCGCAACCGGCCGGCCGCCATCTGAGCCATCACATAAGCGCCCACGGAGCCGAGGATCGTCGCGACCAGGTCGCGAGCGGCTTCTTCGGCATCAGGACTCAGGGAGCTGACCTCGAAGAAGATCGCCCGAAGCAGGCCGATCCCAGGCGCCCCAGAACCATTCAGGCTGCGAAAAACGGCACGGGCGATCTCCGGCATCACAACCTCCGGCGGCTCGTCTTGCATCGAGTTGGCGAGGCTGCTCACGGGCTCGAGCGGCGAGTAAGTCCGCAGAAGGCTCGTGAAAAGAGCCGGCTTGCCGGGGAAGAGGCGGTACAGCGTCGCCCTGGAGACGGCGGCACGGACCGCCAGTTCGTCCATCGACAACGCGGCCAGGCCGCCGGCGCCGACCATGGCCAGCGCGGATTCGAGGATGCGCTCTCTGGCCGCCGGCTCTGGCTCCACCTGTAGGGCCTCCAAAAGGGCGCGATGGGAGTCGAAAGCACGATAGAAGCTGGCCTTCGACACGCCCGCCGCCGCTGTGACCTGCCCCACCGTCGGGATGTCTCCTTCGGCGAGCAGGCCGCGCGCCCCCGTGAGGATGCGCTCTCGGGCCCCCCGCGCCATCGACAACGACACTAAACGAGACAGACTGTCTCGTCAAGTGCCATTTCTTAACGACCGGGCTTCTCGGCGCTCCAGGGCCGCGATAGGTTGCGGCCATGTGGCGCGTGGTCGCGATGGCAGTCGCAATCGCGGTGGGACTCTTCCCATCGCCGGCGGCGGGAAGCTCGGCGTGGGGCAGTCCGCGCTATGGCGACCCGCCCGGATGGTGCACGAACCACTCCGACATGTGGACCGCCAAAATCGTCACCAACGACCCTTTGGTGGGCATGAACCCGGAGCGGGACACGTTTTACGGCTTCCACCCCAATCCGGGCTACGACGATTGGTACGGATATTTCTACGGTGATTTCAGGGGCACGGCCGGCGATGCGTCGGGCTGGGTCCGGCTTCTCCACGAGGACTATCCAAATCACTACCACTGGAACTTCGCCGACAACGGATGGGCAGTGCACGGGCACGCAAAGCAGTACATCGCGTACTACAACTGGACATTTGGCGGCGAGTGCGGGATCGGCCGTTACGGGAGCGCGTCGCCGCCTCCATACATGGCGGATCAGTACGGCTATCCGGTTGTCGACATCTACGTCGACTCGGTGCCGCCGCCAGCGCCCCGACCCGAGGTGCTGCGCATATCCACCAACTCGGTGGCCTTCACATGGAACCCGGTGGTCGACGTGGGCGCCGGCGCCGGCGCCGACTACTTTGTCGCCGGCATGGACCATTACACGTCATGGGTGACGATGAATGACAGCTCGCAACCGCGGCAGTTGCTGGAAACCGTCGAGCCGCGGACCGTGACGCAGGCGGGCATGTCGCCGCTGGACGTCGCCTGCGTACACGTCCAGGCGTTCGACAGGGTCCAGAACGCAAGTCCCGAGCAGGTGAAGTGCTCGCGAGCCCTGGCCGCGCCGCCCATGCCACGGTGGACCGAACTTGCGGCCCGCGTCGTGGCCAACCCCGCGGGGATCGGGCTCGTCGGCCTGGACTCGTGGTTCTGGTTGGATCCGGCGCCCCATGCGGTCACGATTCACGAAATCAACGGAGGCATCGATTACGCCATCACGGCCACACCCGTGTCGGCCACCTGGAATTTCGGCGACGGCGGCATCGCCGACCTCGCCGGAGCGTCAGGCTACGGCCGGCCGTATCCCCAACCCTCCTCCATCACGCACGTGTTCGAGGCGCATACGCAGGACGGATTCATCGTGAGGGCATCGGTGCGCTACGCGGTGACCTGGACGGCCTCAATGGCGGGACGCAGCCCCGAGACTCACCCGATGGGCATGTTCGTGCAGACTGCGCTTCCACTCCGATATCCGGTCAAGCAGGCGCAGCCGGAGCTCCTGCGCATTTGAGCCCAAACCCCCGCGTCACGAAGCCGACCAGCCGGTCATGCGCTCGACCGCGATTGCCACCACGGGTCCCGCCGGGCGCGCCGACCGATATGGCGAGTACCGCTGCGTCAGCAGCGCGATCCCCTTTTCGAACACGGCACCATCGATCACGATGCGCGCGCTTCCGTCGACGCGCACCCACCAGAGTTTGGTCCAGTCGTCTTCGTAGTGGTCGACCAGAACGGAAACGGATGGATTGGCCTCGATGTTGCGGAGGCGCTGAAGATCCGCGGTCTTCTTCGGCTTGAAGTCGACCGCGAAGTAGATGGTGTCGTCATCCAGCGCGAAGGTGATAGGCACGATGTGCGGCCGGCCGTCACGGCCGACCGTGGCCAGGCGTGCCACTTGCGCACCGTCGATCCGGCGGCGAATCTCTGGGGCGTCCAGCGCATTCATGCGGCAAGTCTGCTGCTATATCGTTGACCCGTGCAACGGCTCCGCACATACACAGTCGAAGAGGCGAACAGCGAGCTGCCTCGTGTGCGGAGGGTCGTCGCCCAGATCGCGGAGCTGTCGGCGCTGCTGCCCGAGCTGGAAGACCAGGCCCGCATCGCGGAGTACGAGTCGAAACGGGCCGGCGCGGGCGCCGAGGATCGCGATCGGCATCAGCAGGCGCGCGACGCTGTGGGCGGAGCCGAGCTGGAGCTCCTCAAGGCGGTGGCGAGCCTCAATGGAATCGGCATCCAGCTCAAGGGACCGCTGGAGGGTTTGATCGACTTCCCTTCGTACCGGGATGGAGAGCTCGTCGAGCTTTGCTGGAAGCTGGGCGAAGAGCGGGTCGAGCACTGGCACCGGGTGGGCGAAGGTTTCGCCGGGCGCAAAAAACTCTAACGTCCTTAGGACGTTGCCAGTAGGCCTGGCTCCGCCAGGCCGTCTATCCCGCTTACTTAATCCCGCCACGCATCACAAGGAGTGACTATTTCGATAATCACATCAGCGGGAAAGAGAGCAGCCGCGCGCGAAGCGCCCGGCGATGAGAGAGAACCGGCAGGTTCCCTCTTATAACTTTTAGGAGCCGCTCCCGGTTTCGCTCGGGACCGTGCGCTTGATCGCGTTGTAAGTTGCCTGCGCGATGCCGGCGGCGTCGAGGCCGTTCTCCCTGAGGATGTCGGCGGCTTTGCCCTGAGGTAGGAACCGGTCCGGCAGCGCGAGGTTGCGCACCCGGCCGGCCAATCCGTGGGGGGCGAGCGCCTCGAGCACCGCGCCTCCGAAGCCTCCGGCGCCCACGTTGTCCTCGACTGTCATCACGATCGGATGGCGCTTGGCCCAATCGACGATCCGCGGATCGACCGGCTTGATCCAGCGCGCGTTGACGACCGTGCACTCGATGCCTTGAAGGGCCAGGCGCTCGGCCGCCTCGGTCGCGACCTCGACCATCCGCCCGACCGCGAAGATGGCCGCGTCGGAGCCTTTGCGACGCTCCTCCCAGCGACCGACGGGCAGCGGCTCCACAGGCAGGTCCGGCGTCGACGGAACAGGCCCTTTCGGATACCGGATGGCAATCGGGCCGTCCGAGTCAAGCGCTGTCTCGAGCAAGGCGCACAGCTCTGTGGCGTCCGCGGGCGCGGCCACCTTCAGGTTTGGAATGAGGCGGAGATACGAAAGGTCGAACACACCGTGATGAGATGAGCCGTCGGGACCGGTGACGCCGGCGCGGTCGATGACAAACACGACCGGGAGCTTGTGCAGGGCCACGTCCATGATGGTCTGGTCGAACGCGCGAGCCAGGAAAGTGGAGTAGATGCATACAACCGGCCGCATGCCCGACATCGCGAGGCCGGCCGCGAACGTGACCGCGTGCTGTTCGCAGATGCCAACATCGAAGAAGCGGTCGGGGAACTCCTTGGCGAAATTGAGCAGCCCGGTCGACGATGCCATCGCCGCGGTGATCGCGCACACCTCGGGCCGCCGCGTGGCTGCGTCCATAAGCGCTTCACCGAAAACGTCGGTGTAGGTCAGGTCTGTGGAGCGCGGGCGGCCGGTCAAAGGATCGAAGGCGCCGACTCCATGGAGCTTGTCGATCTCGTCCTCAACGGCCGGGCCGTACCCGTGTCCCTTCTCGGTCACCACGTGCACGACCACCGGCTCTCGGAGCTTCTTGGCGCGGGCGAAGACCGCCTCGAGCTCGGCTTCGTCGTGGCCGTCCACCACGCCCGCGTACTTGATGCCCAGGCTTTCAAACACCGTCGACGGTTGGAGAAGTTGCTTCAGGCTCTCCTTGACGCGATAAGCGGCCTGGTCGGCGGTCGATCCGACCAGGGGCAGGCCGCTGAGGAGGCGTGAGATCTCGGCCTTGATGCGCTCGTAGCGGGGGTCGATACGAAGCTGCGACAGGTGCCGAGCCAGACCGCCCACGGTGGGGGCGTATGAGCGACCGTTGTCGTTGATGACGATGATCAGGTTCGGCGGCTGCAGGTGCGCGATCTGGTTCAACGCCTCGTAGGCCATACCGCCGGTCAGCGCTCCATCGCCGATGACGGCCACGACATGACCGGGCTTCTTCTTTCTCAGCCTCGCCTCTGCGATGCCGAGCGCATAGCTCAACGAGGTGGAGGCGTGGCTGTTCTCGACCAGGTCGTGCTCCGACTCCGACCGTGACGGGTAGCCGGACAATCCGCCGGCCTGGCGGAGGCGTGCAAAATCTCGGGCCCGGCCGGTGACGATCTTGTGTACGTATGCCTGATGGCCGGTGTCCCACACGATCGCGTCCTTGGGGCTGTCGAACACGCGGTGCAGAGCAAAGGTCAGCTCGACGACCCCGAGGTTGGGGGAGAGGTGGCCGCCGCTCTTGGAGGTCTGTTCGACCAGGAAAGCGCGCACCTCCTGTCCCAGCTGCGCCAGCTGCGGTTGATCGAGGCGCCGGAGATCTTCGGGCGAGTTGATCGTCTCGAGGATGCCCATACCTGGTGTTAACGCGCCGGCCCTGTCATGAGTTCCTCATAGAGTAGCCAGGTGTTCGGCGACCAGCTCCAGCACGTGCGCAACACGAAGCTTCAGGCCACGCCGCCGGGCGGCGGCCGCGATGTGCATCAGGCAGCCCGGGTTGTCAGAGGCGACGACGGTGCAGCCGGTCTTGGCGATTGCATCGAGCTTCCATTCCGCCAGCCGATCGGCCACGCGGGGCCACTCGAGGCTGAATGTGCCGCCGAACCCGCAGCAGTTGGCGATGTCGGTC
>DMCH01000019.1:0-2117 GCA_003446775.1 Chloroflexota bacterium
GATGATGTGCTCGCGGGTCTGCGGCATGGCGCCATCGTTCGCGGCCGCGACAAGGATCGCGCCGTCCATCTGGGCGGCGCCGGTGATCATGTTCTTGATGTAGTCCTGGTGACCCGGGCAGTCCACGTGCGCGTAGTGGCGCTTCTCCGTCTCGTACTCGACGTGGGTGATCGAAATCGTGATACCGCGGGCCTTCTCTTCAGGCGCCTTGTCGATCTGGTCGAAGGGCGTGTACTCGGCCAGTCCCTTCTCCGACAGCACCTTCGTGATCGCAGCCGTCAACGTCGTCTTGCCGTGGTCGATGTGACCGATCGTCCCGACGTTGAGGTGCGGCTTGGTCCGCACGAACTTCTTCTTCGCCACTGTTTCCTCCTAACTAACTCCGACTATGTCCGTGACGTTGTGCGGCGGCCGACGGCCTCCGCGAGATTTCCAGGCATTTCCGCGTAGTGACTGAACTCCATCGAGTAGGTCGCCCGCCCCGAGGTCATCGATCGAAGTTCGGTAGCGTAACCGAACATCTCCGCCAAGGGCACGTGGGCCCGCACGTTCTGCGACGTTCCGCGCCCCTCCATGCCGAGGATGTGTCCCCGCCGCGAGGCGAGGTCGCCCATGACATCGCCGAGGTGTTCCTCGGGCATCACGACGTCGACCTTCATGATCGGCTCGAGCAGATATGGGGACGCCTTGTGCATCGCATCCTTCACCGCCATCGAACCTGCGATGTGGAACGCGAGCTCGTTCGAGTCCACCGCATGGAAGGAGCCGTCCACCAGCGTGACCACGATGTCCACCACCGGATAGCCTCCGACCACGCCGGTCTGCAAGGCTTCCTTGACGCCCTTCTCGACGGCGGGAATGAACTCGCGCGGGATGCGTCCCTGCGTGATCTTGTCCTCGAAAACGATTCCGCTGCCCCGCTCGCCAGGCCCGACGTTCACCTCGGCGTGACCGAACTGGCCCTTGCCGCCGGACTGCCGGATGAAGCGGCCGACGCCGTGGGCCGGCTTCTTGATCGCTTCCTTGTAGGCGACCTGCGGCTTGCCCTGGTTCGCATCGACCCTGAACTCGCGCAGGAGGCGGTCGATGATGATCTCCAGGTGCAGCTCGCCCATGCCGGCGATGATGGTCTGGCCGGTTTCGTCGTCGGTGTGCACCTTGAAGGTGGGGTCCTCCTCCGACAACCGCTGCAGGGCCATCCCAAGCTTCTCCTGGTCGACCTTGGTCTTGGGCTCGATCGCGACCGAGATCACCGGCTCGGGGAAGGTGATCGACTCCAGTTGGATCGGGTGGTTCTCATCCGCCAGCGTGTCGCCGGTGGTCGTGAACTTCAGCCCGACCGCCGCTGCGATGTCGCCGGTGAAGACCTCATCGACGTCCTCGCGGCGGATCGCGTGCATGCGCAGGATGCGGCCGATCCGCTCTTTGCGCCCGTTGGAGGCGTTGAGCACGTTGGAACCCGCGCGCAGCTTGCCCGAGTAGACGCGGAAGAAGGTCAGCTTGCCGACCCCCTGCGGGTCCATCTGGATCTTGAAGGCCAGCGCCGCGAAAGGCTCGGCGTCGTCGTGCTCGCGGACGAGCAGCCCGCCCGTCTTCGGGTCCGTGCCTTCGACGGCGGGCACGTCAGCGGGCGACGGCAGGTAGTCGACGACCGCGTCGAGGATCGGCTGCACGCCCCGATTCCGCAATGCCGCGCCGCACAGCACCGGCACGAGGATGCCCGCCACCGTGCCCTTGCGCAGGGCGGCGTTGATCTGAGCCTCCGTTGGCTCCTTCTCCTCGAGGTACAGGTGCATGATCGCGTCGTCGAAGTCGGCGACCGCTTCGATCAGGTCATGGCGGTGCTGGTTGATCAGGTCGGCCATGCCGGCCGGGATGTCCAGCGACTCGGTGTTGGTGGTCCCGAGGTCGTCCGTGTACACGATGGCCTGCTTGGTCACGAGGTCGACGTAGCCCGCAAAGGAATCCTCGGCCCCGATGGGCAGCTGGATCGGGATCGCACGGGCGCCAAGCCGCGTGCGGATCGACTGCAACGACCCGTAGAAGTCCGCCCCGATCCGGTCCATCTTGTTGATGAAGGCGATGCGGGGAACCCCGTAGCGGTCGGCCTGCCGCCA
>DMCH01000019.1:2417-9208 GCA_003446775.1 Chloroflexota bacterium
TCGGACTGCGGCTCGACGCCGGCGACAGCGTCGAAAACAGCCACCGCGCCGTCCAGAACCCGCAGGCTCCGCTCGACCTCGACCGTGAAGTCCACGTGCCCGGGTGTGTCTATGATGTTGATCGCGTGGTCGCGCCACTGGGCGGTCGTGGCCGCCGACGTGATCGTGATCCCGCGCTCCTTCTCCTGGACCATCCAGTCCATGGTCGCGGCCCCTTCGTGGACCTCTCCCATCTTGTGGATGCGGCCCGCGTAGAAGAGGATCCGCTCGGTGGTCGTGGTTTTACCGGCGTCAATGTGCGCCATGATCCCGATGTTTCGGACCTTGTCGATCGCGACCGGCCGCTCCTGCATCTTCAGTGCCACGCTCATCTCTCTGATCAGTACCGGAAATGGGAGAAAGCCTTGTTGCTTTCCGCCATCCGGTGGGTTTCTTCCTTGCGCTTGACCGCCCCGCCCGTGTTCTGGGCGGCGTCGAGGATCTCGAACGCGAGCTTCTCAGACATGCTCTTCCCGCCCCGCTGCCGCGCGAAACGCACGATCCAGCGGCGGGCGAGGGCAAGCCGGCGCTCGGGCCGGATCTCGACCGGGACCTGGTAGGTGGCGCCGCCGACGCGGCGAGGCTTCACCTCCAGCAATGGGGTGGCGTTGCGCAGCGCCGACTCGAACACCTCGAGCGGCTCCTTCTTGGCCTGCTTGCTGGCCCGCGACAGCGCGTCGTAGACCACCTTCTCGGCGGTCGAACGCTTGCCCCGGCTCATGACCACGTTCACGAACTTGGCGATCGCCTCCGATTGGTAGACGGGATCGGGCGCGATGACACGCTTGACTGGGCGGCTGCGGCGAGGCATCAGGCCGCCGCCTTGCTCTTTTCCCGCTTGGCGCCGTACTTGGAGCGTGCCTTCTTGCGGTTCTTGGTGCCGGCAGTGTCGAGGGTGCCGCGGATGATGTGATAGCGAACGCCCGGCAGGTCCTTGACGCGGCCGCCACGGATGAGCACCACGGAGTGCTCCTGCAGGTTGTGACCGATGCCAGGGATGTAGGCGGTGACCTCGATCCCGGTGGTCAGCCGGACGCGGGCGACCTTCCGGAGCGCCGAGTTCGGCTTCTTGGGGGTTTGGGTGTAGACGCGCACGCAGACTCCCCGCCTCTGCGGCGAGCCCTTGAGCGCCGGCGCCTTAGACTTCGGCCTGGCCGCACGACGCCCGAAGCGGACAAGCTGCTGGATGGTTGGCAAACGATTCTCCTGGTGATGGGTATTGACGGCTGATGACGGCTCGAAGCCCACGCGGCAGTAGCCGATTGGGCGACAAACGATGAGTATACCCAAAAACCGACCCCCCTCAGACACGCCGGGACCGAGCCATTACTTCGACCCCACGCCGGGCGCCCCCTCGAGGCCGCGGACGGTGTTTCTCCACGTCGGCGAGCTCGCCCTCGAGCTCCAGGCGGACAGGGGGGTCTTCGGCTCGAGGGCCGTGGACCTCGGCACGCTCACGCTGCTCCGCGAGGCGCCAGCCCCGCCGACCAACGGGGACATTCTCGATCTCGGCTCCGGTTACGGCCCGATCGCCATCGCCCTGGCCAGGCAGTCGCCCCAGGCCCGGGTCTGGGCCGTGGACGTCAACGAGCGGGCTCTCGAGCTGACGCGCGCCAACGCCCGCGCAGCGGGGACGGCCAACGTGACCGCCTGCCTTCCGGACGAGGTGCCGCCCGACATCCGGTTCGCGGCGATCTACTCCAACCCGCCCGTGCGGATTGGCAAGCTGCCGCTGCACGCACTGCTCCAGCGGTGGCTGGCGCGGCTGGCGTCGGGCGGGTCCGCCTACCTCGTCGTGCAGCGCAACCTCGGCTCGGATTCCCTCGCGGCCTGGCTGGCTTCGGAGGGTTCCGAGGTGCAGCGCCTCAAATCAAAGAAGGGCTACCGCGTGCTGGCGGTCAGGCCTACGGCGACGTGAAGTACCAGTTTTCCGGGTAGATCTGCAGCAGCGGGTCCTGCGCTTCCCACCCATGCAGGGTCCTTCTGACCATCGACATCTGATAGTCCGGCACTGGAATCCAGACCACCGGAAGGTCCGTGGCGAGGAAGTCCTCGTATCTATTCAGAGCCAAGACATTGCCGGTAACGGTGGCGGTGGTGTTGGCGTCGTTGGTGGCGTTCGAGTAGCTCCCGCCATTTGAGGGGGCGCCCGTGGAAAAGATCTCGTCACCGGTCGGGTAGTAGTCGGGGGCGAAAATCCAACCGTAGCCCCAGTTGCTCATGTCCGTGGTGGTGCTGCCGCTGAACGCATCACCGATCACCGTTTCGAATGCAACCTCTGACAGGTTGAGCTCCAGGCCGGCTGAGGAGAATGCCGCCTTCAGGGCCTCCATCTCTTGTTTGACAGCGGCCGACCCCGAAACGTACTCGAGCTTGAAGCTGGCCTTGGCGCCGGCAGCGATGCCCGCGCCGCACTGTCCGGCCCCGGCGCCCGGCTTGCTGCAAGTGCTGACGCCGCCCGGATTGACGGTCCAGCCGTTGTCGGCAAGCAGCTTGGCGGACGCCACGGGATCGTACCGGTAGGGATTGGCCTGCTCGACGGCGTCGGCGAAGGTGTTCGCCGGCTGGATGGGCACAGGCCCGTAATCCGGGTAGCCGTCGCCCTTGAGGATCTTGTCGATCCACGTCTGTTGATCGACCATGTGCTGCATTGCTTGGCGGAAGTAGGGCTGCCTGTAGATCGGGGCGTTGACCCTGTTGTTGAAGTTCACCTGGATGAAGTTGATCGACCAGCCAATCCACGGCGCCGACATGAAGTTGTTGAGCGAGCCGGCCTGCTCGGCGCTCTGGTTCGGGATGTAGCCGTAGTCGACTCCGCCGGCGTGGAGGTCGTTGAGCTCGGCTGAGTCAGTCGCGTAAGGCACCAGGTCGAATTCGGCGATTGAGGGCTTGACCGGCCCGGAGTAACCGTGGTTCGGGACCATCGCCACGCGGCCGCGAGTGGTCATCGATTTCAGCTTCCAGGGGCCGCTCACCACCCGCCACAGCGGGTTGGTGTTGTAGGTCTCAACCAACCTGGATTGGCCGTCGAGGTACTTGAAGACCGCTTTGGCCGTGGCGGGGTTGGTGTCGTTGTCGCCGATCGCGCCGGTGTCAGAAGTCTTGTCCCAGAGGTGCTGAGGTATCGGCGTGATCTGGCTCAGCTGGTTGTAGGTGAAGAACATCTGGCCATACGCCCTGTCCAGACCAAAGACGACGGTCTGGGAGTCGGGAAACGACATGGTCCTCACGTTGTCGGGAAACTCTCCCGGCGAGTAAGCCGCCCAGTGATCGGTGTTGGCTTTGAGCAGGTTCATCCAGAACTCGACGTCACGCGAAGTGATCGGAACGCCGTCGGACCACTTCCACCCTTTGAGCTTCATAGTCACCGTCTTACCGTCGGCGCTGTACGCGGGATCGGCCGCCAGGCTGAGGCTCGAGTTGAGCTTGACCTGGCCGTTCTCGCCGAACCAGTAGAGCGGCCTGTACATCAGGACCTGGAACTGGCTGACGTTGGTGGCGCTGAAGTAGGCCGCGGACGTGAGCGGGAAGATGTAGTTCGGCCTGGCGTTCGGGCTCTCAGCAAAGGTCGCCGTGCCTCCCGAGAGTCTGTGCTGGGTTGGGGGGTAGACATCGCAGGCGGCCAACGAAACCGCCACCAAACCGAGCCAAAGGCAAGGCACAAGGCTCGGAGGCCTTAAAGCCGATTTCGGCATCAGTGGGCGGCGATGTAGATCTGCGCTGGGAAAAGGGCGCCGGGCCACTCGTCAACGGAGGTCGTGGTCACGCCGCGCACGTACGGCCGGACCAAATACCAGCTCACGGGCTGCGCGAGAAAAGCGACCGGGACGTCGTTGGCCAGCATGCCCTGGGCCAGCTTGTACTCCTGCGCGCGACGGTCGGGCTCGATGTCTGAGCCGGCGGTCTTCACGAAGCTGTCGTACTGCTTGTTCTGATAGAAGGCGAAGTTGTTCGAGCTGGTCGTCAAGAAGATGCCAAACCAGTCCGACGGATCTGGATAGTCCGCCATCCAGCCGAGCGGGCCCGCGATTTGAAAGTCACCCGTGTCCAGGTGGGAGCTCAGCGTGTTGCTGTCGAGCGCCTCGAGGGTTATGTCCACGCCAAGGTTCGTCTTCAGCTGGTCGTGGACGAACTTCGCGGTGGCCTTGCTGAAGTCAGACGACTGGTCGTAGGAAAACTTGACCGCGGACAGGTCCTTGGCGCTCACACCGGATGCGGCGAATGTGGCGCGCGCGCGGGCGACGTCGAACGTCTGCGTACTGCCGAGGTCGGGAGCGTAGCCGGGCATGCCCTTGGGAATGAACGTCTCGGCGGGCAATCCCTGGCCCTGGAATATCTGCGCGATGAAAGCGTCGCGGTCGATCGCGGCCGCGATCGCCTGGCGCACCTTCACGTTGTTCAAGGGCGCCTGGTCGAGGCGAAACACGATCCAGAACACGGACAGGGCCGGCGTCCTGACCAGGTCCACATTGAGATGCGCATCGCCCGCGACTACCGCAGCCTGGGCGGGCTGCACATCGATCTCGTCAAGCTCGCCGTTCTTGTACTTGGCCAGCGCCACGGCCCCATCGTTGACGACGTCGAACGTGATCGTCGTGAGCTTCGGTTTGGCGCCCCAGTAGTGGGGGTTGGGGACCACTGTCAGATGCACGTTGGGGACCATCTCGGTGACGCGGAAGGGTCCATTGGTGACGAGCGAATCCGGTGAGCTCGCCCACTTGTCGGCATATTTCGTCACGACGTCCTGCCGGATCGGCCCTCCGGCAGGCATCGCGGCGAGCCAGGCGAACGCCGGGTTCGGATGCGACAGGGTGACCTGCAAAGTGAAGTCGTCAACCGACTTCAACCCGAGGGTGCCGAGCGCCGTCGGTATCTGCGACGCGTCCCGCTGGGGGTCAAGCCCCGAGACCTGTTCGCCGTTGAGGATGGCACCGGCGAAGAACGGGCCGTTGGGCGCGGCGAGGCGGGGATCGATGAGCCGCTGCCATGCGTACACGAAGTCCTGCGCCTTCACCTGGGTGCCGTCCCAGTACTCCGCGGTCTTGCGCAGGTGAAACGTGTAGACGGTCCCATTGCTCGACACCTCGTATGTCTCCGCCGCGGCTGGGGTCACTCCGCTGAGATCTGCTTTGGGTTTGAGCAGCGGCTCGGAGATCGTGCGCAGCACCGCCGTCTCGTACGGGTACTGAGTCTGGCCCGGATCGAGCGTCGGCGGCTGGTCGTCCAGGAGCACACGCAGCGTCTGGTCCTTGGCCAGGCGTGGACCCTGCGTGAGCGGCGTGGTGGGGTTGCAAGCGGAGGCGATGGCCGATGCGAGCACCGCCAGCGCGACGGCGCGAACCCGCCAACGAGTGAAGGACACCGCAGACATGATATTCAACCGGCTGCGTGGCTAGTAGGCCGGGCTGCGCCGGCCGTCCCTGGCATACGTGAATGCCGCCAAGCGTCGCGGGGAGTGACATTAAGAAAAATCCCCTCCCAGGGAAGGAGTTAGGGGCGCGAATCCGGCCGAGTTAGCGGTCCGAAGCGGTTCAGATGAGCTGCGGCCGTTGAGCGCCCCGGATAAGGGGGAACCGTAGGTTCCTCCTTATATCGAAAAGGGGCAACCCTGGCGGGCGCCCCCTGTGCACGTAGGCTGACTCTAACCCAAATCGGCGCGATTGTGTAGGGCCTATAAAAAGGGAGAGGCCGCTTCGGGCGGCCCCTCTTGGTTGCTCTTTTGGTTGCGCTTCTTAGACCGAAAGGGTCTCCAGGTCGATCGGCTCCTCCTCGAGGACACGGGCGGCCTGCTCGCGCTGCTTCTTGTAGTAGTCAAGCCCGGTCCCGGCGGGGATGAGCTTGCCGATGATCACATTCTCCTTGAGCCCACGCAGACGGTCCACCTTGCCGCTGATCGCGGCCTCGGTGAGCACGCGGGTGGTCTCCTGGAACGACGCCGCCGAAAGCCACGAGGTGGTGTTCAGCGCGGCCTTGATGAGCCCAAGCAGCACGGTCTGCGCGGTGGCCGGCTCGCCGCCCTCCGCCAGCGCCTTCGCGTTCCCCTCCTCGTACTCCCACTGCGAGACGATCTCGCCCGGCAGCAGGCCGGTGTCGCCCGCGGAGTCGACGCGGACCTTCCGCATCATCTGCCGCACGATCACCTCGATGTGCTTGTCGTTGATGTCCACGCCCTGGCTCCGGTACACCTTCTGGACCTCGTCGACCAGGAAGGTCTGAACCGCCTCTTTCCCGAGGATGTGGAGCAGCTCCTGCGGTGAGATCGATCCCTCCGTGATCTGCTGTCCCGCCTTGATGACCACCTTCTGGCCGTCGCGGCGGTCGAGCTCGGGCCGGATGCGGACCTGGTGCGGGATCGCGTACTCGCGCACCTCCTCGTCGAGCGTGCGCACCGTGATTTCCTTGGGCGATACCGTCACCTTCCCGGCGTGCCGGGTCTTCACGGCGTTGCCCTTGGCGTCGCGGGCCAGCTCCTGGCCCTCCATGACGTCGTCCTTGCTCTTGATGAGCGGGGTCATCTTGGGGTCGATGGGATAGGAGACCTCGAACTCCTCCCTGGAGATCACGCGCACCTTGCGCGAGCCCTCCTGGCGGATGATCTCGAGCTCCCCGTCGATCTCGGAGATGATGGCCTTGCCCTTCGGGATACGAGCCTCGAAAAGCTCTTCGACGCGCGGCAGGCCCTGAGTGATGTCCACCCCGGCGACACCGCCGGTGTGGAACGTGCGCATGGTCAGCTGGGTGCCCGGCTCGCC
>DMCH01000019.1:9469-10076 GCA_003446775.1 Chloroflexota bacterium
GTGCCCGGCTCGCCGATCGACTGTGCGGCGATGACGCCCACCGCCTCCCCGATCTCGACGACCTTGCCGGTGGCCAGGTTCCGCCCGTAGCACGTGCGGCAGACACCCTCGCGGGCCTCGCACACGAGCACGGAACGCATCTTGACCGGGACGCTCGCGGCGATGATCTTGCGCGCGTTCTCATCGCTGATCGACGTGCCGGACGGCACAAGCACCTTGCCGTCGACGGAGACGTCCTCCGCCGCGACCCGCCCGGCGATCTTCTCGTAGATGGGTTCGGTCTTGGCCCGCTCCGGGCTGATGTCGCGGACCCAGATTCCGTTGGTGGTTCCGCAGTCCTCGATGCGCACGATCACGTCCTGCGCGACGTCGACGAGGCGGCGCGTCAGATATCCGGAGTCGGCGGTTCGGAGGGCGGTGTCGGCGAGACCCTTGCGCGTGCCGTGGGTCGAGATGAAGTACTCGAGCACGGTCAGGCCCTCGGTGAAGTTGGCCATGATCGGCAGGTCGATGATCCGGCCCGTGGGGTCGGCCATCAGGCCACGCATGCCGGCGAGCTGGCGGATCTGCTGGATGTTTCCGCGGGCCCCCGAGCCCATCATCATCC
>DMCH01000163.1:0-1563 GCA_003446775.1 Chloroflexota bacterium
AGCAGGTTGAAGGCCTGGAAGACAAAGCCCATGTTCTTGCTCCGGTAGGCGGTGCGGGCGCGATCGGTCATGGTCGAGAGGTCCTGGCCGTCGACCACGACCTGGCCGCCGTCGAAGCCGTCGAGGCCGGACAGGCAGTTGAGCAGGGTGGTCTTGCCGGAGCCGGAGGGACCCACGATGGCGACCATCTCGCCGCGCTCGACCTCGAGGTCGATGCCGCGCAGGGCCTCGACCTCATTGGCGCCCCGGTACACCTTGCGCAGGCGCCGGGCCTGGACGATGGAACGATCCGTAGGTTGCCGCATCAGCGAGCCTCCTCCCGCCGGTGGCCGGCGGCAATGTCGATGAGCTCCTTCCCGTCCGCGTAGCGTCGCGGAACCGAAGCCACCCGGCAAGGGGTAAGCGCCCGCAGCGTGGCGGTGCGGTTGCCCGACTCCAAGATCGCGCGCTCTCCAACGATCGCGCCCGGGCCGATCTCCGCGACCTGCTTCCCGTCAACCTCGACCGCGAACATGCCGTCCAGGACCAGGTACAGGTCGTCCCCCGGCTGACCCTGCTCGATCAGCGTCTTACCTTTCGCCAGGCTGCGCCGCTTCGGCTTGCCGTTGCTGATCACAAGTTGGCTGAGCTCCCGTTCGAGCTCGGTTTCGACCTGCTTCACAAGCGCGGGAGAGTCGTATGCGCCCCACGGCGTGCGCTCACCGAAGGCGTCGTTGATCCAGGTGGCGAAGTCGGTCAGGCCCGTTTCCTTGACCAGCTTTCCGCTGTGGTCGTAGATCCAGTGGCGCGGAAAGGCACTGGCGCCGCACAGCTCGTACTCCGAGCGGCCATCGCTGTGGATGGTGAGCGAGAGAGTCGTCCAGGCGACTGCCGAGTCGATCTGGAGAAAGGGCTTACGCGAGACGGGTCGCGGCGCCGGCACCCCGGTGCGGCCGCCGCACGTCTGCTTGAAGCGGACGTAGGTGTCCGTGACCTCGGGCTCGGGCCGGATGTCCGGCATCGCCTTCGCCTTCACCGTGACCGACTTGGGGCCGAGCTTGAGCCGGGTCACGCCGATGCGGCCGCTTCCGCTCTGGCCGTAGCCGGTGATCTTGCCGTGCTCGACCTCGATCCATCCGCGCAGCTCGTTGGCCTCGCGGAAGAGATCCTGCTTGTGCCAGTCGTCGAGATTTTCGAGACGGGCCGGCAGTGGCTCGTCGTAATGGGCCAGGCCCATGTCGAAAGGCATGGCCAGAAACCCCTTGACCGCCTCGAAGGGAATCCACGAAACCGCCGTCACCGAACTTTCAAATTTCATTTGTCTACCTCCGCGCCACAACGTAGGGCGGCCGGCGGATCCGGTCGATGGTGTCGGCTGGCGTCTTTTAGCTGGGGCCAGCCCCACGGCCGCTGTGATGCTGGCAGCCTTGCCGGAGCTCGAATCCCCGCGTCCAATACGCATGTGGAGACTCGGATCAGCGTGCTGCTGGCCGACGACAGCCTGATCGTGCGCGAGGGCCTGCGCGCGCTCCTGGGCATGACTAAAGACATCGACGTCGTCGGCGTGGCCGGCGACTACGACGA
>DMCH01000163.1:1907-3871 GCA_003446775.1 Chloroflexota bacterium
GAGTACGCCGTCGCCCTGTTGAGCGAGGGCGCCTCCGGCTGCGCCTACCTGCTCAAGGATGGCGTTGCCGAAGGTGATCAGCTGGCCAGGGCCATCCGCACGGTGAGCAGCGGTGGTTCGGTGCTCGATCCCAAAATCGTTGAAGGACTGATCCGGCCTGTCGCCGAGACCGATTTGTCGCCCACGGAGGAGGAGCTGCTCGGCATGGTGGCCGAGGGCTTGCCCATCAAGGCCATCGCGGCCAAACGGCGGACCACCCCCGCCGACATCGCCGCATCGGTCGAGCAGCTTTTCTTCAAGCTGGCGACGCAGGCGACCGGCGGCCGGGAGATGGGTCTTCGCAACCTACGCCGCCTGCACCAGGCCATCGTGGACCGCGAAGAGCAAGGAGCAATGCTCAGCCGATTGCTGCCTGGCGGCATCGCAGACCGCCTGCGCCTGGGTCGTGACGGGATGAGCAAAACCGAGCGGCTGGTCGTCACGGTGCTCATCTCGGACGTGCGCGGCTACTCGGCGATCGCAGAAACGTCTGACCCGAGCCGGCTGGCGGGCCAGTTGAAGGAGCATCGCACCGTGGCGAGCGACGCAATCCTTGGAGAGCGCGGCACCGTGATGCAGTTCGTGGGCGACTCAGTCATGGCCGTCTTCGGCGCCCCGGAGCCACAAGCCGACCACGCCGACCGCGCGCTCCGCGCGGCGCAGTCCCTCCAGGGAGCTCAGCTCGAGCTGAACCGGCGCTGGGGGTCGGCGGGGCTGCCGATTTTTGAGCTGGGCATCGGCCTGTCTACCGGATTGGTCGCGGCGGCGCTCATAGGCAGCGACGAGCGCGCCGAGTATTCCCTGGTGGGCGACGCCGTCAACCTCGCCCAGCGCCTGCAGCAGTTCGCGTCGCGCGGCGAGACCGTGCTGAGCGAGGCGACCTACGCCGCCTTGAGTCACTCTCTTCCGGCAGAACGGATCGGCCCCGCTCAGGTCAAAGGGCGCAAGGAGCCCGTTACCGCCTTTCGGGTTCCCGCTCCTCAGCCAGGTAGATGAGAGTTGCCTTGACGCGGCGATGGACAGCCGGCTCCTCGCTCAGCCCGAGCTTGGAGAAGATGGAGCTGATGTGCTTCTCGACCGCACCCTCGGTGAGGTGGAGACCCCCGGCGATCGCGGCGTTGTTCTTGCCCTCAGCCACGGCGGCCAGGACCTCGCCTTCTCGAGGCGTCAGCTCCGCGAGCGCCGACCGTTTGCTCCGCGAGCGAGCGGCGATGAGGTTCTCGACCACCTTGGCGTCCACGACCGAACCACCACGCGCGACCTCGCGGATGGCGTTCACGAGCTGGTCCAGGTCCGACACCCGCTCCTTCAGCAAGTAAGCGCGGCCCGCAGCGCCTTTGTCGAGCAATGCCAGCGCGTACTCAGCATCGGCGTACTGGCTGACGACCACGACCCCGATTGACGGCGCGCTGCTTCTGAGGCCCTCTGCCACCTGGATGCCCTCATTCGTGTTCGTCGGCGGCATCCTGATGTCGGTCACCACGACGTCGGGTCGTTCTCGCTCGATCGCCGCCCGCAGTGAGTCCAGGTCGTTGCAGGTCGCCACCACGTCGACCTCACCGACAGACTCGAGAAGCTCGCGCATGCCCTCGCGCACGATGAAGCTGTCGTCGGCAAGCACGACCCTGATCGGCATCGCGCAAAGGATAGGGCTGGCCCCACCAATTGACATGGTGCAGGCACCCTTGGGCAGTGACAGATCGCTGCCTAAGCTTGAGGAGCATGGCTGTGCAAGTCTTGATCTGCGACGACCAGGAAACGTTTCGGGCCGTAGCGCGCGAGGTCGTGAATGCGACGCGCGGCTTCGAGGTCGTCGGCGAGGCGGAGACCGGCGAAGACTCGGTCGTGGCCGCCGGGCGCCTGCACCCGGACCTCGTATTGATGGATGTTCACCTGCCCGGCATCGACGGCCTCGAGGCGAGCCG
>DMCH01000163.1:4205-18884 GCA_003446775.1 Chloroflexota bacterium
GAGGATTTCGCGCCTCGGATCGCCGGCTCGGGGGCCATCGCTTTCATCTCGAAAGCCGCGTTCGGATCAGACGGCCTCGTGCAGGCCTGGGCCCGCGCTACAGCCACCTGAGCTCCACTAGGCGTTCGAGAAAGCGACCCAACCGGCCGGCGGCGTCTTCGACCGCGGCCGTCTCGGCGCGCTTGAATCGGTCCAACGGCTGGACGTCGACTCGAACGCCGCCCCGCGCGACCGTGCGGCGCCAGGAGCCGCGGACTCTGCCTCCCACGGTGACGACGTTGGAAAGGATGCTCGCGAACGAGATCGATGATGATCTGGATGTGCCGGCGCGAGCGAAAAGTGCGGGGTCGAACGGTTGGTCGGCGTGCAGAATCTCTGCTCGGTCGCGGTAGGCCACTGTGTATTCGTCGTAGTTCGGGAGCAGGTGCGCGACGACGGTCGCCTGCTTAGGCGGGTGGGCGGCGGCGTCGAACCAGTAATCCTTGCCCTCGATGGTTTGGTGATCGAGCGCCCCACCCGCCAGCGCGATGCCGGCCCGCGCGTCGGCCATCCTGAGGCCCGACCACCACACGAAGTCCTGGACCTGGGCCGGGCCATGGCTGCGAAAGTAGCGCAGCGTCAGCTCGGCCACCGCCTCGTCGCGGTCCAGGGCACGTGCCTTCGCTACCCGTTCCTCCAGCAGCGCATAGGTGAACTGCTTTCCGCGCCGCGGGCCGCTGACGATCACGGCGTCCAGCTCTGCGCGCAGCAGTAGGTGCGGAAGGCGCTGGCCCTCCGGCGTCACGCCGGCCGACTTCAGTACCTCTCCGAGCTCCGGGCGAGTCAGGGGGCGCCCGTCCGCGAGCGCCGCGGTGAACAACTCCCCGGCGCGAGCGGCGACGTGGTCGTCGATCTCCAGCTCGCGGTTGCGAGCGACAAGGCCGGCGCGGACCCTGGGCCCGGTCAGAGCGAGCAGCCATCCGATGTCCTCAGGCAGGACGAAGTGCCAGGTTGGCCGCAACACATGCGTGCGCAGGATGTCCCCCGCGTCGAAGAGGCGATCGAGCTCCACGTCGGTTGTCCCGCGGCTGCGCTGCGCGAGCGCCCACTTGGCCCCGCCGTAATCCTGCGCCTGCACCGCGGTCAGCCAGCGGACAGCGTCCAGGGGCGAGGTGAACGGCACACCGGTGAGCCGTTGGGCCTGGAGTCGTCGGGCAGCGATGTCGGTCACGGTGGTTGTTTCGGGAACATAATCGCGCTATGTCGACATCGGGCCTCGCCCGAGAGGATGTCGATTTCTTGTCGCTGCTGAGCGATGCCAATCGTCGCTGCCTGCTGGAGGGCTCGAAGCGAACTGTATTTCCCGCCGGCAGCATTGCTTTCCACCCCGAAGGGCCGCCGGCCTCGTTCTTGGTCGAACGTGGGTTGGCCCGCGCCTACTACAGCGTTCCCGATGGGAGACAGGCCACGGTCACCTTCATCCACGCCCACGAGCTGATCGGCGGAACCGCGCTCATCAGCCGTCCGCCCCGGGTTTACGTACAGGTGGTCGTCGAGTCCACACTGACGACTCTCGACGTGGAATCGGTTCGCAACCTGGCGATGACCGAGATCGAGGTCACGATCGCCGTCGCCACTCACCTGGCGGCCCGAGTTCGAAACGCCTTCCAGCTGATCGCCGTCCGCTCGCTGGGCAACATCAGGGAGCGCCTGGCTTATGACCTCCTCGACCGCGCGTGCCGTTCTCAGCTTACGGTCGGCCGGCTCGAGGTCAGGGCCACCCACTCTGATCTCGCCGACTCCATCGGGTCATCGCGTGAGGTGGTCAGCCGAGCCCTACGCGATCTTCGCGTCGCTAAGATCCTGGAAACCGCTCCGGGAATAATCAGGGTCGTCGACCCTATGCACCTGGCGGCGATCGTGCGGGCCTTCGTGATTTAAGTCACGCCTGCGACCCTGGTCACAGCGATTGGTGATGCCGCGTGACTAGCGTCGTCTGGTGCCCGGCGCGCCCGAAGCAGACGAGTGACCCCGATCCGAGTCCTCGTCGTCCAGGACCACCCCATGCTCGCCTCCGCCATCGTCGAGATCCTCGAGGGCGAACCGGGGCTTCGCGTCCTGGCCGTGGCGCGCTCGGGCGCTGACGCCGTGCGCCTCGCGACCCAGGAGGCGGTCGGCGTCGTGCTGATGGACTACCGCTTGCCGGACATGACTGGCGCAGCAGCCGCCGGCCAGATCAGGACCGCACGGCCCGAGACACCGATCGTCTTCCACACGACGGATGACAGCGAGACAGCGCTGCTCGACGCCATCGACGCGGGTGCCAGCGCCTACCTCACCGGATCGGCCACGGCCGGCGAGATCGTAGATGCCGTTCGCCGAGCCATACTGGGAGAGGTTCTGATCCCGGTCGCACTCTTCGCGCGGGCGATCGTCCGCCAGCGCCGCCACGCCATCGAGCAAGGTGAGCGCGAGAAGCTTCTAGCGGAGTTCACCCCACGGGAGCTCGAGATCCTGCGAGTTCTCGCCAAGGGCCTCGACACCCCGACCATCGCCGGCCGTATGGGCATCGCACCCCACACCGTCGAGTGGCACCTGCGCCACGTCATCGAGAAGCTTCGGGTCCACTCCAAGCTCCAGGCATTGTCGCAGCCGTTCGCCTAGGTCTGATCGAGTTATAAGAGCAGCGGAGCTAAGAGGCGCCCCGAACCGCAGCCGCGAACTGGTCCAGGGGCTCCCCACCGCTGACCCGGAGCCGGCTCCAGACATAGCGGTTGGCGAGCGTGTACGAGTAGCCGTACCTGGTCGTGGTGGCGTCATGGAACCCCGCGGCGGCCACAGCCGCGGCGACCGCCGAGGTGTACTTTCCGCTTGGATAGCAGAACGACAGCACGGGGTGTCCCAGCACCAGCTCCAGGAACAGCTTGGACTGGGTGAGTTGTGACCACACCGCGGCGGCCGACATGTTGGCCAGGTTCGGATGGTTGACGGTATGTGAGCCGATCTCCATCCCCGAGCGATCCGCCTCTCGGATCTGCGCCGAGGTCATGTACCCGGGCAATCCGACAAACCCCGTGACGACATACGAAACCGCTACGAAGTCGTGGCTGCGGAGGATCGGCAGCGCGGTCGTGTAGAAGTCGGCGTATCCGTCGTCGAACGTGAGGATCACGGGCTTGCTCGGTAAACCCGCATATCCGTTGAGATACGTATAAAGATCCTCGGTTGTGATCGTGTGGTAGCCGTTCTGCGCGAGCCAATCCATCTGGGCGGCGAAGTCGCTGGGCGTGACCGAAAGGGCGAAGCCCATCCGGTCGTACCGGTCCGGATTCACCCGGATGTAGTGATACGTGAGAATCGGCACGTTGATCGAGGTGGGGCCGGGCGCCAGCGCGTCGGGTGGCCGACCTACCGTCGTGAAGCTCCACCACCTCGACCCTGACAACTGCGCGCCCACCGCCGACCGACCGCCCACCTCAACCTGGTAGGAAGTCGCATATGCAAGCCGGAATGGCTCGAAGCGCAGCTTGTAGTCATCGCTCCACACGAAGCGGCCTTCTACAGCGGGCAGGATCAGGAATGAAGCCTCGACGCTCTGGCGATTCATCCTCTGGCTAAAGGACATCCCGACGGCCTCGTGGATCGGCACCTCTGCGGTCTTGGGTTCGACGGCGTCGAGATGAGGAGCCACCCGCACGGCATGCGCAACATCGTCAGCCAGAGCGATCGGCGCCGGCGAGCTCCACCTTACGACCGGCGTGGACGTGGTCTGACGCCCGTCAGGCTGGGTCTGCGCACCGGCGGACACGCTCGATATTCGTGGACGATCGAGCCCCGCGAACCCTGTAGCGATGAGGAGGGCGGCGACCAGCGCTGAGGCTGCGACCTGGCCGGCATGGCCGAGGGCGCGCTCGATCACAGCTCTCGCGGGACGGACAGCGATACGGTCGGCCGCGCGGGCCGACGGCCCAGCGCACCCAGGACGAGCATCAAGACGACCTATCCCTCCCCCGGTGACTCAACTGGTTGAGCCGTTGAACGTCTCGCCCCCTGGTCCAGATGATGGCATAGATAATGAATGCATACCACCGAGTTGCCGCCGGGTCGCCTTTCGTTCCCGCAGGTCGCGACCCCCCGAAACCGATGGGTACGCGACCCGCCTATTTCTGGCGCCGGGCGCTGCCGAGAACGTTGGCCAGGGAATCGATCGAGCGGCGGCGCATCGTCAAGATCGAGACCGATGAGCCGTCCTCGAAATGCAGGCGGAACTTTGCCATCACCTGCAGGCGCGGCCGTCGCTCTACGCCGAGCACCGCCGACCTTGGTACACCCCACAGCGGCCGGGCGGCCTTGCGCGTGGCGTCCGCGTAGAGAAACAGAACCCGCCTGTCGGTGACGGTGAGCATGTTGGTTCCGAGTGGCAGATCATGCGGAAAGCTGTCGGCGATGGTGCCCTTCCCACCCTTGACGGCGCCGACTTGAGCAATCGCGGACCCGACCGCCCTGGCCACCCCGAAGCCAACGCCGCTGGCCCCGCGAAGAGGCTGGACGACGGCGATATCGAGCAGCTGCTCGCCAGGCTCGAGGTGCGCGCGCGTCAGGTGACCGAATTTTTTCAGCTGCGACTCAGGCATCGACGCTCGCAGATGATAGTCGCCGCTAAGGACCCTCGAGGTCAGGGCTGCATTGGGTCTTCTTGGCGCCATCGAGGGCGGTGACATCGCCTTGAAGCGCCTCCGCGACGCGTGCGAACTGATTCACACCGTTCGTGACCTCACCGACTTGATTGTCCTTGTAGCCTTTCAGCCCGAGTTGTAGCCCCGCCTCCATTAAAGAAAGGTCACTCCGATACTTTTTCATCGGTGTGGCTAGGCAGAGAGGGATGGTCCCGTGATCGATCACAGAGAGAACGGTTTTCATCTGATTGTCGCTTGCAGTGATTGCATAGAAGCAGCTGTTGGACAGGGTCCCGGTGCAGGCTTGAAGCCCCGGCACCGTCTGTTGGAAGGTGGCCATCGCTGGAGCCAGCGAACCTTTCAGGAAGTCGTCCGCCCGTCCAAACTCTGAACGAATGGGGTACGCCAGTGGCGATGGTTTGGCTGCTGGTGCGCTGGATGACGCTCCGAAAAACGGCAGCGAAACAAGATTCAGTGAATTGAGAACCATCATCAGCATCACCAGCACGATGACCGCGGCAAATGCGTACAGGACGACGCTCTTCGAGGAGTTTTTAGGTGGCTGCCAGAGCGGCACGACCGGCTCCGGGGCTGGGTACGCGTAATCCACCGCGGGGGCCGGGTACGAGTAATCCACCGCCGGCGCAGCGGCCTGGACCGGCGCCACAGCCGCAGCCGGCTGGGCCACCCCGACGGCCTGGTCTGCCGCCTCGACCTTGTGCGCATAAGCCGCGAACACGCCTTCGTGGGTCGGCTCGACGCCTGTCACGGGCTGCCACTGGCTGCCGTCCCAGACCCAATTGCCGTCGGGCGACATCTGCGGCGGTTGCGCGGGAGGGCTGGCGTCGATGCTCACGATGGGTCAGCCTAGGGCTCGTATTCGCGGGAGCCTCGCAATTAATGCGTAAAGAGTTGTTAAGCAGGCGCGGGCGGATGGCCGGTCTGGCCGTTGGCGCCCTCGAAGGTGACCTCGATAAGCGGGCTCAGACGGACCATCGTTTCGAGGTCTTTTCGCTTCCAGTTCCTGGCGACCGCGTCCAGGATCCGCCGCCGCTCCGCCTCGTCGTCGATGATGCGAGCCCTGGCCGGGAGGTCGGCGCGCACCGCGCCTTTCAGGTGGACGGTGAACTCCGGGCGAGCCTCCAGGTTTGCCAGCCACGCGCGGCGAGTCGGCGACGGTATGCCGCTGATGTAGATCCTGCCGTCGATGTTGTGAAAAACGATCTCGATGCGCCGAGGCCGCCCGCTCTGACGCCCGACAGTCGTGATGTCGATGACCCGGCCGCGTGCGAGCGCACCCTGCACGCTCTCGTCCAATTTGGAACCTTGCATGACCTCTATAACCTCAGCGCGGCGCCGATCCATCCATGGCGCTTCGGCTCAGCGGGCTACTGCCGGCAGTTCCAGTGGCCGGTGACCTGTAGGCCGTCCTTGCCCGTGGTGGCGTTGGTCAACATCGCATCGACCGTCCCCGATTGCTGGCTGCGGTCCAGGACGAACGTGATCTTGTCGCTGCTCCGACTCTGCCACACCTTGGTGGCATCGGGGTTGTGCACTTCGACGGTCACGCTCGAGTTCTGATAGGTGCCTGGGCCACGGAAGTTGTTGATCTGGAACACGACACCCCACACGTCGCCGCTGACGTCCACCGTCCCGTAGAAGATGTCGGCCCAGGTCTCGCCGTTGTGCGTCCTTCCACCCGTGCACTGGCTCTTCTGGCCGCCGACGTCGGGAACGATCCCCGACATATGTCCTGAGAGCTCGCCGGCGAAGGTGAGATTCTGGGTCCAGCTTCCCTGCGCCACAATCGGCGTCGGTGACGGCGATGGCTTCGCAGGTGATTCATTGCAGGCGGCCAGAACGATGAGGGCGACGATGCCCGCTGCCCGAAGCATGTGGTCGAATGTTACCCATGGCGTCCGGTCCGGAGCGGATGACAGAGGCGATGCGATCGCTGGAGGCCGCTTTCCTGATCGGTGTCGAAGGCGTGACCGAGGTCTGGCTGGTCCGTCACGCCGACTGCTACGAAGGCATGTCGGAAGGCGCCGATCCGCAATTGAGCCCGCTCGGCCGCAAGCAGGCTGAGCTGCTCGCCAAACGCGTGCGCAGGCTCAACGTCACAGCCATCTACTCCAGCCCATACCGCCGGGCCCTCGAGACGGCGCGGACGATCGGGGACGACGTGCACGTGGATGATCGACTTATTGAGATGGAGATGGAGCTCGGCGATGATGGCGCGCTCAATTTCAAAGAGCTTCCGGCCAGCGTCATCGAGCGCATGATCGCGGCGATCGATGACATCGCCCATGCCCACCCTGGCGGACGCGTGATCGTCGTCGCCCATGGAGCGGCGATGATCGTGTTTCTCACGCACGTCATCCGTCTCGAGCCCGGCCACCTGCGCTTCCTTCCCTACTTCACCTCGGTCAACGTCGTGAGAGTCCTCGGCGACAGGCAGATGGTGGGCACGCTAGGCGATACGGCGCACCTCGAATGACCGAGCGCATCCGCGAAGACCTCGAGACGCAGTGCCGCGAGCGGCTCGGCCGGCCGGCGCTGCGGGTGGTGTCGGTCGACCCGATTCCGGAGGGTCACTCCGGGTTCACCTATTTCGTCACGATCGACGACGGCGACACGCTCACCAGGTACGTCCTCCGCCTCCCTCCTCCCGGCGCGCGGATCGCGGGTCCCGCCGACGTGATCCGCCAGGGCCACATCATGGCCGCGCTTCACGCGGCGGGCCAGCCCACTCCGGACATCCCGCTCCTGGTTGCCGAACCGGTCGTGGACGGCCGGCCGTTCGTGCTGATGGAGGCCGTCGAAGGCACGCGGATCGAGAAGGCCGGAGCGGAACAGCAGCCCATCGACATCTCCACCTCAGCGGTCGAGACCCTCAAACGGCTTCAGGCGCTGCCGCTGGCCGGCACCGGCATCGGCGACGAGGAACCGGTGAGCCTGCAGGCCGAGATGATGCGTTGGGCCATGCTCATGCAGCGCGCGCCCGAAGAGCTGACCGCCCGGGCAGGCGAGCTGGGCGGCCTCCTTGCGGCGCACGTCCCCGCTGAACGTGCACCGACGCTGGTCCACGGCGACTTCCATTACGGGAACATGCTGTTTCGGGGAGCCGAGGTGGTGGCCGTGCTCGATTGGGAGATCGCCGAGATCGGGCAGCCGCTGCTGGACCTTGGCTGCCTGTGCGTCGTCTCGGTACGGCGCCAATACCATGACGCTCCGAACCCGGGCGGCGCGATCAATGTGGGGATCGAAGACCTGTACCGCCTCTATGGCACCAACGCCGATGAGATGCGCTGGTACCTCGCGCTGAGCATTTACAAGTACGCGTCGATCTACGGCTACAACCTCATGCTGCACCGTCGCGGCAAGCGTCCAGACCCCATGTACGAAGGCCTGACGGATACGATCACGGGCATGATCGACGACGGCATCGCCGTGTTCGAGACACACCACTAGGAGACAAGCCATGGCCTGGGACTTCTCGACCGAGCCGGAATTCGAAAAGAAGCTCGAATGGATGCGCAGCTTCGTCCGCGACGAGGTGTACCCACTCGAGGTCCTGGATGCGGACGAGGCCGGCTTCATGCGCGCGATCCGGCCGCTGCAGGCAGAGGTGAAGCGGCAGAAGCTGTGGGCCACACACCTGCCGCCGGACTTGGGCGGCCAGGGCTACGGGCAGGTGAAGCTGGGCCTCATGCACGAGATCGAGGGCGCCACCATGTGGGCGCCGATCATCTTCGGCAACCAGGCGCCCGACTCGGGCAACTCCGAGATCCTGGCCGAGTTCGGCACGGAGGCGCAGAAGAAGCGCTGGCTCCACCCCTTGCTCGACGGCCAGATCCGCTCGGCGTTCTCTATGACCGAGCCGAACACCGCCGGCTCGGACCCGACGCTTCTCTCCACCACTGCGGTGCTCGACGGCGACGAATGGGTCATCAACGGCCACAAGTGGTTCACGTCCAACGGCATGATCGCCAACTTCCTGATCGCGATGGTCGTCACGGAGCCGCAAGCCGATGCCTATGAGCGCGCCTCGATGATCATCGTGCCCGGCGACGCGCCGGGGCTGAAGAAGCTGCGCAACGTCCCCACCATGGGAGGCGACGAAAGATTCGGCTATGGGCACGCCGAGATCCTCTATGAGGATGTGCGCGTGCCCAAGGACAACCTCCTCGGCGAGCGAGGCCAGGGTTTCCTGATCGCTCAAGCGCGGCTTGGGCCCGGGCGGATCCACCACTGCATGCGCTGGCTCGGCCAGGCCCGGCGCGCCTTCGACATGCTGTGCGAGCGCTCCCTGCAGCGTGAGGCATTTGGCAAAAAGCTGGCCAGCCACGAGACGGTGCAAAACTGGATCGCCGATTCGGCGGCCGAGATGCAGGCGGCACGCCTCATGACCCTGCACGCGGCCTGGGTCATCGACACGCAGGGTGCGTCCGCCGCGCGCAAGGAGATCTCGATGATCAAGTTCTTCGGCGCCAAGGTGCTACACGATGTAATCGACCGCGCCATCCAGGTCCACGGAGCCCTCGGCTACTCATCCGACATGCCGCTGGAGGAGATGTATCGCCACGCGCGCGCCGCGCGCATGTACGACGGACCCGACGAGGTCCACCGCGTTTCAGTCGCGCGACGCGTCCTTTCCGGCTACCAGGCGCCGAAGGGCATCTGGCCCCGCGAGCACGTGCCCACGCGCAGGGCGGCGGCGCAGCGGAAGTTCGCCGCTTTGCTAGAGGCCGCCACCACCGACGCCTGAAGCGACGGTTACGTCGCGTGCACCTCCGCCAGGTGCAGCCGATCCCAGTCCGAATACTGGCCGTTGACGTGGATGATGCGTTTCAGGCCAGCCTGCTCGAGCAGGCTGGCAGCGATGCCGGCGCGGTACCCGGATGCGCAGTGCACCGCCACAGGCGCCTCACGCGGAATCTCGTCGGCGTGGTGAGGTACGTCAGGCACATACATGTGCACGGCGCCCGGCACATGACCGGCCACCCACTCGTTTTCGTCCCGCGCGTCGACCACGGTCATCGGCTCAGCACTGATAACCCATTCGGCCATGTCCTCGATATCAACCGATTCGAAGGCCGACACCTCACGGCCGCTCGATCGCCAAGCATCCATGCCGCCATCGAGGGCGCCTGCGATGGTGTCGAAGCCGATCCGAAGCAGCTGGAGCCGCGCCTTCTGGTGCTGCGCATCGGTTCCGCCCGCTAGCACGATCAGCCGGCCTCGCGCGATCAGCCAGCCGACCCACGCGCTCACGGGCCCGTCGATGCCGATGCTGTAGCTCCCAGGGATGTGCTCGCGATCGTAGTCACGGCCAGGCCGTACATCCACTACGGCCGCGCCCTCTTCCATCATGTGGGCCACCTCGTCGGCACCCAACCGCGTCAGCGGCGGAAGAGACGTACCTATCAACGGCGCCCCGCCGCGGTTGATCGCGGACATGTCGCGGTAGTAGGTCGGATATCGGGCCTGGTTCAGGGCTCGGGCGAGAAACGTCATCACGTCGGTGGTCAGGAAGAAGGGATTGGTCTGTCGCTCGTGTCCAAGCGTCGTCTCATGCCCACTGCCTCCGCCGGCGGCGCAAAAGGAGCCGGCCCCGTGCGTGGGAAAGATCCGAATGTCGTCCGGCAGCGCGCGCAACCGAACCTGCAGCGTGGTCAGTGCTTCGAGCGCAAGGTGAACAGCCAGGTGCGGGCCGAAGAGATCGGTGCGCGCAATGGCGCCGAGCATCACCGCGCCGCCCGAAAATAGAGCCCGCGGCCGGCCGCCTTCGCTCAGCAGGTAGCTCTTGTGATCAGGCGTGTGGCCGGGCGTGTGGATTGCTTGCACCGACATATTGCCGATCGTCAGCTCGCGGCCCGGATCGAGCTCGTCGATGTTTGCTCCCACTTCCGCGGCCAGCTCGCGCCTGCCCGAAACGAAGTCGTTGTGCAGATGTGTGTCCAGCGAGTGGCTGAGCTTCACGTTCAACCTGGAAGCCGCCTGGAGGTACCGCTCGATGTCTCGCAGCGGGTCGACGACGAAACCTACCCCGTGGTCGGGATCTGCGACGAGGAAGCTGCTGTTTCCCAGCTCGTCAGCGGGGATCGCCTCCACCGTGTACATGGCTACCCGAACGAGAGGGGGGCAGTGGTCAGGAGCACCCAGATCGTGACCGCCGTGACCACGACCGCGCCGCCGTAAAAGAGCACCTGCGCCGGCAGCGTACGGGCCGCGGGCACCCCCAGATCGACCAGGAAGTAGCGCAGCCGGTGCGCGAAATGGAAGAACGCAAGCGAGATGAGGGCGAGCAGGTAGAGCTTCACGATCGGGTTGCCCAGGACGCTGATCCAGGTGTCGTAGTTCCGGTCCACCACGTGAACGACGCCCAGCGGCCCCAGGACGCCCTGGACCAGGATATGCACTGGGAGCACGAGCGCGGTCAATCCTCCGCCATTGGCGAACAGGAACCACCAGAACAGGTGCGAGATCGCCGGCTTGTTTCTTTTTGCGCTGTCGTAGTTCATCGCGCAAACCCGATGAGAACCGCCGCGATCATGACCGACGCCACCAGCCACAGGCCGAACATCACGGCGACGATCGTCCGCGGTGGCACCCGCTTACCCATGAGCTTGAGGTTGATGATCACGCCGGCGAGGCTGAGGAACGTGACGCTGTGGTACGTCGCAAACGCTAGGCAGATGACGCTGAAGACGATGAAGGCCGGGGATGCGGACGGGTAGTACCCCTTCGGTCCGTTGGCGGCGCGGTGGATCTCGAACAGCAACCACAACAGCCAAAGCGCCATGGGCACGGCGGTGAACTCGCGAACCATGTACAGGAAGTAGTGGCGCCGGCGCAGCCACCAGCCACGTGGCATCTCCGGCTTGTAGACGCGAGGAGCCGCGCCGGCCGAGGCTGCCGCCTCGTCGCCCTCGAGAGGCGCCTTCACGGGTTCATTCGTCGCGATTACCGTACGGAAGCACGAAGCGCGTGGTCGTGTCGAGCTTGGTCTGCTGGATGGCCTTGGCCGGATCGACGCCCTTGGGGCACACCACCGAGCATTCACCCACGAAGCTGCACTCCCAGACACCCTCGGAGTTCGCGAGCACCGGCAGCCGCTCCTTGAGACCCTGGTCGCGCGAATCGAGGTTGTAGCGCCGCGCGAGCGCGGTCGCCGCGGGGCCGAGGAACTCGTTGTTCAGGCCGTACACGGGGCAGGCCGCGTAGCAGAGCATGCAGTTGATGCATTCGCTGAACTGGCGGAACTCATCGATCTGATCCATGGTCTGGCGGTGCTCGCCGGCGCCAAGCGGTAATTCCTGCTTGCGGATGATCCACGGCTTGATGGACTTCAGCTTGTGCATGAAGTCCTCCATGTCGATGACGAGGTCGCGGACGATCGGGAAGTTTTGCAGCGGTTCGACCGTGATGGAACGTGGCCAGTAATCGCGCATGAAGGCGTTGCAGGTGAGCTTTGGAACTCCGTTGACCATCATCCCGCAACTGCCGCAGATGCCCATGCGGCACGACCACCGATAGCTGAGGCTGCCGTCCACGTGTGCCTTGATGTGGTTCAGCGCGTCGAGGACCACCATGCTCTCGTCTGAGAAGGGAATGTCGTACGACTGCAGTCTCGGCGCCTTGTCCTTGTCAGGATCGAAGCGCGTGGTCCTGATCGTGATCCTCTTTTCTGCCATCAGTAGGTCCTCGCCTCTGGTTTGAAGTTGGTGATGCGGACGTCCGTGTACTCCAACCTTGGTTCAGCGCTATCGGTACGAAACGCGAGCGTGTGCTTCAGCCATTTCGCGTCATCGCGCTCGGGAAAATCGCGGCGGGAATGCGCCCCGCGGGACTCCTCGCGCGCCAGCGCGGAATAGGCGATGGTCTCAGACACCTCGAGCATGAAATCGAGCTCCAGCGCCGCGGTCAGCTCTGTGTTGAAGGTGCGGCTCGAGTCCTCGATCTTGATCTTCTCGAAGCGGTCGCGGAGCGCGCCCAACTGGCGGGTCAGCTTCTCCAGGCCGTCGCGGGTCCGGAATACTCCTGCCCCGGCATCCATGTCGTGCTGCATCTCCTCGCGGATGGTACCTATGCGTTCCTCGCCGCCCTTCTTGTCGAGGAACGAAGCCTCGATCCGCCTGGTCTCATCGGCGAGGAGGGCCGACACCGGGTTCGCGCCGACCGGACCCGCCGAGCTCGCGTGCTCGGCCGCGGCGCGACCCGCGGCGGCTCCAAACACGAGGCATTCGGACAGCGAGTTCGAGCCGAGCCGGTTGCCGCCGTTGAGCCCGAGGTTGGCGCACTCTCCCGCCGCGTAGAGGCCGGCGATCGGCGTGGCGCCCGAGATGTCGGCATCGACGCCGCCCATCATGTAGTGCATAACCGGCCTCACCGGGATCGGGTCCTTCACGATGTCGATTCCGACGAACTCGCGACCCAGCTCGCGCATGAAGGGCAGCTTGGCATCGATCGTCTCTTCGCCCAGATGCCGGACGTCGAGATGCATGAACTTTCCGTGAGGTCCCTCAAATCCTCGGCCTTCCTCGAACTCGGTGACCATGGCGCGCGAGATGATGTCGCGCGGTCCCAGCTCCATCTTGTTGGGCACGTAGCGCTTCAAGAACCGCTCTCCGTCCTTGTTGAGCAGGTAACCACCCTCGCCGCGCACGGCCTCCGTGATGAGGATGCCGGTGAATGGAAGCCCGGTGGGATGGAACTGCACCATCTCCATGTCCTTCAGCCCGACCCCGGCCCGGTAAGCCAGGGCCATGCCATCGCCGGTGCAGATGTTGCCGTTGGTGGTGAATGCGTAGACGCGCCCAAGCCCGCCCGTCGCGAGGATGACCGCTTTCGCGGTGATCGCCTGGAATCGCCCGCTGCGCATATCGATCGCAACCACGCCGACGCAGCGCGAATCCTCGACCAGGAGCTTGGTGGCGAATGCCTCGTCGTGGCGGTGGATCTGGCTGTACTTGAGGGATGTCTGGAAGACGGTGTGGAGCATGTGGAAGCCAGTTTTGTCGGCCGCGAAGCATGTCCGCCAAGTGGTCATGCCGCCGAACGGGCGCGCTGAGATCTTGCCATCAGGTTCGCGGCTCCAGGGACAGCCCCAGTGCTCCATCTGGATCACTTCGATCGGGGCCTCGCGAACGAAGGCTTCGACCACGTCCTGGTCGGCGAGGTAGTCCGAGCCCTTGATGGTGTCGAAGGCATGCGTCTCATAGCTGTCCTCGGGGCGAAGGACCGCCGCTGCCCCACCCTCGGCGGAGACGGTGTGGCTGCGCATCGGGTAGACCTTGGAGACCATCGCGATCTTGAGCCTGGGGTTGGCGTCGACCGCGGCAATCGCCGCCCTGATGCCGGCCAGCCCACCGCCGACCACCAGGACGTCGTAGCTCTCAAAATCCACGGATGATCATGTTATTCGCTCCCCAGACTCGACCTTGACGAGCACTCCTTACTGGTCACGGCCGGTCGAGCGCTACCCCGGGCGGCTGCCGGAGCGCGCGGACGTGCTCGTGATCGGCGGCGGCATCACCGGCACGAGTCTTATGCATCACCTGCGCGGGCGACGCATGGACGCCGTGCTGGTCGAGCGAGCACATATCGCCGCGGGTGCGAGCGGGCGGAATGCGGGCTTCCTTCTCGCCGGCGTGGCCGACAGCTATGCCGAGGCGGTGCTCAGCTTCGGACGTGCGCGGGCGCGTGAGATCTGGGAGATGACCCTCGTCAACCACACCACGATGATCGAAGCTGTGGCGGGCCGGCCGGTCAGACATCGCCGCCTCGGCAGCGCGATCCTTGCCTCCGGCGAGGAGGAGGCGGCGGCGCTTGCGGAATCCGCGCAGCTGCTGAATGAGGACGGCTTCGAAGCATCATGGGACGGCCGCATCCTCGTCAATCCTCTGGACGGCGAGGTCGATCCCGCCGCATTGGTGGGAGCGCTCGCTCTCCAGGCGCCGCCTGGAGCGATCCGCGAAGGCGTGAACGTGAGCGCGATCGAGGCGCGGTCGAATGAGGTCTT
>DMCH01000163.1:19186-19431 GCA_003446775.1 Chloroflexota bacterium
TTGCTTTCGCAGGTCGAGATCCAACCGCGCCGGGCGCAGATGCTCGCGACCGCACCCGACGCTGCCCGTCTTTGCGACGTCCCCACGTACTCGCATTTCGGCTACCGCTACTGGAGGCAGCTGCCGACAGGTGAGGTCCTCATCGGCGGCTGGCGCGACACCGCCTACGACGCGGAGGTCGGATACGACGAGCGCCCCACGCCCGGCATCCAGGCCCACCTCGATGCGCAGCTGAAGCGGATGGG
>DMCH01000150.1:0-12124 GCA_003446775.1 Chloroflexota bacterium
GAGTTGGGGCTGGTCGGGGCGTCGAACTTGACTGCGTCGCCCTTCGCTAGCTGGTCGATGGGTGTCGCCAGCGACACCTGGAGCACCGTCTTCTTCTGGCCCTTCGGCGGCGCCGGCCATAAGAAGACGAGGATCGGTGCCAGGCCGACGACCACCGTCGACGTCAACAGGACGGCAATCGACCAACCGATGAAGTTCCTGCGGGTGAACTTGCGCGGCGTGGAATCAGCCATCCGGAGCGAATTCTAGCTGCCCGTCACGCCCGGAAGTAAGGGGGCAACCCGACGGCGTCGCGGACCTCGACCATGGTCTGTCCGGCGATCGCATGGGCCCGCTCGGCCCCGGATTCGAGGACCTGGTCGATCCGCTCGCGCGTCAGTCCCGAGCGGCGCTCGCGGAATGGCGCGAAGCGCTCGATGATCCGTTCGGCGAGCAGCTTCTTCTTGTCGTAGCAGCCGATCTGGGCCTTGCGGCAGAGGTCCCAGTAATGCTCCCAATCGTCGAAGAAGAACTTGTAGAAGGCGCACACGTTGCATGACCGAGGATGGCCAGGCTGCGTTTTGTATGTGCGCTTGACATCGGTGACCATGCTCATGACCTGCTTGCGGATGACATCCGGCGGATCGGTCACTCCAACGATGTTGTTGAGGCTCTTCGACATCTTCGCCTTGCCGTCGGTGCCTTTGACGATGGGCGCGTCGGGATTGAGCACGAGCTGGGGCTCAGGAAAGACCGGGCGATAAGTCCGGTTGAACCGGCGCGTGATCTCGCGAGTGAGCTCTACGTGTGCAGCCTGGTCGCGGCCCACCGGGACCGCGTTCCCCTTGACGATGATGATGTCCGCGGCCTGCAACACGGGGTACTCGAACAGACCGAGGTTCACGTTTTCGGGCTGGTCCCGGACCTTCTCCTTGAATGTCGGCACGCGCTGTACCCAGCTGAGCGGCGTGACCATGGCGAGCAGGAGGGTGAGCTCAGCCACCATGGGTATGGCGGATTGGCGATAGATCACCGTCCGCTCGGGATCGACCCCAATGGCGATCAGGTCCATGACCATGTCGTAGAGATCGTCTGTGAAGTCACGGGCATTGGGTTTGGTGGTGAGCGTGTGATAGTCGGCCACGAAGATGTATGACTCGTACTCGTCCTGAAGACGAACGTAGTTGATGCCGGCCCCCAGGTAGTTGCCGATATGGAACCGGCCGGTGACCCGGATGCCACTCAGCGAACGCTTCGGGCCAGTCATGTGACCCAGAAGTGTATTTGACGGGGGATCGGCGCCTGGGACCGGGCGTTAGCATTGCCCAAGTTGCCAGACATCGACCGCGCACCTGAAATTCCAGTCGCGACCGCCGGACTAGGTTCGCGGGCCCTCCGCAATACGGTTCTCGTGCTGGCGGCGAAGGTGGTCGCCAGGCTCATCGCCCTGGTCACCGTGATCGCCACGTTGAAATGGCTCACGCCCGCGCCTTATGGGACCTTCACCACGCTCGTCAACTACACGGCCATCGTGAGCGTGGTCCTGGATCTCGGTTTCAACGTCCTTTACGTTCGCGAGGGCGCCCGCCATCCAGCCGAGATCCAGCGCTACCTGCGCAACGTCATGTCGCTGCGAGTCCTGATGGCTGTGGCCAGCTTTGTGATCCTTGCCATCGCGCTCGCCGTCGCCGGCTTGAGCAGCCTCCTGGTTCCGGGTTTCCTGCTCATGGTCCTGACGTCCTACTCGACCCTGCTCCGCAACACGCTGTACGCGGTTCAGCGCCTGGGCTACGAAGCGGCTGCGGTCGTGCTGGAGAGCGCCGTCTTGCTCGCGCTCGTGCTCGTCGGGATCAAGATCCAGGCCGGCGTCGCGTACTTCGTGTGGGCATACGCCGCTCAGTACGCATTCAGCTGTGTGTACTTCGCGTTTGTGCTTGCGTGGAAGAAGATCGCGGTCGTCGGCTGGAAGTTCGAGCCGCAGCTGCTCCGAGAATGGTTCTTTCAGGGCCTTCCCTTCGCGCTCACGTTTGTGCTCACGATCCTTTACTTCAAGGTCGACCAGCCGATCCTCTATGCGCTGCGGCAGCATCAAGAGGCGGGTTGGTACGCCGCGGCGTACAAGCCATTCGAGGCGCTGCTGTTCATCCCGATGACGCTGCTGTCGGTGGTGTTCCCGGTCCTCTCGGTCTACTTCCGCGAGAGGCCGCAGGAGCTGGCCGACGCGGTGAGCCGCTTCTTCAAGGCGCTGCTCGTCGTCGGTTGGCCGATCGCTGTCGGCCTGTTCATGCTCGCGCACCCGCTCACCAAGACATTCCTCTATCCGGAGTCGGAACCGGCCCTGCGCATCCTCTCCCTGGCGCTGGCCATCGGCTTCGTCAACAACGCGTTCATCGGGGCCCTGAGCGCCTCCGACCACCAGCTGTCGTTTACGTGGGCCGCCGGCTGGAGCCTGGTCGCTAACGTGGCCCTCAACCTCATCCTCATCCCGTTCTTCGGCTATCGCGGCGCAAGTTGGGCCACCGTGCTCACGGAGGTCGTGCTCGCGGTGGCCGGGTGGATATTGACCGCGCGTCATATCGGTCGCATCCCGGTGCTTCAAATCAGCTGGCGCCCAATCCTCGCCGGCCTGGTCATGGCCGCGGTCCTGTTCCCGCTGAGCAACCTGGATGGGCTTCGGATCCTCATCCCGATCGTCGTCGGCGCGGCTGTGTACGCCGGCGCAGCCCTGCTGCTGCGCGCCGTCACCGCGGACGAGATCGCGTTCGCCCGGAGAGCGCTCGCGCTGGCCAGGTGACGCAGAAGCCGGTCCTGCTCAAGCCGCGCGGCGCCATCGAGCCGGTGCCGTGGTCGGAGATCGCGGTCGACACGCCCGAGCTCGGGCCGCAGACACGGTTGGATGACGCCCAGTTCGTGGCCCTGGACGTCGAGACCACCGGCAATGCGCCCTTCCTCGTTCTCGAGATCGGGGCCGAGCGGTTTCGGCTTGATGGCCCGCTCTCGTTCTTCGACACGCTGGTCGACTGCCGCGCTCCCATCAACCCTTATGCGCGCCGGCGCCACCAGATCGATCGCTCGATGCTGATCGGCGCACCCGAGTTCAGTGACGTGCGCCGGGCATTCCTTCGCTTTGCGCGGGGCGCAGTGCTGGTCGAGCACAGCCACGACGCTTTCGACACGTGGCTGGTGGGGCGCGGCCTCGAGAATCCTCTCGAGCATCCGATCATCGACACGTCCACGCTCGCTCGGCTCGTCCTCGAGCTCCCGAAAGGGCAGACGCCGGGCCTCGCCCGGCTGGTGGAGGTTCTCGGCCTAGACGTCACCCCGGCGCACGCCGCGCTCGACGACGCTCGGGCCACGGCCATGGTGTTTCGGGCGCTGATCGCTCGCGCCCGCGAAAACCTGGGCTGGAAAACGGTGGGCGACGTGCTCGCGGCACTGCCGCCGCGGCCAATCGTCGACCGCACCCACCCTAGTCAAAGAGCGTCAGCTGCAAGTCGGGCTCAGGGTGCTCGAGGCCAGACAGCCCAACCCCGATCAAGCGCACCGGCCGCGACTCGACGTGCGACTTCTCCAACGCCGAACGCGCGGCCCGGAAGATCGTCTCGACGTCGTCGGTCGGGCTCGTCCGGCTCACCTGGCGGCTCACCAGCTTGAAGTCGGGGAGCTTGAGCTTCACGTAGATCGTGCGCGCGCGCACGCCGTCGGCCTTGAGCCGTTCGGCCACGCGATCGGTCAGCTCGCGGAGCGCTGCGTCGAGCTGGCCCCGGTCGCTGACGTCGTTCTCGAAGGTGGTCTCCGCGGAAATCGTTTTCGCCGGCTTGCTGCCGTCCACAGGCGCGCGGTCGCGTCCCTGCGCCATCCGCTGAAGCACGGCGCCGCCGACGCCAAGCGCCTGGACCAGCCGCTGCGTCTCGTACGCCGCCAGCTCGCCGACGGTGCGCACTCCCATCGCGTTGAGCCTTTCCTCCGTCTTGGGACCGATGCCGGGGATGGCGCCGATGGGGAGTGGGGCGAGAAAGTCGGCCTCGGTCCCGGGCGGGACCAGGACGAGGCCGTCCGGCTTCCTGGTGCCGCTGGCGACCTTCGCGACCAGCTTGGACGTGGCCGCGCCGACCGATGCGGTCAGCCCGGCCTCGGTATGGATTTGAAACTTGATGCGGCGCGCCACCTCCTCGGCAGTGGATGTGCCGTGTCGCGTGCGCGCGGTGACATCGAGGTAGGCCTCGTCGAGGCTGACGCCTTCGACGAGCTCAGGTGAAGTGAACCGTCGGAAGATCTGGTGGATCAGCCGGCTCGCGTCACGGTAGCGGGAGCCGTCCGGGCTGACCACGACCAGCTGCGGGCACAGCTGAAGGGCTTCGTGCAGCGGCATCGCCGAGCGCACCCCGAACGCGCGCGCCTCGTAGGAGGCGCCCATGACAACGGCCCGGCGGGACCGGCCCGCGACCGCCACGGGCACGCCGCGCAGCTTGGGATCGTCGCGCTGGTGCACCGACGTGTAGAAAGCGTCGATGTCCACGTGGAGGATCGTGCGCGGCCAGTTGTCGGGTCGAGGCATGCTGTGGCGGCCAGTCTGCCACAACAACTTGTGGCCTCAGCCCGCTTCGGGCGCTTTGGGTGCTGTCTTAGTGGTTTTAGCCCCACGAACTCAGAGGCTTCGCCGTGAGTTCGCGGGGACCCCTTATTTGCCGAGCACGATGAACACGATCACGGCCACGACCAGCACGACGAGAACGAACGCGCCCACGATCAGGCCGATCATGAGCCCGGAGCCGCCCTTCGGCCGGGCTGGTGCAGCCTGGGCCGGCACCCACGTCTGGCCGTTCCAACGCCAAAGGCGGTCCTGCGAATAGGCGGGCTTCCAGCTCGAGCCATCCCACCACCAGAAACCGTCCGGCGAATAACGCCCAGGCAGGCCCGCGGCGGGGCCGGGATTCGGTGCCGCGTGCCCAGATGATCCCGGTGCGGGTGGCACCGGTGGTGGGGCATCTGCCATGTAGAGGAAGCCTATCCGAGATCGGTTGATGGTCCGTTAGTAGACAATCCCGAGTGCGATGAAAGGCGTGGTCCTTGCGGGCGGCACCGGCAGCCGCCTGCACCCTCTGACCCAGATCACCAACAAGCACCTGCTGCCGATCTTCGACCGGCCGATGATCAGCTACGGAATCGAGGCGCTGGTGAAGGCCGGCGTGACCGAGATCATGCTCGTCACCGGCGGCAACCACGCGGGCGAGTTCCTGCGGCTGCTCGGCAACGGCGAGGAGTTCGGGATCGCGCGTCTGTTCTACGCATACCAGGCAAAACCCGGCGGCATCGCGGAAGCCCTCGCCCTGGCTGAGCGCTTCGCGGTCGGCGACCGCACGGTAGTGTTGCTCGCGGACAACATCTTCGAGCGGTCGCTGCAGCGATGCGTGGACGCATTTGGCAAGCAAGCGGCCGGGGCCCGCGTAGTGCTCTCTCGTGCGACCAACCGCGAGCACCTGCAGCACCTGGGGGTGGCGCAGCTCAACGGCAGCCGCCGCATCGAACGCATCGTGGAAAAGCCCAAGGATCCTCCCAGCGAGTTTGCCGTGACCGGCGCGTACTTCTATGACGAGACGGTCTGGGACGTGCTGCCGAGCCTGAAGCCATCCGGCCGGGGCGAGCTCGAGATCACCGATGTCAACAACTGGTATGTCGAGCGCGGGCTCATGGAGTACGACGTGCTCGATGGGTTCTGGGGCGACGCGGGCGAGTCGATCGAGGCTTACTACGCGGTCAACGACTTCGTTCGAGGCCACGGGGTGAACCGCGAAACATGACCGATGACCTCGTGAGCGGCATCGAAGGCGTAGTCGTGAAGGAGCTGGTCACGCATGCGGACGAGCGGGGTTTCTTCCGCGAGGTGATCCGCGAGACCGACGGCTTCTTCGACCACTTCGGCCAGTGGAGCCATTCGCTCATGCACCCGGGCGTGACCAAGGCCTGGCACATTCACAAGCGGCAGACGGACTGGTGGTACGTGATCGGGACCTTGAAGGTGGCGCTGTTCGACACTCGCGAAGAGTCGCCGACCAAGGGTCGCCTGATGGAGTTATTGATGGGCGACGACCACGCGACGTGCCTCAAGATCCCGCCTGGCGTGGCCCACGGGTGCCGGGCTCTCGAGCGGAGCCACATTCTCTACATCACCTCAAACGTGTACGCACCCGACGACGAGGGCCGGATCCCGCACGACGATCCGTCCATCGGCTACGACTGGACGGCGGGCCCGGCGATCAAGTGAGTCGTTCGTTCAAGCGGCTTCTGGTGGCTGGAGGCGCGGGTTTCATCGGCTCGAACTTCGTGCGGTTGCTGAGGAAGACGCGTCCCGAGGTTGAGATCACCGTCCTCGACAAGCTGACCTATGCGGGCAACCTCGCCAACCTGGTCGAGTTCGAGGACAAGCCTGGATATCGCTTCGTTCACGGTGACATCTGCGACGCGGAGGTGGTCAACACACTTGCGGCGAAGGCAGACGCGATCGTCAACTTCGCCGCCGAGACGCACGTCGATCGATCGCTGATGGATCCGTTCGCGTTCATCGAAACCGACGTCCGCGGCACAGCGGTGCTGTGCGAGGCGGCGCGCAAGCATCGCCACGAGGTCTTCCTGCTCGTCAGTACCGACGAGGTCTACGGCGACGTGGCCATCGGACGCTCGCGGGAGGACGACGGGTTCAAGCCCCGCAGCCCGTACTCGGCGAGCAAGGCCGGGGGCGAGCATCTCGCTCGGGCGTATGCGGAGAGCTTCGGGCTGCCCCTGCTCGTGACTCGCGGCTCGAACAACTACGGCCCCTACCAATACCCCGAGAAGATCATCCCCGTTGTGATCACGAATGCAATCGACGATCTGCGGCTGCCGCTGTACAACGACGGATCCGCAGTCCGCGACTTCGTCTATGTCGAAGATCACTGCCGCGCGATCGACCTGGTTCTGCACGAGGCGCCAGTCGGCGGGGTCTACAACGTCGGCACCGGGATCGAGACCTCTGGCCTGGAGGTCGCGAGAGCCGTGCTCGAGATCACGGGCAAACCGGAAAGCCTCATCGAGTTCGTCGCCGACCGGCCTGGTCACGACTACCGCTATGCGCTCGACATCGATCGCATCACCCAGCTCGGCTGGGAGCCGAAGGTGCGCCTGGCGGATGGCCTGGAGCGAACCGTTCGCTGGTATCAGGAGCATCCGGAGTGGTGGCGGCCGCTGAAGTCGGGTGAGTACTGGGAGTACTACAAAAAGAACTACCGGCCCCTGGTCGATAGCTAACGCACCGGGCGCCACTCCTTGCCATCCCACCAGTAGCGGCCGTCGGGTGACAGCTCTGCTGCCGACCAGGTGCCATTGTCAGGTGCGGTCGGACGCGGCCTCGATCTCCTGACCCACGCCACCACCACGCCGATCAACCCGATGATCAGGGCGAGAATGATCGCGTCCGCGATGAGTGCGCCGAAGGCAAACCTGGCGTCTTGCGAGGCGGCGCCTTGCGGAGAAGCGGCGGCATTGGCGTTCTCCGGCCACTGCGCAGGCGGGATCGTCGAGTTGGGGGCGGAATCGTATTGGTTTTTGGCCCGGCTGATCGCGAGGTTCAGGACGTCATCCCGCGTCGATTCGAATCCAACGACAAAAAAGTCGTTCCCTTTGACAAAGGCAAAGGAATCGGAGACGTCGTTGCTCGGGTAAAGGTTGTGCTCGCCGTCGTACGCGCCGATGCCAGAGATGGAGTCTGAGTGTTGGTACGTTGGGTCAGCCTTGTCCCCGGCTACGGCATACGAAAGCCAGTTCATAGCGCCCTGCCCGCCCGCGAAAGCAACGATGTACTCGACCAGGCCGTGTCGAGCCGTCAGGTCGATCATCGTTATCCCGTAGCCGTCGACGAAGCCGTCCTGTTCCAGAGCTTTTTGGGCCTCTTCGGCCTTTGCTCCCCAGGCTGACGATAAGTTGCGGCTGCTGAAGCTCCCGCTCAAGACCGATGAGGTCTGCGCGGTGTAGCCGCTCGGGGCGGGCAGCATTATTTGCGGGAGGCTCGGCGATGGGTTCGGCGTAGCGGCGGCCGAGAGCGGAAGCATCGATGAGGCCGCGAGTAGAAGGGTGCCAAGGGTTCGACGCATGCGCGCCATGCTATCGGTTGGAGCTGAATCTCCCTGCCATTCCGCGCCAGTACCAGTGCAGGTAGCGCGGCAGCCACTTCCAGAGCTTGAAGCGGCTCTCGCCGGCGGTGCGATCGCTCCACGTGGTCGGTACCTCGGCGATGCGCATGCCGAGCACATAAGCCTTGACCGTGAGTTCGAGGCCGAGCTCGAAACCGCCGGTCGACTCGATCGTCACCTTTTGCAGCAGGCGCTTCGAATACAAGCGGTAGTTGCTGGTGGCGTCGTGGATCGGCAGCCCGCCCAGCCAGTGCAGCGAGAGTCCCGCGACGCGAGACATCGTCCGTTTCAACAGCGGCCCGCCGACCTGGTGGCCGCCTCTCATATAGCGCGACCCCGCGACGACGTCGGCGCCCCCCTGCGCCAGCGCGTACATCGCGTCGATGTCGCCGGGGTCGTCAGAACCGTCGCCCATCGTCACCAGCACGTACGGCGCCCTGGCCGCGGCCAGACCCGACTTCAGCGCGTTGACCACCCCACGGCCGAGGTCATTCCGATGGAGATGCAGCTCCGGCAGCTCGGACTGGAGCCGCTTGACCACGGGCACAGTGGTGTCCTCATCGAAGTCGTGCACGACCAGCACTTCGAGCGGGCGGGTGTGCGCCTCCTCCACCAGGCCACGCAGCGTCGGCACCACGTTCTCGCCCTCGTTGTAAACGGGAACGACGACGCTGAGTGCCGGCGTTGGGGTGGGGTCGCTCAGATTCGTCCCGCCTCGATCTCTTCGCGCACCCAGGGGATGACCTCGTCGAGCATCTCGTCGAGCGTGGTCGTGGCTTCGAAGCCTAGGAGCTCGCGTGCCTTGCGCACGTCTGGAGCGCGCCGCTGCACGTCGTGCTCGTAGGGAGGGTCGGAGACGAGGTTTAGCGGGCGGCCGTCGCTGTGCACCTTGCGCCAGATCGTCTCGGCCAGCTCGCGCACGGTCGTCGATTGTGCGGTGGACAGGTTGAAGTCCTCATTGACCGCACGTGATGACTCCATCGCCAGCCGGATGCCGCGCGCGAGGTCACCGCCGTATGTGTAGTGACGCACCTGGCTGCCGTCGCCCAGGATGTGAAGAGGGTCCTGGCCCTTGAGCACCTTCTGGCACAGGTCGGGCACCACGTGACTCATCGCGAGCTTGACGTTGCCGCTTTTGACGTCGTGGTCGCGGAGCGCGCGCCGCTCGCCGATGCCGACGCAGTTGAACGGCCGCACGATCGTGTAGGGGATGCTGTACTGCTCATGGGCACCGCGGGCGAAGTACTCGGTGGCGAGCTTCTGAAAACCGTAGGTCGATCGCGGCGGCGGGCTCGCGAGCTCTGCGCCCTCTGGAGTGGGGAAGACCTCGGACGACTCGAACACCATGCTGCTGGAGATCACGACGATCCGCTCCAGGCGGCCACTGCGGTGGGCGGCGATGACGGCGTCGAACGTGGCGGCGGAGATGCGCTCGTTCTCGGCGAGCAGGTCGTACGCGAACTCGTGGAAGTACGAGATTCCGCCGATCATCGCGGCTGCCGCGACGACCTGGTCGCAGTCCATGGCCAGCTGGGTGAGCAGCTTGGCGTCCTTCGCATCCCCTTCGACAAGCCGATACCTTGGGTCGTCGTCGTGGCCACGTCGCACGGGGCCGTACTTGCTGAAGTTGTCCACGCCGACCACCTCGTGTCCGGCCTGGAGCAGCTCGGCGACGAGGTAACCGCCGATGAAGCCGGCGGAGCCGGTCACGAGGACTTTCATCCGTTCTCAGCAGGCTCCACATCGAGGACGGTTTCATATCGCGCCGTTGGCGCCAAACAGGCGGAATTCGCATTGCGGATCGGCACGTTTGGATCCAGACGTGCGGAAAGCGCGGTCCCTTTCAGAGTCGGATCGGGCCGGTGGCGCCCCAGACGTCGACCACGTCGCGGTCCTTGAGGTCGAGCTTCCGGTAGGCGTGGTGCGGGGCAGCGATGACGAGGACCTCAGCTTCCTTCAAGACGCGGTCCAGCGATACGAACGACTCGTCATGGATGTAGGGGTCGGTGCAGAGGACGCGGGCGCCCTTGAAGGCGGCCAGCTTGCGCAGCTTGTAGCTCAGGGACGCTCGGGGATCGTCCGACTCGCCCTTGAACGCCATGCCGAGGATGCCGATGGTGCGGCCTGACAGCGGCCGCCGCGAGTTGAGCGTGTCGACGATGTAGTTGGGCAGGCCCTCGTTGATCTGCATCGCGGCCTGACCCATTGGGAAGTGGTCGGGCGTGAAAGCCGAGAGCTGCATGGTGTCCTTGAGGAGGCACGGGCCGGCGGCGAAACCAGGACCTGGAAGGTCCGCGGCGCGCGGATAGTCGTTGCGAATGGCGTCCAGCACGCGGTTGTAGTCCTGGCCGGAGCGGTGCACGATCTGGAAGAACTGGTTGGCGATCGCGAACTTCATATAGCGCCAGGTATTGGTGAGCAGCTTCGCGAGCTCGGCCTCCATCGGCGTGGTGCGCACGACCTTGACGCCGAGCCGCTCGAACAGCAGGCTCGCCTTCTCGAAGGCGCTGTCCGTTGAGGCGCCGACCAGCTGGGGCAGGCTGCGAATCTCCTCAAGGGCGTGTCCCTCAGCGATGCGCTCCGGGCAGAAGACGACCTCGGCATCGATGCCGGCCGCCCGGAGCCGGCGCTCCACAGACTCGGTCGTGCTCGGGTACACGGTTGACCTCAGCACCACCAGGGAGCCGTCGCGTAGGTGCGGGATGAGCTCATCCACGACCCGATCGAATATGCGCACCGACGGGTTCATGAACTCGTCGATCGGCGTCCCGATGACCAGGATCACGACGCCTGTGCGCTGGAGCATGCCCGGGTTGGCGGCGAGCTCGAGGCGGCCGGTCGGGAGCAGCTTTCGCAGCAGCTCCTCGGCCCCGTTCTCGAGGAAGGGCACACTGCCCGATCGGACCTGTTCGATCTTGGCCGTGTCGATGTCGTCGATTCCCACCCGGTAGCCACTTTCGGCGAGGGAGAGCGCCAGCGGCAGGCCGACGTGGCCGCACCCGCCGACGACGACTACGTCTAAGGGCTGCATGGCCGCCAAATTATGATGGCTTGACCCGTGATCTCAGCCCGATCTTGAGCCGCACCGAAACCACGAAACGCGCCGGAGGTCGCGCTCCGGGCCCCCGAGTCCTCCTCGACATGCGCACTCTGCAGGGCCCGAGCGCCACGCGTGGCGTCGGCTCATATGCCAACGGCATCCTCCGCGGCCTCATCGAAGAAGGCTTCGATGCCAACCTCACCCTGCTGCTCGACTCCGGCCTGCCCGTGCCGCCCCTGCCGGTCGGCGAGTACCGGCTGGCGTCCTCGCGGCGCCGGTACCGCGGCCAGCTTGCGGCCTACGAAGAGGCGGTCGCGCTCGGAACGGACCTCGCGCGAATCGCTCCAGATGTCTACCACGCCATCGACCTCAGGCTGCCCGGCCGCTCGCCAGTGCCTTTGGCCGTCACGCTACATGACCTCATTCCGTGGGCTTGGGGTGGCTCGGCGATGCGCGGCGAGCGATTCCGCTTCTGGCTGGGGCGGCGGCTGCTGCGGCGCGCGGACCTGATTCTGGCCGTGTCGCAGGCGACCGCCGACGATGCGGTCCGCCTGAGCAAGGTCAACCCCAAGCGCATTCGGATCGTGCCGGAGGCGGCGGGCGACGAGTTCAAGCCGAGGCCGGGAGCTGCGGATCGCGTCCGCCGCCGATGGGGGCTGGCGCCTGGGTATCTCCTGTTTGTCGGCGCGCTGGACGCTCGAAAGGACCCCGACGCGCTGCTGCGCGCCTGGCTTGCCGCCAGCAGGTTGCGCCATGGGCTCGAGCTTGTGATCGCTGGTCATCCAGGTCGCCAGGCTCCCCACAGCATGGGCGGAGCCCACATGTTGGGTCACGTCGAGGACGCCGAGCTTGCCGACCTCTACGCCGCCGCGGGCTGCCTCTTGTTTCCGAGCCGCTACGAGGGCTTCGGGCTGCCGTGCCTGGAGGCGATGGCGTGCGG
>DMCH01000150.1:12467-13506 GCA_003446775.1 Chloroflexota bacterium
GCCAAGGGGTTCGGCTGGCGCAAGGCCGCCCGCCAGACCATCGCGGGTTACGAAAGCCTCCTGAGATAATCGCCCCGTTTTGTCCAGGGTCGCTGTTATCGGCGCCGGCTACGTCGGCCTGACCACGGCCGCGTGCCTGGCGGATCTGGGCAATGACGTGATCGTCGTCGACACCAACCGCGAGAAGGTCGCGCAGCTACTGCGAAACCACGTCCCCTTCTACGAACCAGGGTTGAGCGAGCTGGTCGAACGCAACACCAAGGCCAAGCGGCTCACCTTCACCACGTCGTACGAGGAGGCGGTGCCCGGAGCGGAGTACGCCATCATCGCTGTCAGCACGCCCGAGGGCGAGGGTGGGGAGGCCGACCTCTCATTCGTCGAGTCTGCGGCCGGCTCGATCGCCGACTGGATGGATGGGCCGCTGGTGGTCGTCAACAAATCGACGGTCCCGCCCCTGACCGGAGACATGGTGTCCCGCGTCATCGGTCAGCGCAATGCCAAGCACAAAGCCGACGTGGTCTCCAATCCAGAGTTCCTGCGCGAGGGATCTGCGATTCAGGACTTCATGCACCCGGACCGGGTCGTGATCGGCGGTCACGATCGCGGCGCGGCCGAGAAGGTCGCGAAGCTCTATGAGCCCTTGCAGGCGCACATCCTCATCACCCCGAACATCTACACGGCAGAGATGGTCAAGTACGCATCGAACGCGTTCCTCGCCGCGCGTATCTCTTTCATAAACGAGATCGCACGCATCTGCGAACGCGTCGACGCCGACGCGAAGCTCGTGGCCGAGGGCATGGGGCTCGACAAGCGCATCGGGCCGAGCTATCTCGACGTTGGCATCGGCTACGGCGGCTCCTGCTTTCCAAAAGATGTCAAGGCGCTGGCCGCGCTGGCCGAGCGTTTCGACTACCACCCCGAGCTGCTCAACGCGGTCATGGACATCAACCGCGACCAGCGGATGCTCGTGATCGACAAGCTGAGGGACTGCCTTGAAGAACTCGACGAGAAGGTCGTCGGGCTGCTCGGCCTGGCCTTC
>DMCH01000152.1:0-5868 GCA_003446775.1 Chloroflexota bacterium
TACTGGTTCCCGCCCACGCTCTTCACCAACGTCTCGCAGTCATACCGGATCGCGCGCGAGGAGATCTTCGGACCGGTGCTCTCGGTGCTCACATTCCGCACACCGGCCGAAGCGGTCGAGAAGGCGAACAACACGCCGTACGGCCTCTCGGCCGGCGTCTGGACGGACAAGGGCTCACGAATCCTGTGGATGGCCGAGCGCATGCGCGCCGGGGTCGTGTGGGCGAACACGTTCAACCGGTTCGATCCGACCTCCCCGTTCGGCGGCTACAAGGAGTCGGGCTTCGGCCGCGAGGGCGGCCGGCACGGCCTGATGCCGTACCTGGAGCTCGTGTAGATGCCCGCTGCCAAGAGCGGGAACGGCCGGGTCGAGGTTCGGAAGACCTACAAGCTCTTCATCAACGGCGAGTTCGTGCGCTCGGAGTCGGGACGGGCTTATCGATTTGACGGGAATGTCAACATCCCGCGCGGCTCGCGCAAGGACCTGCGCGACGCGGTGCGCGCGGCTCGGGGGGCGGTTTCCGGATGGGCCGCGCGAACGGCGATGAATCGCGGCCAGATCCTGTACCGCGCCGCCGAGATGCTGGACGGCCGGCGCGCGCAGTTCGTCGACCTTCTGGGGTCCGCTCGGGCCGCGCACAAAGAGGTGGACGATGCGGTCGAGGCGCTGGTCTGGTACGCGGGCTGGACCGACAAGCTCGCCCAGGTCATCGGCGCCACCAACCCGGTGTCCGGACCGTACTTCAACTTCACGATCCCCGAACCCACCGGGGTGGTCGGCATCGTCGCGCCGGAAGAGCCTGCGCTCGTGGGCCTGGTGCGGCGCATGGCGCCGGCCCTGTGCGGCGGCAATGCGCTGGTCGTGCTCGCCCCCGAGGAGACGCCGCTGCCCGCTTTGACTCTCGCGGAGGTGCTGGCGACGAGCGACCTGCCGGTGGGCGTCGTCAACGTGCTGAGCGGATATCGCAAGGAGCTGCTGCCCTGGCTCGCCTCACACATGGACGTGAACGCGATCGACGTCGCCGGCTGCACCCCCGATGAGGTGGCCGAGATCGAGAAGGCGGCGGCCGACAACGTCAAGCGGGTCGTCAAGCACGCTCCGGAGGAGATGAGCCCTTACCTCATCACCGCCTTCATGGAGATGAAGACGGTGTGGCACCCCGTCGGCGTATGAGTTTCCGGCGCACGGTGATCCGGTTAGACCTTCTTGCTCGCCTTCTGCCGATTGGCTAGTTCAGCCGCGCCGCACGCCTCAGCGTCTTCCTGAGTGTCGTGGTCGTGTTCACAAGTCCAGAAGGCGCTACCGTCACCCTTGAAAATGGCACCTTGCCACGACTCATCGACTCCTTCAGGCGGTTGGACGGCACCAGACGTGTAGTTCTGCACTGGTTGTGAGTTCAGCCTACCGCGATTAGTGGCGTAACGCGAGCACACGACCGCGTAAATCTGTCGCGACGATGCCATCAGTCAGCTCTATCGGTGCAGGCCGGCCATCTGCGCGTTCGCGGTAGACGTAGGTCGCGATCGCGAACAGCCACGTCCGCCATCACTACTTTGGACACGACCGGATAGCGACCGCGCGCAGGAGCGTGTCTTGAACTAGATCCTCTGCGTCGTCCATCACGACGCGACGAACCGCCCAGGCAAGCAGTGCCGGTCGGTACTGGTCGATCGCGTCCTCGAAGTCGCGTCCTTGCGTGCCACGCATCGTAGACGGCGCGTCGAACCCGTATCAGGCTTACGTCCATCGAGGCCCCCATACGTCCACCTACGTTCACCCACGTCCCCTATGACCCCGGACGTGGTAGGATGCCCCCGTACGTATCGGTCAACTAGCTTGGGAGGTAGTCAATGCCCGCGTTCGCCATTAAGGACATCCAGGCAAACCCGTTCCGCCACATCGGTCGGTATCCGATCCGTCGCGACAAGGTATTGGCGCTTCGGGAGTCCATCAAGACCACGGGCTTCTGGGACAACATCGTGGCTCGGCAGCGGAACGGGAAAGCGCAGATCGCCTACGGGCATCACCGACTGGTCGCGCTGAAAGAGGAATTCGGCCCCAACCACAAGGTCACGCTGATTACGCGGGACTTGGACGACGGCGCAATGCTCCAGATCATGGCCCGAGAGAACCTAGAGGAGTGGGGCACCAGTGCATCGGTGGAGCAGGAGACGATCCGGGCGGTGGTCGAGGCGTACGCGAAGGGCCAGGTACAACTTCCGAAAGTCGGACCAGAGACAAGTCGGGCCAGCATCCGCTATGCGCCCGCGTTCGCAGCCGGCGAAGAAGTTGATTCCACCCGGCGTCAACATCCCTACACGGCTGAGACTTTGGCGCGATTTATTGGGTGGATCCAGCCTTCTGGCGATCCCCAGCGCAAGGTGCTTTCGGCTCTTACGGCCGTTCAGTTCATCGACGAAGGACTGCTCCATGAGAAGGACTTCGAGGGGCTGACGACCAAGCAGGCGGAAGCCGTCATCGACGAGGCGCGTAAAGCGCGAGGTCGTCGGGAAGCAGAGGCCCGTGTCCACCGAATGCAGGCGGAGCAGGCAGAACGCGAGGCGCAGGCAGCCCAGAAGAGACGCGAGGAGGCTGAGCGGGATCGGCGCCGTCTCGAGCTGGAAGCAGCAGACGCACGCAACGCTGAGACACGTAGGAAGGCTGTGGAGGAGGCGAAGCGACAGGCGCAGCAGCAGCGGGAGGCGGAGGACGCGCGTCGGCACGCTGCCGCCCGAGGCACTGCTGAACGACACCGTGAGCGCGCCTCGATGGAGGAAGGTCGCCGTAAGGCGACGACCGTGGGGAGGGCAGTCAGCGAAAGCCTAAAGGCAGGGAAGATCGGCTACCGGCAGGCGGTCGACGTTGCGATCAAGGCAGAAGGGAAGCGTGAGGGCGCGCCCCGGTATATCGAGGAGTACGCGAAACGGGTGACCTCGGATCTAAACGCGATCCTTGACCCCGATCGGGACCAGCGGGTCAAGCGGCTATTGGAACTGGTCAAGTACAGGGACAGCCTCGATCCCTCCGTCCGTTCTGATCTCGGCCGAACGCTGGTTGTGGTCGGTAATCGCGCTTTCGATTACGCAAGGCAGTTCGGCGTCGACACCTCAGGGAAGGTCAGCCAACTGGCTCTCCCGGCAAAGACAAGGAGTTAGTTATGGGCAAGCGTGACGAATACGTGTGGGAGCTGGCGACGACGGTGACGGAAATGTTCGCGGTCGGGACGACCGATCCGTCCGCTGTCGAAATTGCGCAGGCACACTTTCCAGGGAAGGCTCTCGGCGGCGAGATTCACGAAGGCATCCGCAAGAGGCTTCATCGCATTCGGGACGTCCTTTCAGAAGACTTCGGCCATCCTGTCTATTTGCTCAACACCCGCTACTACGCCCGGTTTCGCGGGAAGCCGCCAACGACGGCTGCTGAGGCTCGCCTGTGCCTGCCCATCGGTCAGGGCGTCACGGCGAACGGCATCGGGCTCCAGACCGACCCGGCCACCGCTGCCATCTTTCAAGCAGCGCTGTCGATGAATGTGGCGAGCGGCGCAGGCAAGCTCAAGAAGTCAATCGACTCGACGGTGGATGCGGTTGAGCGCCATCATCTCAACGAGGAAGATGGAGCAGCGATCATCCGCGACGCCAGCAGGAGAAGCGAACCCGAGCACTCAGAGCTGGCGAAGGCGATCGGAGTAGGTAGGGTGCAGCCCACTCTGCCGGTGGTTGAACCTTCATCGGGGAGCGTCGCAGTTCTCCCTATGGACATGGACATTGAGGCGCCGCAGGCCGACGTCGAGGGAGACGAAGATTCGGCTTAATGACGTGGGCAACCCGCCCACTAGGCAGTCGCAGGTCTTGAAGGCAACGGGATGACGGAGCATCGTCGACTACGCGGCGTCCTCCGTCGTTACCCTTGACGGGTCCTCTGATGACCGAGCATGCGACGCCTGACTTCCGACGCCGGTTTGCCGCCCTGCCTCATGCGGTTCGCGACACGCTGGTGATAATCGCCAAGTCCTCGCTTGCTGATGCGGTAAGCAAGGACCAGCACGAGCAACTACTGCTTGCATCCATTGCGGCGGTGGACGCGGGTCACGGCGAGGAGGTCAGGATCGAGATGGGGTGGTGCTTAGAACGCATGGACGACTTCCCGACCTGCGAATGGGTGGCGTCTCAGACCTGATAAAACCTCGATCAACTTCCCGCCCCGGTAGGTACCTAACGGGTGCCGTTCATCTTCACCGCATAATTCCTGTCAGAAGTTCCATGCCTTTAGGTTCAGAGCGGCCACCAAGCACAGCGTTCTGCCGACGCTACATGGAGATGAAGACGGTGTGGCACCCCGTCGGCGTATGAGCGTCGAGACCAAGGCTCCCGCGGTGAACAAGCCGGCGCGGGCGATGATCAGCGCCGAGCGCATTCGACGCCGCGTGCGCGAGCTTGGCAAGCAGATCTCCGAGGTCTACGCCGACATCGACACTCCGCTGGTGATGGTGGTGATCCTCAAGGGGGCCACGGTGTTCGCGGCCGACCTGCTGCGCAGCCTCACGATCCCCGCGGAGCTCGAGTTCGTGAGCGCCGCGAGCTACGGCTCGGGCACATCGAGCAGCGGCCACGTAAGGCTCGCCCACATGGTCGAGGGCCCGTTGGTCGGCCGGCACGTGCTCCTGGTCGAGGACATCATCGACTCGGGCCGCACGGTGGATGTGATCGTCAAGCGGCTGCGCCGCATGGGGCCGGCATCGCTGCGCATCGCCGCTCTCCTCGACCGGCCGGCGCGGCGCGAGGTCGAGGTCAAAATCGATTTCACGGGTTTCGTGATCCCTGACCGATTCGTCATCGGCTACGGGCTCGACTACGCCGGCCTCTATCGCGAGCTGCCGGGCATCTACTCGCTGTCATAAGCAAGTTCCAGGACTGGAAAAAGGCCGAGCTCCACTCTCACCTCGACGGTGCCGTGCGACCCGCGACCGCCGAGGAGCTCGCCACCGAGCAGGGCCTCGACCTACCGCGCCCGCTGCGGATGGTGGCGCCGGAGGACTGCCCGTCGCAGGCCGTCTACATCACGTATTTCGACGCGGCAATCGCCGTGCTGCAGACCGCGGCTGCCCTGGAGCGCGCGGCCCTGGAGCTAGGCATCGATTCGGCAGCCGAGAACATCGACTACCTGGAGGTACGGTGGGCGCCGCGACTGCACCTGCGCAACGGGTTGACCGTGCCGGAGGTGATTAGCGCTGTCCTCGCGGGACTCGCGGCGGCGCCATTGCGCGCGGTCGCGATCGTGTGCGCGATGCGGCAGCACAGCGTCGAGGCCAACGTCGCACTCGCGAGGGAGGCCGGGCGGTTCGCCGGCCGAGGAGTGGTGGGCTTCGATCTGGCCGGTGACGAAGTTCGCTACCCGGCGGCGCCCCAGCGTCCAGCCTTCGAGGCCGCACGCGCGGCGGGCTTGCGGCTTACGTGCCACGCCGGGGAGGCCGGCGAACCGTCACACGTGGAGGAGGCGCTCGACCTGGGAGTGGAGCGGATCGCGCACGGGGTGATCGGGGCTCGCGACCCGCGCATCGTGGAGCGCATCCGGTCCGAGGGCATCGTGCTCGACCTTTGCCCCACCGCGAACTGGAAGTGCAAGGCCGTGCAGACCCTCGCGGAGCACCCGCTGCCGAGATTGGTGCGCGCGGGCGTGCGCTGCACGATCAGCACCGACTCACGCACCGTCGCCGACACCACGCTCAGCCACGAGTTCGAGCTGGCGGCGGGGATGGGGATGAGCGACGAGGAGCTCAGGCGCTGCAATGAAACTGCCTACTCGGCTCGCTTTGGGTAAGGGCGACTCCCCACCGCCGCGGCCGCTGCGCGGCCGGGGCCGCCTCCCCAC
>DMCH01000152.1:6119-17881 GCA_003446775.1 Chloroflexota bacterium
GCGGCCGGGGCCGCCTCCCCACTAGTGGGGAGGCAAGACCAGGGTGCGACGAGACTGCCTACTCGGCTCGCTTTGGGTAAGGGCGACTCCCCACCGCCGAGGCCGCTGCGCGGCCGGGGCTGCCTCCCCACTTGTGGGGAGGCGAGACTAGGGTGCAACGAGACCGCTTACTCGCTTTGGGTGAGTGCGACTCCCCACCCGGCCGCGCGCTATGCGCGGGGCCGACCTCCCCGCTTAGTGGGGAGGCGAGACTGGGGTGCAACGATGCGGCGCACTGGCTCGCTTTGGGTTAGTGCGACTCCCCACCCGGCCGCGCGCTACGCGCGGGGCCGACCTCCCCGCGTGGCGGGGAGGTGAATGCGGATTCGATCGCTTCCTTGGTCTCCATTGCAATGAAGACCAGCAGCACGAGCGCAGCCACGTATTCCGCCCACCACCAGCCGGCGATCAAGTTGAGGCCTGCTCCCGCCAGGGTTGCCGCGGCCAAGTAAGCGCAGGTGATCGTCTCCGCGATGTCGGCTCGCAATGCCGGACTGCCGATCACGAGGTTGGCGCGGCGCTTCCGCCAGGCCAGCAGAGGCATGACGACGACGGCGGCCACGGCCACCCCAACTCCAAGGGCTGATCCTTCTGGCCGCAGCCTGGCCACCAAACCGGCGACCCCCACAAACACCACGTAAGCGCACAGCAGCACCAGCAGCACGGCTGAAATCCCGGTCGCGCGTCGCTCGACGTTTTCCATTCGTTTCGAGGTTGCTCCGCGCGCCTCCGACGACAGCCGCCATAGCAAAGCGCCACCGCTGACGAGCTCGATCACGCTGTCGAAGCCAAAAGCAGTGAGCAGCACGCTCCGGGCCGCAATTCCAGCCCCAATTGCGAGCACAGCCTCGGCGGCCATCCAAACGACGGTGACAAGCTCCAGCCGGACTCCGGCGCGGACAGCTTTTTGTCGCTCCGACGCCTCGATCAACCCGTGCCGAACAGCCGGTCGCCGAAGTCGCCCAGGCCCGGAACGATGTAGGCCTTGTCGTTGAGGCGCTCGTCCAGCGCCGCGGTGTAGATGACGACCTCAGGATGGCGCTCCTCCAAGACCTTGACGCCCTCCGGCGCCGCCACCACGCAGACCATGCGCGTGTCGCGCCCGCCCGCCTCCTTGATGAGGTCGAGGGCCTGCGCGGCCGAGCCGCCGGTGGCGAGCATCGGGTCGAGCAGCAGCGGCACCTTGCCCTTCAGCTTCGGCAGCTTCTGGTAGTAGATCCGCGCCACTGCTGTCTCCTCGTCCCGTTCGAGGCCGATGTAGCCGACGCTCACTCGGGGCAGCAACTCCAGCACAGGCGCCAGCAGGCCAAGGCCTGCGCGCAGCACCGGGATCGCGACCACCTCGCGCTCGACCCGGGTGGCGGCGGCCTCCGCGAGCGGTGTCTGCACCGTTCCACGCCGCACTGGCAGGTCGGCGGTCGCCTCATACAGAAGCAGGGTGATGAGCTTGCGGGCGAGGACGCGGAACTCTTCGGGCAGGGTCGCGGAATCGCGCAGGCCGGCGAGGCTGTCAGCGACCAGCGGGTGGCTACTTACCTTTAGCGGCACGGTCGTGCTCGATAAGCAGCTTCAGGGCATCCACCGCAACGCGGAGCATGCGGTCCATGTACTTCGGGTCCACGTGATGGATCTCGCCCGCGCCGAGCTCGTCGACGCAGAGGTTGATGGCCCCCGCACGCAGCTTGCGGATGCGCGCCACCACGAACAGCGTCGACGACTCCATGTCGTTGCTGAGCACACCGGCGCGCGCCCACATCTCCAGCTCGTCGCGCAGCTGATGCCCCCTGGGCATGCTGTCGGGCACGAGGTCCGAGTAGAGCGCGTCGACCGACCTGATGACGCCGACGTGGTACGGCGCGTCTGCCGCTTTCGCCGCCTCGACAAGAGAGTTCACGACGTCGAGCGACGCGACTGCCGGGTACTCGAGCGGGACGTAACCGTTGGGCGTGCCCTCGGTGCGTACCGCCGCGATTCCGATGACGAGGTCTCCCATCTTGATTTCGGGCTGGGCGGCGCCGCAGGTGCCCACGCGCAGGAAGGTATGCACCCCGAGCTCTCTCAACTCCTCGACACCGATCGCCACCGATGGGCCCCCCATCCCAGAGGAGATCGTCGAGACCGGTACGCCCAGAAGGCTGCCCGTGAACGTGCGGTACTCGCGGCTGAACGCAACCTCTCGGGCGCCATCCAGGTACTTGGCGATCAGCGGTGTGCGGCCCGGATCGCCCGGCACCAGCACGTATTCGCCGACATCGCCCGGAGCTAGCCCTACGTGGTACTTCTTTTCGCCTGTCGCCGCCACCGGAGCCAAGTCTATCCGGCCCTCGTGACCCCGTCCTTGTCGACCCGGGCGAGCACGTGGGGCGGCCGCTTGACCTCGCGCGCGCTGAGCCGCCATGCCTTCTGCAGGCGAGGCATGACGGATCGCGCCAACTCATCGGAGCGCGCGTGGACGACTGCCAGTGTTTCGCCGGCTCGTACGCGGGCGCCCACCGGCGCCTGGATAACGATGCCGGCGGCGTGGTCGACGGGGTCTTCCTTCTTCTTGCGGCCGACGCCCAGCTCGAGCCCCGCCAGACCCACCTCCAGGGCGTCGATCGACTCCACGTAGCCGTCACTTAGAGCGGCCACTGGAATCTGGACTGGCGCCACCGGCAGGCCCCTCTCGATCTGGCCGCCCTGGGCGGCGAGCATCTCGAGAAACTTCGCGCGGCCGGCACCGGATCGCAAAGCGTCGTCAGGATCGTTGCCGACCTCGGCCAGCCAGCACATCTCTCGTGCCACCACGAGCGAGACCTTCACCAGCTCTTCGTCGCCCTTGCCGGCCAGGGCATCGAGGGCCTCCTGCACCTCCAGCGCATTGCCCACGGAGCGGCCGAGCGGGGTGTCCATCGCGGTGACCAAGGCCACCGTGCGCCGGCCCGCCCCCTCACCCAGCAGCACCATCTCGGTCGCCAGCTCCTCCGCCGCGGCCACATCGGGCATGAAGGCGCCGCGCCCGAACTTGACGTCGAGCACGATCGCGTCGGCGCCGGCGGCGATCTTCTTGGACATCACGCTGGAGGCGATCAGCGGCACCGACGGCACGGTCCCGGTGACGTCGCGTAGGGCGTATAGCGCCTTGTCCGCCGGCACCATGTGCGGTGACTGCGCGGCCACCGCGATCCCGACCTCGCGCACCTGGCGGATGAACCGGTCGGGATCGAGATCGACGGTGAGCCCGGGCACCGACTCCAGCTTGTCCAGCGTCCCGCCCGTGTGCGCCAGCGCACGCCCGCTGAGCTTGGGCACCTTGACGCCGCACGCGGCCGCCAGCGGCGGGCCGATCAGCGTGACCTTGTCGCCCACGCCGCCGGTCGAATGCTTGTCCACCTTCGTGCCGGGAATCCCGCTCAGGTCGAGGACCTCCCCACTCCGGACCATCGCCTGCGTGAGCGCTAGCGTCTCGGCGCGGGTCATGCCCCGGATGCAGACGGCCATCAGCCAGGCCGCCATCTGGTAGTCGGCGATATCGCCCTTGAGGTAGCCGGAGAGCAGGAATTCGATCTCCTCCGGAGAGTGCTCGCGGCCGTCCCGCTTGCGGCCGATGATCTCGAGCGCGTTCATGGGCGAATGGGAAGCCGGGGGCGGGCGCGCCCCCGGCTCTCAGCAGCCGCCGTCGCGGCTGAATCTACCTCTATGAAACGTCAGGCCTGTCCGCACTTGGCGGGGCAGGTCTTGAGCGAGCCGTCCTTCATACCCTTGAGCGCCGCTGCGAGCTTCGCCTGTAGGTCGGCGCTGATGAGGTTGTCCTTGCCATGGAACGGAGAGATGCCGATCCCATTGTTGGCGGCGTTGAACAGGCTGTCACCCGGCTTCTGCGTACCGGCGTTCACCGATTTTATGGCCGCCTCCACGGCGTTGCTGAGGTGCTTCTCGGCCGAGGTGACGATGCAGGGGTCCGCGTTCGGATACGACAGGTACTGGTCCACGTCCACCCCGATCGCGAAGACGTTGGCCGCGCAAGCGGCGTCCAGCACACCGTTGCCTGTCTTGCCTGCCACCTGGAAGAGGACGTCGGCGTGCGTCTGGCTGATGAGCTGTGCCCCAAGCACCTTGCCCGCGACCGGGTCGTTGAACGCCTTCGTGAAGTCACTTGTAGTGACATACGAGGTTTCGACCTTGATATTCGGATTGATCGACTTGGCTCCGAGCTCGAAGCCCTGAAGGTAGCGGACAACCGGCGGTATGACGTTGATGCCCCCTACCCCAGCGACAACGCCTGTCTTGGAGATGCTGGCCGCCACCATACCCACCAGGTAGCCCGGCTGGTCTTCCTCGAACCACAACGAGCTGTAGTTCGGCAGGAGCTTGGAGGCATCACCCTTGCAGGCGAAGGTGGAATCGGCGTTGCCCTGCTCGTCGACGCAGATTGGAGACTGGTCGACGCCGATGAAGGTGACGTTGGGGTTCTTCTTGGCCGCCTTCGTGGTCGCCGTCCCTTCATCAAAGGCCACTGTCACGATGAGGTTGTACCCGGCGTCGACGAAGGTCTGGATGTCTTTGTCGTAGTCGGTGGAGTCCTTCGGGACCACCGTTGCGGGGTCTTTGGCTCCAATGTCCGCGGCGCCCTTCTTGGCCCCTTCCCATGAGTACTGGCTGAAGTTGTGATCCAGGAGGGTGCCGGTCGCCGACATCAGGGCGATCTTCCATTTCGAGGTGGCGGTTCCCGACGACGAAGGGCCGCACGCGGCGATTGCGACTGCCACCAGGGATATAGCCGCTACTCGCGGCAAGTTCGCTAAGACCATTGAGACCCTCCTTGCGGCTTCTGACGATTCACGCGGTAGACCGGCGATATTGTCCTCTTTCTCATTCCTTGTCAATACCAGCCGATCCAGTGCCCGAGGGGCCGGCCGGGGCTCGCGCAGCCTCTTGATCGCGCATCGCCAGGTGCCGGACGGTCTCGCACCCGAGGCGAGCGAGGCGCTCGATGTGCTCGGGCCCATGCTCGATCTGCTTCTCGGGCATGAACTCGCCCGAGGTTCCCGAGACGCGCCGCACATTATCCAGGACGACGGCCATGCCGCCGGCGCGCAGCCCCCAGACACGAGCCAGCACGAAGATCACGCTCGCTTCCATCTCAGCGGCGGCCACGTTGAGGCGCGCGAGGTCCTCGAAGTGGTCCCGCCACCAGGACTGCCAGTAGCCGTTGTAGGAAGAGCCGGGCTGCGGGTGTCCCGCATAAAAGGTATCGGCTGAACGCGTGATGCCGACGTGATGGGTCAATCCCAGGCCCTTAGCGGCCTGGATCGCCGCCTCCACCACGTCATGACTGGCGACGGCTGGATACTCGATTGGCGCATACAGACGCGAGGCGCCGTCGAGCCGCATGGCGGCATCAAAGATCACCATGTCCCCCACGTGGACCGAATCGAGGAAGGTGCCGGCGGTTCCGACGCGGATGAAAACCCGCGCGCCGCATCGTGCCAGCTCCTCCATCGCGATTGAGGTAGAGGGCGCACCGATGCCCGTCGACGTGCATGAGATGGGCACGCCCTTGTATACGCCTGTGTGCGTCACGTACTCCCGCGACGTGGCCACATGGTGTGATTCATCCCAGAGCTTGGAGATGATCGGGACGCGCCCAGGGTCGCCGGGCAAGAGGACGTACGGAGCGACGTCACCCGGCGAGATCTTCAGGTGAAACGCAGGCACGGTGGCTAGCTGGCGCTCTCGCGCTGGTACGGGCGGCCGTCCGCGGCCGGCGCGATGCTGCGCCCGATCAGACCTGCGAGCACCACGATCGTGATGAGGTAGGGGAGCGCGTCGAAGAATTGAGTCGGAACATGGCTGAGGAGGGTGCCCAGATCGCCCGGCGGCGGAGAAACGCTGATCGACTGGCTGATGGCCTGTGACGATGCGAATAAAAGCGCGGCGCCGAAGGCTCCTACGGGGGTCCAACGCCCGACGATCATCGCGGCCAGGCCGATGAAGCCGCGGCCCTGCGTCATGCCGGCTTGAAACGCGTTGGTCGCCTCCATGCTCAGGTAGGCGCCGCCAAGCGCGGCCAGTGCTCCGGACATGACCACGTTGCGGTAACGAAGGCGGATGACGTCGATTCCGACCGTCTCGGCCGCGCGGGGATGCTCACCGACGGATCGCGTCCGCAAACCCCATCGTGAGCGGAACAAGAGGATCTGAAAAATGATCACGATCAGGACGGTCGCAATGCCGATCGGACCCTGGCCGAATAGAGCGTTGATGAGCCAACCGACAACCGGAAAACCAGCCACCGCAGCGGGGATGCGCAGAGCGCTGAAGTTGCTGGTGGCAGCCAATGTCTGAGTCGAGAGCAGAGTGTTCATGTACCCAGTAAGCCCGATGGCCGCGATGTTGATGATGGCGCCGGAAATGATCTGATCCGCCCGCACGCTGATCGAAAGCCATGCGTGCAAAAGCGACAGCAGCATCCCGGCAAGGATCGCGGCGACGAGCGCCAGCAATAGCGGCACTGTGAAACCGAAGATCGGAGTCGGCGTGCCGGGACCCAGGACCCCGGTCACGACCGCTCCAGCGAACCAACCAGTGAACGCACAGGTCAGCATGATGCCTTCGAGCCCGATGTTCACTACGCCCGACCGCTCACACATGACACCGCATAGGGCGGCGAGGCAGATCGGAACCGCCAGCTGCACCGCGACGTGAGCAGTGAATGGAAGCGAAGTGATGAAGTACTCGACAAACTGAAATACCAGTCCGAGCACGGGGATCCCGTTCAATGCATGCAGCAAGGCGTCCATCAGCCCGTAGTCTCGCCCCCGTACGAGCGTGTGATGGTCTCGAAACCGGTCTGCTCGGCGCCGCTTACGCCGCGCAGGCGGAGCAGCCGTCGCAGCGCGACGTTGGCGATGAGAAACAAGAGGATCAGCGCCTGGATGAAGTCGACCAGCTCAACGGGGATGCCGGCGTTGATCTGCATCGGGCCCGCGCCGGCACGCATGGCTCCAAAAAGAAGGGCCGCGACCATGACCCCGATCGGATTGGATCGTCCCAGGAGGGCGACCGTGATCGAATCGAAACCGACCGACGTGCTGAACGTCGTATTCATCTGGTGGGTGACGCCAAGGATCGTGGTGGCGCCGGCCAACCCGGCCAGCATGCCGGCGATGCTCATCGTCAACACGATCAGCCGTCGAGGCTTCACGCCCGCGTATCGCGCGGCATCAGGGTTGGCGCCCACGGCGCGAATCTCGAAGCCGCGGGTGGTGCGGAACAACAGGAACCAGGCAATCGGCACCGCCAAGAACGCGATGAAAATGCCGATGTGCCCAGACCGATCCAGCACGATTGGAAGGGCGGCGACTCCAACGCTGGGCGTGGCCGGCGAGACAGAACCAGGTTGGCGTAGCGGTCCGATCACAATCCAGGCAAGGACCGCCAGGGCGATGTAATTCATCATGATCGTGGTCACGACCTCGTGCGCCCCAGAGGTCGCCTTCAGCAGCCCGGGCACAAAGCCCCATGCCGCACCCGCGATCATCCCGCCGAGCAGGGCAGCGATGATGGCGATGACCGCTGGCGTATGTGCAAACCAGACCGCCACGGCAACCGATCCCACAGCGCCCATGAGGAACTGGCCCTGAGCCCCGATGTTGAAGAGGCCTGCCCTGAAACCGATGCCTACGCCGAGTCCCGCCAAGAGCAGTGGAGTGGTGAGGACGAGTGTCGAGACTACCGAGTCGTAGGACCCAAAGGCGCCAAGGGCCAGGGCGCTGTATGCCGTGAGTGGCAGCGTGGGGTCGAACGGATTCTTGAGCACGAGCACGCTCGACAACACGATGACCACAGCACCAACGACAAGGGCCATCAAAACCGCAAGTAGTGGCACCGCGATGAGCGACCAAACGCTGGAGACGATGGAGGCAACCGGCGAGCGCCCCTCGCTCGGTCGACTCATGACGCCGACCCCGTTGCGTCCGCCACTCCCGATCCGCCCTCACCGGTTGCCATCAGCAGCCCGACCTGATACTTGTCCGCAGTCCGCCCGTCCAGGAACGCCACCAGCTTGCCGCGGTACATCACCGCGATCCGATCGGACAGCTCCATTACTTCGTCCAGCTCGGCCGAGACAAGTAGCACCGCCGCGCCCACGTTGCGTTTTTCGATGATTCGCTTGTGGATGAACTCGATGCTGCCGACATCGAGGCCTCGGGTCGGCTGGTCGAGCACCAGCAGCGTGGTGTCCCCAACGAACTCCCGAGCCACGATCAGCTTCTGCTGGTTGCCCCCAGAAAGGGTCTGGGCGGGCACCAGCGGTGAAGGAGTTCGGACGTCGTACTCGCGAATCCGATCGCGCGCCGCGGCGAGGATGGCGCCTTCGTCTCGGATGAGGCCGTGGGCAAACGGCGGCTTGTAGTAGCTCGTCAGCACAAGGTTGTCGGTCAGGGGAAACGGCAGGATGAGTCCGAATCGCTGCCGGTCGCCCGGCACGTAACCCACGTTCGCCTCATTGATCGTGCGCGGTGACGCGCCAGTGACGTCGCGCCCGGCCAGCGAGACGCGACCCGAAGCGACCTTTCGGAGTCCAACCAGCGCCTCCACCAACTCGTCCTGGCCGTTGCCTGCGACTCCGGCAATACCAAGGATCTCACCACCGCGAATTTCCAGGTCCACTCCTCGCACGACCTCGCCGCCTCGGTCGTCCCGGACGCGGAGGCCCTCGACCTTGAGCCGCACGTCGGTCGGATGCGACTGCCCTCTGTCGATCGTCAGCAGGACCGCGCGGCCGACCATGAGCTCTGCCAGCTCCTTCGCGTTCGTCTTCGCCGGAATCCGCTCCCCGATCACTCGTCCTCGTCGAATCACAGTGATGCGGTCAGCGATCTCGAGGACTTCCTGGAGCTTGTGGCTGATGAAGATGATCGAGCGGCCGTCCTTCGCAAGATTGCGCAGGAGCACGAAGATCTCCTCGGTCTCGCTCGGTGTGAGCACTGCGGTCGGCTCATCGAGAACCAGGATCTGAGCGTCGCGATAGAGCATCTTGAGAATCTCGACACGCTGCTGCTGGCCGACTGACAGGGATTGGACCTTGGCATCCGGGTCGAGCTCAAACCCGAATTTCCCAGCGAGCTTCCGGATGCGGCGGCTTGCCTCGCGGAGATCGAGAAAAATCGGATTCGCCATCGTTTCCGCGCCGAGGACGACGTTTTCGGCCACGGACAGAACCGGGATCAGCATGAAATGCTGGTGCACCATCTCGATGCCTCGAGCGATCGCATCGGAGGGCCCGGCGATGCGGACGGGCGTCCCGTCGATGAGGATCTGGCCTTCATCTGGGACAGCCAGGCCGTACAGGATGTTCATGAGCGTGGTCTTGCCGGCGCCGTTCTCGCCCAACAAGGCGTGGATTTCGCCCGGCTGCAAGTCAAGGTCGATGTGGTCGTTGGCGGTCACCCCGGGATACCGCTTCGTGATGCCGCGCATCTCCAGCTTGGGAACCGGTGCTCGCGCGGCGTCGGCGGTGGCGGGGAACCCGGAAGTCACCTTATGAGGGCCCGTTCATGGACACGGGCTCGCACGGCCACGTTCAGCATGTAGAGAAACGCCGGCCCCCAAATGACTTCATGCGAGACACCTCAGGTCCTTCGCGGTGGTTGCGCGTCGAACGGGAGTCTAAGCGAACTTGGAAGGAGACGAAACAGCCAAGTTCAGGCGCCGAGCGCGGAAGTTTGGTCGAGCGAGTCGAGCAGCGCGGCGAGCTCGGAGATGCTCGCCAGGCGGCGCCACCCTTCGCGCGGCATTGCGTCCTCGGGGATTTGTTCGTGATGCCACGTGAGCGGGTAGGGGATGTGCACACCAAGCGCGCCGAGCTCGACTACCGGGGCGATGTCCGAGCGCAGCGAGTTGCCGACCATGACGAACTCCTCGGGCTCGATGTGGCGACGTCGCAGCACGGAGCGGTAGGCATGGACGTTTTTCTCGCTCAGGATCTCGACCCCGGCGAACATCTCCGCGAGCCCTGAGCGCGCCAGCTTGCTCTCCTGGTCGAACAGGTCGCCCTTGGTGATCAGGAGCAGCTCGTAGCGGTCGCTCACCTCCCGGAGCGCTTCTTCCACCCCTTCGAGGAGCTCAGTCGGCTCGCCGAGCATCTGCTTGCCCCAGCCGAGAATCACCTCGAGGTCGGCGGCGGGGATGCGGCCGCCCGTGACCTGGATCGCGGTCTCGAGCATCGAAAGCGTGAAAGCCTTGACGCCGTAGCCGTACAGCCGAAGGTTGCGCAGCTCGACCTCGGCCAGGTGGCTGTCGACGTCAGCGTCGGGAACGTGACGGCGAAGAAGGTCCCGAAGGGCGGTCTGGGTGAGATGGAAGCGTGTCTCGTTGTGCCACAGCGTGTCGTCGCCGTCGAATGCTACGTACCGTATGGGCAACCGCTACTCCCCACCCGGCGCGCTGCGCGCGCCGACCTCCCCACGTGGTGGGGAGGTGAAGCGTGAATGATATCCGGGTACTGCATTGCCTAAACCCACCAAACCACCAAGACGTTCAGGAACTGGCAGCCGAAAGCTGTACTCGACCGGCGACGCGGACATCGATCGCAGGCTGACCGCGCTGGTCGACGAGCTCGAGCTCGCCCCGGTCGACGCCCGCTCGACCTATGAGCTGCTGGTGACCGCGATCCGCATGGCGGGCGAGCCCCTGAGCCGCCTCGATCGCAAGCTCATCAACTCATCCATCAAGGAGATGCGATACGCGTTCAACGTCTTCTCGAAATACCGGGACCGCAAGAAGGTGAGCGTCTTCGGTTCCGCGCGTACGCCCCCGGGCGATCCGAACTATCTGCTGGCCAAGGAGTTCGGACGGCGCATGGCCGAAGCCGGCTGGATGGTGGTGACCGGCGCGGGGCCCGGCATCATGAGCGCGGCCAACGAGGGAGCCGGGCAGGAGAGCTCGTTCGGCGTCAACATCGTGCTCCCATTCGAAGCCAAGCCCAACCCGTTCATCGCCTCAGACCCCAAGCTGATCAACTTCAAGTACTTCTTCACGCGAAAGCTCATGTTCATCAAGGAGGCCGAAGCGTTCGTCCTCTTTCCGGGCGGGTTCGGCACGTTGGACGAGCTGTTCGAGCTCCTGACGCTGAGCCAGACGGGCAAGAGCGACCTGCATCCGATCGTGATGCTCGAGGCCGAGGGAGACGGCTACTGGGCCGAGATCGACCGGACGCTAAAGGCAGGGCTCCTGACGCGCGGCTACGTCGATCCCGAGGACCTCGAGCTCTACCACCTGACGGAATCGCTGGACGACGCCGTCGACCACATCAAGCGCTTCTATCGCGTATATCACTCGCAGCGCTATGTCGACGGCAAGCTCGTCCTGAGGCTGAACACCGAAATCCCCGATGCCAGGATCGCGCAGCTGAGCCAGGAGTTCGCCGACATCCTACGTGGCCCCATCGAGCGCACCACTGCCTCCAGCGGCGAGCGCCAGGACGGCGACGTACCGGACCTTCCGCGGCTTCGGCTTCAGTTCGATCGCAGCCACTTCGGGCGGCTGCGGCGGCTTATCGACCGGCTGAACGACGGCTGAACTGGATTCGTTTCTCCCCACCCGGCGCGCTGCGCGCGCCGACCTCCCCACTGCGTGGGGAGGCGAGAAGCAAGCTCCCTTCTCCCCACCCGGCGCGCTGCGCGCGCCGACCTCCCCACTCCGTGGGGAGGCGAATTCTTTCATCTAATGAAGCCGCG
>DMCH01000155.1:0-250 GCA_003446775.1 Chloroflexota bacterium
CAACGGATGGACGCATCGGAGTGCTGGCAGGTACGTTCGACCCCATCCACGTCCCGCACCTTGCGGCCGCGAAGGCGGCGATCGAATGCGCGCGCCTCGACCGCGTCCTCTTCATGCCCAGCGGCCAGCCGCCTCATCGGCCCTCGGCGGCCGCGAGCGCGGAGCACCGGCTCGAGATGACCCGCATGGCCACCTCCGATGACGCGCGCTTCGCCGTTTCGGACTTCGAGCTGCGTCGCCCGGGAGTGTC
>DMCH01000155.1:570-8096 GCA_003446775.1 Chloroflexota bacterium
GACGCGGCCAGGCTGTTCAGCACGTGGCACCAGCCCGAAAAGGTTCGAGAGCTGGCGACGATCGTGGTCGTTGCGCGCCCTGGCAGCGGGTCGCCACGACCAGCGGACCTCGAGGCGGCGGGCCTCGACGGCGACGGGGTGATCGTCTGCCTGGACCGCACCCCCGATGTGTCGGCCAGCGTGATCCGGGGGGACGTCAAAGGTGGACGTTCGATCGTGGGCAAGGTGCCGCCCGCGGTCGAGCGATACATCGCAACCCATCACCTGTACGCTGAATAAATTGCCCCGGATCTCACGAGAACCGACGCCCCTGCAGCTGGCGCGGCTGTTGCGAGGCGCGGCGGTCGACAAGAAGGCATGGGACGCCGTGGTCATCGACGTCCGCGACAAGACCTCGATTGCCGACTACTTCGTCGTCTGCGAAGGGGAGACCGACCGTCAGGTGCGCGCGATCGCCGACGGGATGGTCGATGCGGCCAAGGACCGCCAGCTCAGGCCGATAGCAGTGGACGGGTACGACGACGCCACTTGGATCCTGCTCGACTTCGACTCCGTGCTGGCCCACGTTTTCCTGCCTGGCGAGCGCTCGTACTACGACCTGGAAAGTCTCTGGGGCAGGGCGGATAAACGGCGTAGAAAAGCCGGCTAGCCAAAACATTCAGACCAAGCCAAGTGGAGCCTTAGGCCGGATTTATTCCGGCCGTCACCCAGCGCGCCACCTTCCAAACGCCACCCAGCGTGGCCGAGGAGAGGGGTCGGTTCGCGGAGGGGACATCTGTCCCCTCCGCGCTTTCGAGAGTCTCTGGGGCAGGGCGGATAAACGGCGTAGAAAAGCCGGCTAACCGCACTAGGATTGGTGGGCCATGGCACACCCCGTGAGCGGTCGAGGCAGCTCCCGTGGCCCTCAGCCGTCGTTCGGCGATCTCGACAAGCCGCTTTACACGATCAGCGTGGCGGCAGAGATCCTGGAGACCCACCCTCGCACGCTCATGCTTTATGAGGACGCCGGCCTCATCGAGCCTTACCGCACCTCCACCAACCGGCGCCGCTATTCGCAGCGGGACATCAGCAAGGTCCAGGTCATCCAGCATCTGACTCGCGAAAAGGGGGTCACGCTGGCGGGCGTCAGGCACATCCTCAGCCTGTTCGAGACGATGAAAAAGCATCGGGTGGAGCCGCCGGGCGACCTCCGAGAAGTTTTCGACCGCTACGCCCAGATCATTTAGATAGACAAGAGTGGAGCCTTAGGCCGGATTTACTCCGGCCGTCTTCCTGCGCGCCACCTTCCAAGCGCCACCCAGCGTGGCCGAGGAGAGGGGTGGGTCCGCGGCGGGGGACATCTGTCCAGATCATCTAGGCCCGGCGTCCGACCGTTCCTAATGCAGGGATTTCAGGATCTGGATGATCGCCGGACCGAGGAGTACGATCCAGAGCACCGGGAAGATACAGCCCACCATCGGGAAGACCATTCGGGACGACGCTGACGCGGCCCGCTCCTGCGCGGTCTGGCGCTGGCGCCGGCGCATCTCCATCGCCTGCACCCTCAAAAGCCGCGCGATCGGTACACCCATCTGGTCTGACTGCACGATCGATTCGATGAGGTGATGGAGATCGGCGACACCGGTCGTCTCGGCCATGTGCTCGAGCGCGGCCATACGAGGCCGGCCGAGCCTGATCTCGCGCAGCACCTTGCCGATCTCGTCGCCCAGCGCGTTGTGGAACCGTTCGGTGATGCTGAGCAGACCCTCGTCGAGGCTCATCCCCGACTCGACTACGAGGGTCAGCAGGTCCGTGGCCTCCGCCAGCGAGCGCTCGATCTGATGGCGCCGCTGTGAGATCCGCTGCTCGAGCCACAGCCTGGGCGTCCAGTAGCCGACGAAGGCCGCGACAGCGCCCGCCGCCGGCGCCACCACCAGCGTTGGGATGGGCAGGCTGATAAGTAGCCCGAGGATGAGCCCGATGATGGCGAATAGCGCCGCCACGCCATACCGAACCGCCTGGAACCCGGCCGGGGTGAGGCCGCCGGGGTCACCAGCGCGGCTCAGCTTCTGGCGCAATGGCGCTGTCTCGTGAGCGGGCATGCGTGAGGCGAGAGGCCGGGCCAGCGCCTCGAGCCGCTTGATCCACGTCGTGCGCACGGGGGGTGGCGCCCACGCGCCGTTGGTGGCGGCGACGGGCTTGGTCTGATCGATGGCGACGAAATAAGCGACGACCACGATCGCGCAGATGACGCCCGCAGTGATCGCGATGAGGAATGGACTGGTCATGCTTGCAACGCGGTCATGCGCCGGATGATGATGTTGCCGATCAGGATCAGCAGGCCCGCGACAGCAAGCAGGACGTACCCCACAAACGTGCTGGTCATCGGGGCAAAGTAGCCCGGGACGAACACATAAAGGCCCAGCCCGAGGAGAATCGGCAATCCGGTGATGATGGAGGCGGATGCCCTCGACTGGGCCGTGAGCACGCTCATGTCGCGCTTGGTCTGGATGCGGTCGCGAAGGGTGTCGGAGATGTTGTCGAGCACCTCGGCGAGGTTGCCTCCGACTCGGGTGTGCAGAAGAATCGCGGTGACGATGAACTCGAGGTCCGCGCTGTTGATCCGCAAAAGCATCGCGCTGAGCGCGTCCTCCACAGAGGTACCGAGCGTGATCTCGGTGGCCACCCGCTCGAACTCTGTGGAGACCGGTGGCTGTGACTTGGTGGCCACGGTCTCGAGGGCTCGGTCGATCGCATACCCGGTCTTCAGGGAGTTGGAAAGCAGCTGCAGCATCCCGGTCAGCTGCTCGTTGAACATGTTCTGGCGGCGCCGCTGCAGGTAGCCGACGACCAGTGGCGGGATCACGAAGCCCACCGCAGCGATCACGATCGGACCGAAGGAGATGCCGAAGCGGAGCAGGCCGATCAGAGCCCCCAGCGCCACGGCGCCGATCCGGATCATGAGGTACTCCGCCGGCGTGATGTTGAGCCCGGCGCGCGCGAGATCTTCGGTCAGCGTGGGACGGCCGCGGACGCTTCGCCTCAGGCTCAGGCTATCGGCCGCCGGGCGAAGGAGCCTCTCTACGAGCTCTCTTGGCGTCGCCCGAGGAGCGGGCTGGATGTCGTCAGCGCGCGTGCGCTCCTTGCGGATGCGGTCGAGGCTCCAGAAGAACACGGCGATTGCCGCCGCCATGGGCACCGCTACCGCCAGGAGGCTGGTGAGGTCCATCGTTCAGCTTCTAGAAAAGCGTCGGGTACGCCTTCTGGATGATCGGCAGCGTGACCCCTTTGGCTGAGTCGATGCTGGGGCAACCCGGATCCTTGGTCGTGTTGTCGGGCTGCAGATAGTCATGGAACGACTCGAGCGAATACTTCATCGCCGCGTACTGCAGGAACCAGGTGATGACCTCCGCCTGGCACTGGGTGACGACGACGGTGAGGCTGCTGGCCCCTGACGAGCTGCCGCTCGAGCTGTTCGCACCGACACGGATGACGTGCAGGTTGGTGAAAATCGTCAGCGAGGCGACGTGGCCGGCAGTCGATACGGTCGCGATCACCGCGATGTAATCGCCCGGCTGGATGAAACCGGCCACACCTTGCTGCTCGCTGGTGGGGATGGTCAGCGCCACGAAGCCCGACGGGATGGGCAGATACTCCGACTGCGAGCCAAGCGCCTGGCTCGCCTGGACGACCACGTTGGAAGTGACCGCTTGCCCTGACAGGATCGTTACCAGAGGGATCATGCCCTGGACGTCTGTGACCTTGGTAAAGAAGACCTGTGGATAGTTGGAGGCGACCGGGATCCTCCTGACATCGAGCGAGGCGGCGTCGATCGGCAGGCGGGGCGCCAGATCCTTCGTGGCGACGACCACCGACTGGTATGGAACGTTGCTTGTCGTGCCGGCGTTCAGGGCCACGAGCACGAAGGCCCCGATCACGACCAGGGCCAGAACAATTCCGAGGAGGGTGAACGGGCGCCTGGAGGTCAGGGCTCTAAAAGTGCTCAAGGCCGACCCATCATAGGCAAGATATCCGCGGTGCCGTCACAGTTAAGTCCCGCTTCGCGCCCTGCCAGGAAGCGCCAGTCTGGGCAGTCGATGGTGGAGTTTGCCCTGTCGTCCGTGGTCTTGATGCTGATCATCGGCGGGCTGATCGACATCGGTCGAGCCGTCGCGGTGTCGGAGGTTCTCTCGAGTGCGGCCCGCGAGGGAGCCCGCCACGGCGCCCGGTTCGATGCGCCCAACCTGGCCCGCACATTCCTGACTGACGGGCAGATCCAGGGGGTGGTCGACGCCGCCCTGACGGCGAGCTCGCTGCCGGCCTCGACCCTCAAGAACCCGGGCACGACCTGCCCGGCCCCGACCGATGGCAACGCCTACCACAACCCACCCTATGCCGCCTCCGCCTACCCCGCGAGTGCGAACCAGGTCTGGCTCTACATCTGCTACGACAACACCCCGGGGCTCGACTTCACCAGCCCTCCCCTGAACCAGAGCCTGCAGGACCTCAACGTGATCGTCCTTTACTCCTATGGGCCGCTGACCCCGTTGATCAGCGCCCAGTTCGGCACCTTCCACATGGCTGCCAACGAGCACATCACGGTGCAGGGCCCGTGAGATCACGCCTGCCGAAATTCTCCGGCCAGAAGTCCCAGGCCCTGATCGAGTTCGCGCTCATCTCACCGGTGCTCTTGCTGCTGCTTTTCGGCATCGTCGACATCGGGCGGGCGGTCTTTTACTACGACACGATGGGCCATGCCGCTCGCGAGGGGGCTCGCACCGCGGTGCAGGCGCCCGACCGACTGCCTACGAATGCAGACGTGTTGACCACCGTCGTATCCCAGCTGGCGGGCATCCAGGCTTCGGAGCCGTGTCCGCAAGGGCCGATCAGCAGCGCGACGCCGCCGGACAACACGGCCTGGGTCTATGTGACCGAGCCAACCCCGCCGTCCACGATCGAGGCCAATCCGCCGATGAATGCGCCCGGCGGCGAGTACTCGGCCGCCGCCACCGGTTCGTGCAGCGCGATAAATCCCGCTGCCCGCAACGCCCCGTTGCAGGTGACGATCCGTTTCAACCTGATCCTCATCACGCCGGTGGTAGCGCAGGCCACGGCCAATCACATCGTCATCACTGCCACGGCCATCTTCAAGACGGAGTATTGATGACACTTTTCCAGGCCAATGCCAAGTGGAGCCTAAGGCCGGATTTATTCCGGCCGTCTCCCAGGCGTGCAGCTTCCAGACGCCACCCAGCGTGGTCGAGGAGAGGGGTGGGTCCGCGGGGGGGACTTCTGTCCCCTCCGCGATTTCAGCGAGGCCAGGCGATCGTCCTGATCGCCATCATGCTGGCGGTCGTGGTGGGTATGGCGGCGCTCGCGATCGACGGGTCGCGCGCCTATGCGCTGCGTCGTGACCTCCAGGCTGCCGTCGACGCGGCCGCGCTGGCGGCAGGAGACAACCTTCAGCAAACGGGCAGTTACATCCTCGCGGAGCAGGCGGCGACGGCCAGCTTCGGCACCAATGTGCGGCTTTACAACGCCCCTTCATGCCCCGGCTATGCGGCGCCGGACGCGACCCACAACCCGCGGACCATCACCTGCACGGGGTACGCCGATGGGACCGTGCTGACTCAGATCGTGACGGCGCTCGGTCCGGCCGGCACGCAGTTCACCATCACCGCCTCCAGGTCTCTCGCGCTCGCGTTCGCGCGCATCCTGACCAATGGGACGATCCCCCGGCTGTCGGCGGTGGCGTCTTCGGGCGTGAACAACCTGCTGTACAGGCCCACGATCGCGGCCCTGAGCCAGGCGGGGTGTGGAGGCATGGCGGGCAACGCGATCACCACCACCACCAGCGCCACGTTGTCCGTGGTGGGTGACGTGGTCTCGAGCGGGACGATCTCCCTTGCTGGATCGGCCCTGGTTACTGGTGACGTTTACGCTCGCTGCCAGTCTTCGGTTCCTGGCGTCACTACGTTGTGCTATCCCAGCGGCCTCGCGACCCCGTGCACGTTTCCCGACGTGGCCGGCACGACGAAGCCGGGCTACAACTTCGTCGATCCTCGCTACCCTCCGCCGCCGATCCTTGGTGGCGCGCAGAGCGCACCAGGCACCAACGTGATTCTCACGCCCGGGATCTACACTCCCGATCCCCTGTTCACAACCCATGTGTGCTACTTCCTGCCCGGCGGCGTTTACGACTGGCAGGCCGGTTACACGAACAACAGCGACTTCGTCTCCAACGAGCTGAAGCCGCCCGACGAACCCAACTACGCCAACAACACTCAGCTTGCGGGCCATCAGTTCTGGAACACGAATAGCGTCAACTGCGCGGGCTCGGCCCAGGTGACCGTGATCTCCGGCCCCAAGGACGTCCCGGTAGGCACCTGGTCGTTCGTGCTGACGTCGACCCGTACCGCCATGTACGGCGGGCTATCTTACGTGCGCGAGAGCGCCCCCTCGATCTGCTACACGGCGAAGATCACCGGCAGCAGCCAGAACGTCCGCGTCGTGGTCAGCAACGTGCCGGGGGCGAGCGCCTACAACATTTACGCAGGCCCCAGCGGGTCGTGCAGCGGGCCCTTCGGCCTGGCCAAGACGCTCACCGTGGCGGGAACTCCGCTCAATAACAACACCATCGGCTATTGCCCCGATTTCTCTTCGAGCCCCCTGTGCAGCCTGGGTAACGAATCCATCACGCTCGATGGAAGCGACCTCGCATCACCATTTGCTCCCAACATTTCCATCGCGCCCGGGTTTATCGACTCCTATCCGCCCGACGGCGAGACGGCGCCCCTGCGGCAGAACCTGCCGAACGAAAATGCAAACCGCGCCGCCCCACCCCATGGCGATCGAGCCAACGAGAACCAGTGCGATACCACCGGCGGAGCGCTCACGGCCTGTCCGGGTCCGATCACCCCAGGCGCCGTCGTTTCCTACATTCCAAGCGGCGGGTGTCTCAACGACACCAGTGGTGGCGACAACGTGATCTTCAGCGGCTACCAGTACGACTGGATTGTCCTGTACGAGCCGGGCGCAGCATACCCACCCGCAAATACCTGCGGCAACTCCCTCGGGGCCGCCACCGACTCGGCCTTCATCGGACTTATCTATACCCCGGCCGCGTCGATCAGCGTGGTCAAAGCAACTGCGTTTCGTACCGACGAGACCGGTGGGGTGATTGCCTACACGCTAAGTTTTGGCGGCCAGCTGCCGACCATCATCGGCGACCCCGCCGACTATGGACCGGTGCCGCCAGGATCGAGGCTCACCGGCTGAGCGTCTAGCTAGCGTTCCGCCGGCTCGGGCTCGACCGGCTCGACCGGCTCTGGCTCGGGCGCTGCCCGCTCATCGTGCCGGCGCTCGTGCGCCTTGGGCCGCTCCGCCACTGCGCCGTCGGCGCCGATCCCGTGCAGGCGCGCGTGGATTCCCGCCACGGCTTTCGTATCGCCGAGCTCCTCGTAGCGCCCGAGCGCGCCATTCCACGCCGCCTTCGCGTCGTTGTTGCGCCCCAGGCCCCAGAACGCCTGGCCCCGCAGCGCCAGCGC
>DMCH01000155.1:8284-8703 GCA_003446775.1 Chloroflexota bacterium
TTCGTGGCCGCGATCGCGAGGTAACTCGACGTCCGGACTGCGTCCGCGGACGTGCCCGCCTGATACAGGTGGTAGGCGATCTCGGCCGCCCGCTCGTTCGCGCTCTTGCCGTAGCTGCGCTCGAGCGTATCGGCGACAGCAAGGTGGTATGCCTGCAGGCGCGGCAGCGGCAGCGCGGCGAGCACTCGCTGGCGGACGAGGTCGTGGCTGAATCGGAATCGATCGGCCCCCGCCGTCCTCAGGAAATGGCTTCGGGTCGCTTCGTCGATCGCATCGCGCAGCTCGTGGCCTGACAGCTCTCCGAAGGCTTCGAGCAAAGCGATGTCGAAGTCGCGCCCGATGACCGCCGCCGCGACCAGCATGCGTTGCGCAGGCTCGCTCAGCCTCTCCAGCCGCCGGCCGATGATGCCGCGCACGCT
>DMCH01000076.1:0-458 GCA_003446775.1 Chloroflexota bacterium
TAGCCGTCAGGGTGTCAAGGCGCATGCCTTGACAGTCTAGCAAGTATTAGCATTTCGCCCATGAAGCCTTTACTGGTCGAGGCGTTCCTCTATAACAAGTGGGCCAACCTCCATCTGATCGACGTGTGCGGCGGCTTCTCGGAAGAGCAGCTTCAGATGACCTCACCTGGAACCTACGGGACCATCGCGGCGACGTTCTTTCATATGCTGGCCGCGGAGCAGCGCTACATCAAGCGGCTGGGCGGCGGTGAGCCGCCGATCAACGAGCGGGATGATGTTTTCCCGGGCATCGCGGCCCTGCGCGAGCATGCGGTCCGAAGCGGTGACAAGCTGATCGAGATTGCGCCGCGCATCACGCCCGACGAGGCGCACGAGGCGAAGTATCAGGACCAGCGCTTCATGCTGCACAGCGGAGTGGTGCTGATCCAGGCATTGCACCATGGCAACGACCACCGGAC
>DMCH01000076.1:815-6820 GCA_003446775.1 Chloroflexota bacterium
TGGGCGTACGGCGAGGCCACCGGCGCGATGGCGCCCATCGAGGCGACCTGACACAGATGCTGACCGCTGTCCTGCTCGTCAAATCGACGCGCGCAGGCCTGACGAGCCTCGGGCCGAAGCTGGCCGATGTGCCGGGCGTGTCTGAGGTGTACACGGTCACGGGCGAGTGGGATTTCGTGGCCATCGTTCGGGTGCGCGAGCACGAACAGCTCGCCGATGTGGTCACCCAGAGGCTGACCAAGCTCGAGGGCATCGAGCGTACTCAGACGATGGTCGCGTTTCAGCAGTTCTCGGCTCACGACCTAGAGGCGATGTTCGGCCTCGGCGTCGAGGACCGCCCGACCTAGGGCGCTTTTCCGCACGTTTGGCGCCAACGGGACCCTATCAAGGCTGGAATTACGCTCGTTTGGCGCCAGCGATTCGCTTCAGCACTAAATCTGACCGCGGAGCCGCCTTACCGGTAGGTCGACCAGGGCGCGCCACTGCTGGCGCCAAAACATGCCTCTGGGCACGCTTAGCTTCCCGGGACCGCGGCGCGGCGTGGTCGTGCACTCGAGGATGGCGGTCCGGAAGTCGCGCTCGTAGGCGGTCACGACCTGCGCAATGTCGTGGCTTCCGAAGTGGCAGTCGCTGGAGCCAATCAACGCTCCGAGCCGCTCCCGATTGGCGTCAATGAATGCATCGAGCAAGAGCCGCCGCCGTGCGCCGGTTGGTGCCGTGTACAGGACTTCGATGCCGTCGACCGGCTCGTTGTCGATGAGACGGCGCAGCATTTCCGGCTGGATCGAGGCGAAATATGTGGGCATGAACGGATGGGGAATGATCACGAGCCCGCCCTGGTCCCGAATCGCCTTCACGGTGTCCTCAACCGACATCGACCGCTTGATCGGCTTCTCGAGGAACCAGCCGAGGATGTGTGTCTGCGCTGGCCACGCGGTGGTCGTCTCCTGCCCCATCACGATGGCGAGTCCCGCGGCTTCGCCTCGCTCCTTGACCTCGCGAGCCGAGGCCATCGTGTCGTGGTCGGTGATCGCGATCAGGTCGAGGCCCGCCTTCACCGCGGCGTCGACGAGCTGCGCCGGCGTCACCATGCCGTCAGACGCGAGCGTGTGGCAGTGAGGGTCGGCGATTGACATCGAGCTTGCAATGTAGCTGTCTTGTCCGCGCGGCCAAGAGGTAAAGCCAGGTGACATTGGCTTGTCCGCCGCCTAGATTTACACCCCACATTGAGGGATGAGACCTCGGCCAAGAACGTGGCGGCGGTTCAGGCTGGGCCGGCAGCCGTGGCCTCGCCGCCACCGCAAGGCGCCGAACTCGCCTACCTCGTAGCAAGCACAAAGAACGAAGCCGTTCTGCGCTCGATTGATGACCTGGACCGAAAAATCGCCGTCGCCATCGCTGCACTCGGTGTCGCGGCCGCCGCCGTGATCAGTGCCCAGCTTCCGAGAGTCCTCGAGATCGTTCTGTGCGGCTGGCTGATCGTCGGCGTCGTTCAGGGTCTCAGGGCCTTCGTGTATGACGACCAATACCAGGATGCCCCCAAAGCGCGTACATATGCCGGATACGCAGAGCAAAAAATGGGACCGGAGGAGATGAGGTGGCGAGCGCTACCCGTGCTCCTCGATGCGATTGACTTCAACAAATCGAAGCATCATCTAAAAGGACAGCGACTCAACCACCTGGTGTTCACATTGGCAGTTGTTGCCGTAGTCGCTCTTGCCGGCCGCTTGGTGGAGTCGTTGTAGGGGTAAGATCGAGAACATGAGCGAGTCGTCGTCGACACCCGCACCGAAGCCGGTTCCCGTACCAAAACCGGCTCCGATGCCGCGCCCTGACCCGAACTTGATCGATTGGGTTGGTAAAGGCGCTCCGGGCGGCAAGAGCAAGTAGACAGGATGAGTTCGCTGACCTAGTCCTCAAACCATGAGCGCACGAAGGCTTCAGGGTCGAAGGGCTCCAGGTCGTCGATGCCCTCCCCCACTCCCGCCAGCTTGACCGGGACGTCGAGCTCATTTTCGATCGCAATCACCGCGCCGCCCTTGGCGCTGCCGTCGAGCTTGGCCAGGACGAGCCCGGTAATGGGGATCGCTTTGTGGAACGCACGGGCTTGCGCGAGGCTCGACAGCCCGAGGACGGCGTCGAGCACCAGCAGCGACTCATAGGCGCCGCCATCGCGCGCCTTGGTCGTGACGCGACCTACCTTCGCGAGCTCCTCGAGCAGGTTGCGCTGCGTCTGCAAGCGGCCGGCGGTATCGACGAGGACCACGTCGTTCCCACGGCTGCGCGCGTGGCGCACGCCGTCGAAGACCACGGCGGCAGGGTCCGCACCCGGCTTCCCGGCAAAGCTGGCCGCCCCCGCGCGCTCAGCCCACGCCAGCATCTGCTCGATGCCGGCGGCGCGGTACGTGTCCGCCGCCACCACGAGCGGATTCCGCCCCTGAGTGCGGAGGCGATGGGCGAGCTTGCCGATCGTCGTCGTCTTCCCGGCGCCGTTGATTCCGTACAGGAGAATGCATGCGGGCGAGCCGCTCAGATCGAGCTCGCGAGGTCGTTTCGACATCGCGGCCAAAGCAGCCTCGCTGAGGGCCGACTCGGCCTCTTCGCTCGTACGCGGGGCGCGGACGCGCACTGCGGCAGCCAGGCGCGCAGCCATCGCCGGGCCCATGTCGGCGGAGACCAACAGGTCTTCGAGCTCTTCGTAATACCCGCCCGCCAGCGGCGGGCTGAGCGCACGCATGCCGGCGGCGAGAACCTTCCTCGTGCGTCCGCTCACGCGGCTCCAGACGCTCACGACCGGATGGATCAGCCGGCCTGGGCCGCGCGATTGCCTGGCAACGCCCCTTGTGCCGTGGCGGGCTTTCGGATGTCTTCCAGGCGGACCGAAACGATGTGGGAGGCGCCGCTCTCGTCGAGGTGGATGCCGTACAGCGTCGACGCGTGCGACATCGTCACGTGGTTGTGCGTGATGACGAGAAACTGTCGCTCGGCGCCGAGGCGCGCCACCATCTCTCCGAAACGCCCCACGTTCGCATCGTCGAGGGCGGCGTCTACTTCATCGAGGATGGTGAACGGGCTCGGGTTGACCTCATCGAGTGCCAGCACCAGGGCGAGGGCGGCGAGCGACCTCTCGCCCGACGAGAGCAGCGTCACGTTCTGAAGTCGCTTGCGTGGCGGCTGGACGAGAATCTCGACCCCAGACCGCGGACCTTCGGCGCCGTCGGCGTGGCGCAGCGTGGCCCGTCCGCCGGGCGCAAGCTGCGAAAAATATTCGTGGAAGTTGGTCGCGACCGCGCCGAAGACCGCCTCGTAGCGAGACTCCTCTTCTTCGCGCAGCTTGGCGATGAGCTGTTCGAGGTCTCCGCGAGCGGCCGCGATGTCGTCCAGCTGGGTGCGGAGCGTTTCGAACCGCTCCTCGAGCTCTCGGCACTCGGCTTCGGCAAGCGCGTTGGTGGGCCCGATCTCCTGCAAGCGCCGCTCCAGCGCCCGCATCTCCTTCTCGCGTGCCTTGCCGCCCGGAATCTCCTCAGGCGCAACTCCGTCCGGCATGCGCAGCCGGATCTCCTCCATGCGCGCTGCATGAAGCTCGGCCTCTCGCGTCACCAGCTCGAGGTTGCCCTCCAGCGTTCCGGCCTTGAGCCGGGCGTCGATGCGCGCTTCTTCCAGGGCGACCAGGCGCCGCGCGCCCTCCGCCATCTCGGCTTCTTCGCCAGGTGCTTCGCGCTCCGCTTCGACGAGGCGTTTCGTCGCCGATTCGGCCTCCGCACCGAGGCGGGGCAACACCTCAGCCGCTAATGCGGCGCTGCTCTCTGCTTCGGCCACCCGGCGGCTGCGCTCTTCCGCCACCAGGCGATGGCGAGCGAGGTCTTCCTCCACGGCGCCGAGCTGTCGTCGCAGATCCTCGCCGCGATCGTGCCAGCGCGCTCGTTCCAGCTCGGCGTGCCGCGAGGCCGCCCGCTGCGTCGCCACCGCGGCGAGCTCGGCGGCCTTGGCCGCAGCCACTTTCTCTGCCTCTGCCGCCAGCCGCTCGAGCTCCGGCACCTTGGCGGCTTCGATCCTCTCCGCCTCTCGCGCTGCTTCGAGCAGCCGCTCAGACTCCTCCAGGCTTGTCGCTCCGGCGGCGTGCGTCCGCAGGTCGTCGAGCCTGGCCTCGGCCTCTTTGATCCGCTTGGCAGCGACGTCGCCACCCGCAGCGACGGGCGCCAAAGTCTCGATTTCCTGCTCCAGCCGCGCACGTCGCGCGTCGATCTCGACCCGCGGGTCGGCTCCGGCGCGGATCAGTCCCGGTTCGCGATATACGCCCGCGATCGTCACGTCTACACCGACCACTACATGCCCCAAGAGCCGGCGCGCCACCAGCTCGAAACCCTTGCGGATCCGAACGTGACGAAACATGGATCCTGCCTTTGGCTCAGGAGCGGCAGCGACCGGGTAGAGAACCGTGAGCTGTGACCGGTTCATCTCTCCCGCGCTCACGGCCGACTCCTCGTCAGCGGCCACCAGGGCATCCGCCAGAGGACCGAGCGCAGCCGACAACGCGCGCTCGTAGCCAGGCTCCGCAGTGAGGACGTCTCCCAGCCGTATGAGGCCGGGCGCCGTCCCTGGTCGCAGCGATTCGAGACCCTCGAGCTGGGATCGCAGTCTGGCGATCGTGACGGCGGCGGATTCTGCCGTTCGGGCCGCGGACCTCTCTGAAGCGAGCGCTGATTCCGCCTCCGGAATCTCGTGGGCTGACTCTGCCCCCGCACGCGATCGACCGACCTGCTGCTCGAGGAACTCGCGCCTCGTGCGCAGGCCGGCGAGCGACGACGTGGCGATGGCAACCGCGCGCAGAGCCTGCTCGGCCGCGCGCTGGGCATGCTGCGCCTGCGTCGGATCCGCCGGTTCGTTTGCCGGCGCCAGGCGGGGCACCGCCTCGAGCGCTCGCACCGCCTGAACGAGCTCGTCGTTCAGTTGCTCGCGAAGCGCTTCGGCAACGCCGGCCTGGCGGCGGTGTTCCGCGTCTTCGCGACGCAGGGCCTCCGCGAACGCCGCATGGCTCTCGGCCCGCTCCTTGGCGAGCTCGAGCGAGTGCTCACCCGCGGCCAGCTCGAGCCGCAGCCGACCCAGCGTGGTCTGGCGGTTGAGCCTTCGGTCCTGCGCGGCCTGCATCTCTACGCGCCATCCGGCGAACTCGGCCTCCGCTGATCGGGCCTGCTCGCGCGCCTCGATCAGGCGCCGTTCCAGTGACTGCGCTTGCGTCGACGCCCGCCGGTGGGCGTCTCGAGCTTCGCGCCACTCCTCCCAGACAATGCTTCCGCGCAACAGCTCCAGCCGCGCCTGCGCTTGTGCCGCCTCTCGCGCCGCTGTCGCTTGATCGCGGACGACCTCCAGGCGCGGTTCGATCTCGGAGCGCAGGTCCTCGAGGCGGAGCAGGTTCTGGGCCAGCTCGGTCAGCCGCTGAGCGGCCTCCTGGCGCCGCGCTTTCACGCCACGAACCTGAGCTGCCTCTTCGAGCAGTGCACGCCGTTCCGCGGGCGAGCACACGACGATCGTCTCGATGTCGTGTTGGTCGATGATCGCGTAGGAGTCGACCGTGAGACCCGTCGATGCGAGGATGTGGATGAGGTCGCGGCGGCGCACGCGGGTGCCGTTGAGGAAGTAGTCGCTTTCGCCGTCGCGCTCGATGCGCCGCTTGATCGCGACCTCGTGGTAGTCCACCGGGAGCCGGCCCGCGGTGTTGTCGAAGACTACGGTCACCTCGGCGTACGCGGCCCGCGAGCGACGCTCCCCTCCGGCGTAGATCACCTCTTCCATCTTCTTGCCGCGGAGGTCACGCGCCTGCCCGGACCCGAGGACCCACTTGATGGAGTCGACGATGTTGGTCTTGCCGGAGCCGTTCGGCCCGACGATCGCCGTGACTCCGCCTTCGAATCGGATCTCGGTCGACCGGGCGAAGGTCTTGAAGCCCAGCAGGCTCAGCGAGCGCAGGAACAAGTCAGGACATGCGGCCGGAGGGCCGGCCGAGA
>DMCH01000076.1:7168-14197 GCA_003446775.1 Chloroflexota bacterium
TGGCATCTCTGGCTGCATGTCCCACCTCAAGGTAGCAGATGTAGGGCCCATCTGACTCCCGGGCACAACATGTGCCCCTAGGGGCCCGCTATTCGAGCGGTTCTCCGAACTGCCGGCTTCTGGCCGGGGGCTCTGGGGCCGCCTCCGGCTCGGCGGCCGGCAGGGGCTCGGGGTCGGGAACGATCGTGAGCGTCTCGGCAGCCGGCGCGGAGACCTCGTCCGGGGATGCAGCGGTGCGCGAGCTGGGCGCGCGCCGCTTGCGCGGCCGAGGCGTGCGGGCGGCCTTCGGCGCCGTTGTGGCGACCAGACCGTCGCCAAGGCCTTGCAGTGCCGCCCGCGCGGCTTCTTGCTCGGCCTCCTGCTTGGTCGCTCCATGCCCGGTCCCGAGGGGTTCCGAGCCCGCGAAGACCACAGACGTGTACTCACGCTGGGTGCCGACGCGCGCGCCCTCGCTGTCATAGAACGGGGTCGAACCGAAACGCTCCTGCGCCACCTGCTGCAGCCGGCCTTTGAAGTTCTCGTCCTGGGCCGGGGCCGGCAGCGATCGGTAGCGGTTGAGGTAGTAGTGATAGGCGGCGTCGTAGCCGGCATCCAGGAACACGGCGCCGAGCACTGCCTCAAATGCATTCGCGAGCAGCGACTTCAGATTTCGGCCGCCGCCCTTGGCGATGCCCTTGCCCAAATAGAGGTAACTGCCGAGGTCGAGCTGCTCGGCCATCTGGGCCAGCGTGTTGGTATTGACCATCGCCGAACGCGTCTGTGTGAGCTCGCCTTCCGCCGCGCGCGGGTGGTGCTTGTACAGATATTCGGCGGTGATCAGCTGGAGGACGGCGTCGCCGAGATACTCAAGCCGTTCATTGTCACGCGGCGATTGATGCGGACTCTCGTTCGCGAACGAGCTATGGGTCACCGCCTCGAGTAAAAGGCCTGGATCGCGAAAGTGAATCCCGATCTTCTGCTGGAGCTGCTCTAACGACTGCCCGAGAGGAGTTGCGCTCTGTGCTATGAGGCGGTCTTCTCCTGTATGTATTCCCAGGCCTGGCCGACGGTCGTGATCTTCTCGGCGTCCTCGTCGGGAATCTCGAGACCCGTGTTCTCTTCGAATGCGTAGATCAGCTCAACGAGGTCGAGCGAGTCGGCGTTCAGGTCCTCCTGGAAGGAGGCGTCCATCGTCACCTGCTCAGGCTCGCAGCCAAGCCGCTCGACCACGATGTTCTTGAAGTCTTCGAAGCTCAGTTTCTGGGTTTCCAATCTCGCCTCCAATGCGAACGCACCTTGGGGGGGTTGCCGCGAACTACTCTATCAGGCGGGGATCGTGAGCTCCAGGCAGGCGGCCGGAGTTCCTACCGCCACCGCGTTCTTGCCGGGGGCGAGCTCTTTCATCATTCCGGTCAGCGCGCGCTTCGGCCCGACCTCGACGAACGTGTCGCAGCCAATCTCTACGAGCGAGCCGACGCACCCAGCCCAGCGGACCGGCGATCGCAGCTGCATCTCCATCACATGCGGGATGCGATCACCGCCCTGGTGCTGCCGTCCGGTGAGGTTGGCCATGACCGGCACGCGCGGCGACCGCCACTCGATGCGATCGAGCGCTGTCCTCAGCCGCGCGGCAGCGGGGGCCATCAGAGGCGTGTGGAACGCTGCGCTCACGTTCAGCGGGATGACGCGCTTGGCGCCCGCCTCCTGCAGGCGCCGTGCGGCCACATCGAGACCGGCCGTGGTGCCGGCGATCACGGTCTGGGTCGGGGTGTTGTAGTTGGCCGGCCACGCATCGTTCATCCCAGCCAGCGCCACCTCCACAGCCTGCGCGTCGAGGCCGATCACCGCGGCCATCGAGCTCGTGCCCGCCGGGACGGCCTCGGCCATCGCCCGGCCGCGCTCGACCACCGCTTTGACCACCTGCGGCGCGCCCACGGCACCGCCAGCGGCGAGCGCGGCGTACTCGCCGATGGAGTGGCCGGCCGCGGCGGCCGGCTCGACCCCGCGCCGTTTCAGCAGCATGGTCAGCGCCAGGCCCATGAAGCAAAGCGCGGGCTGCGCGTTGTGAGTCAGCCTCAGCTCGTCGTCGTCCGCCCTGACCAGCAGGTGGCGGAGGTCGACATCGGCGCCGGTCGAGCAGCGATCGCACAGCTCGGCGACCTCGGGATCGGTGAGGAGCTCGGCGCCCATGCCGGCGTGCTGCGAGCCCTGGCCTGGGAACAGAAACGCGACCTTCGGCATGGGTTAGCGCGCCCCTCTCCCTAACCCTCTCCCCTGCAGGGAGAGGGGATTCCCACCTACTCCTTAGCCTTTATGACTTCGCGGCCGGCGTAGTGGCCGCAGTTAGGGCAGATCGCGTGCGGTCGCATGAGCTTCTTGCAGTTCGGGCAGGGCTGAAGCTGCACGTGCACCAGCGCGAGGTGTGAGCGGCGGCGCCCTTTCTTCGACTTGGAGAGCTTGACCTTCGGCAGAGCCATGGCTGCCGAATTTTACCGGAGTTGCGGCGTCCGCTACTTGGAGGCCGCTTCGCCGCCCTCGTCCGACTCGGGTTGACTCGACTGCAGCGCCTCGACACCACGCCGCACCGTCGCCAGTGTGCGCCCGAGGTGCGCCTCGAGCTGCTTCAGCTGCTCCAACGCATAAGCCTCGGCCTGGCGGATGATCTCGTCCGATTTCGCCTGCGCGTCCTTGACGACCTGCGCCCCATGACGTTCGGCACGCCGCAGGATCTCGTGATCGGACGACGTCTCCTCCGCCCGCTCGTTGGCGCGAGACATGATGCGAGCCGCCTCGGCGTGCGCCTCCGAGATGATGCGCTGCTGCTCCGACACGGTCCAGTTCGCCTGCTTGATCTCGTCGGGCAGGTTGAACCGAAGCTGGTCGATGAGCTCCATGATCTCGTCCTCATTGACCATCACCTGGGTTGACAGCGGAACGTGACGGGCGTTCTGGATCAGGTACTCGAAGCGGTCAAGCAGCTCGTCGACCTTTATCTGAACTTCTCCTTCAGCGCTCTGGCGACGCCCGACGGCACCAGGTCCGACACGTTCCCGCCGTAGCTCGCGATGTCCTTCAAGATACTTGACGAAACGTAGATGTGGGCGAAGCTCGACATGAGGAAGACCGTGTGGATGTCGGGCGCGAGCTTGCGGTTCATGAGCGCCTGCTGGAGCTCAGCATCGAAGTCGGAGTAGGCACGCAGGCCCTTCACCAACGTGTTCGCTCCCCGAGAGCGAGCGTATTCGACGGTGAGGCCCGTGTAGCTCGAGACCTCCACACGATCGTGGCCTTTCAGCGCGCCCTCGATGAGGTGCACCCTCTCCTCGACGCTGAACAGCGGCTGGCGCTTCTCGGGGTTCGCCGCCACCGCGACGATGAGGCGGTCGAAGATTCCGAGGGCACGCTCCACCACATCGAGATGGCCGTTCGTGAAAGGGTCGAAGCTGCCCGGATAGACCGCAGTCTTGTCCGTCATACGCGGTAGACCGTCACCATCGTGTCGCCGTAGCGCCGCTGCCGGTCGACCTGCAATCGGGACAGCAGCGGCAGCGCCTGGCGCCGCGAGTGCTCGGCCACGACGATCGCATCTGTCAGCGTGCGGTCGAGCGCCATCAGCGCACGATCGAGAACGACATCCTCATACGGCGGATCGAGGAACACGAGTCCTGCGCGCCCGACCTCGCCGGGCGAGCTCTCGAGCCAGCGCACGACATCGCCACGGACGACGCGCGCTCTCTCCTTCAGCTCGAGGGCGTCCAAGTTCTGGCGCAGGATAGCAAGACCGCGCGGTTCTTTGTCCACGAACGTGACCTCGGCCGCGCCGCGCGAAAGCGCCTCGATGCCGATGGCGCCCGAACCGGCAAAGAGATCGAGGACGTGCGCGCCTTCTATTCCCGAACCGACGATGTTGAAGATGGCGGCCTTGACCATGCCCTGCGTGGGCCGGATGCCTTTCGGTGCCTTCAGCCGGCGCCCGCGAGCCTCCCCGCCGCCGACACGAAGCCTCGACAACTCAGTTGAGTCTGGGGCGGCGGCCGCTCCACGGCCGGGCCTGCTCGAGCTGCGCGGCCAGGCCGAGAATGAGCGCCTCGCCGCGTGGGGGCCCGACGAGCTGGACCCCGATCGGCAATCCCGCCGCATCGACGCCCAGCGGCAGCGAGATCGCGGGCTGGCCGGTGCAGTTGTAGGGGTAGGTGAAGCTGATGAAGTCCATGTACTCCTCGCCGGCGGACTCCAGCTCGGCGCCAAGGGTATTGAGCGGAGGCACGGTTCGCGGCAGCGTTGGAGTCACGAGCACATCGTGCGTGTCCCAGAAGCTGACCACGACGCGGCTGTGCATTCGAATCGCATCGACGGAGCGGACGTAGTCGATCGCGGTCACCTGCTTGGCGAGCGCGATGCCCAAGGCGTTGAAGGGTTCGAGCTTGCTTTCGTCGGTGATCGGCAGCGAGCCGAGTCCGGAAACCACGATGAGCTGCATGGGTGCGCGAAATGGCTCCGTGTCAGGGCCGCCTTCGGTGACGCGGTGGCCGAGACCCTCGAGCAGCCTGGCCACCTCGCGCACGCAGGCGGCCACCTCTTCCTCGACCTTCGCGCTGGACCGGACCGTGAAGCCGATGCGCAGCTTGCGGTCGGTTGGCGTCGCGGCGTCGGCGAACCTCCCATCGATGTCAGCCCAGTAGGCATCGCCGGGAAGGTGACCGGCCATCGCGTCCAGGCCGGCGGCCGCATCGGCGACCGTGCGCGCGATCGCGCCGTCGGTGGAGAGGCCGGCCCAGTGCTCGCCGAGCAGCGGACCTGGCGAGATGCGCCCACGCGACGGCTTGAGGCCGACCGTGCCGCAGCAGCTCGACGGGATGCGAACCGAGCCGCCTCCGTCGGATCCGTGTGCGAACGCGCAAAGCCCCGCCGCCACCGCCGCGGCCGCGCCTCCACTCGACCCGCCTGCGGAATGCCCGAGGTTCCACGGATTGTGGGTGGCGCCGAACAGGCCGTACTCGGTGGTCGGTCGCGTTCCGAACTCGGACGTGTTGGTCTTGCCGAGGATGGGACAGCCCTCTTCCTTCAAGCGAGCCACGGGAAAGAAATCCATCGGCAGCGTGTAGTCCTCGAAGGCCCGCGAGCCGAACGTCAGGGGATAGCCCGCCAGCGAGACGAGGTCTTTGACGGATGTCGGGACTCCTCGGAGCGGGTAGCCGATGTTGGCCTCATCCGCGGCCTTCGCTTGCTCGAGGGCAAGCTCCGGAGTCGTCAGGACGTATGCGTTGAGGCGCGGGTTGAGCTTTTCGATGCGCTCGATGTACGCACGCGTGAGCTCGGTCGACGAAACCTCGCGGCGTCTTACCGCCGCGGCCTGGTCAAGGGCGGATGCGAATGGATCCATGGCCGTTAATGGTGCCGATTCTGGACGCCGGGTAGGGTGACGAGGCCAGTGCGACCTCGAATGCGGCCGCGTTTTCAGGCGGGATAGCGACGAGCAGGCCGCCGCTGGTCTGTGCGTCGCACAGCATCATCTGGTCCAGCGTTGCGGTGTCCCCCCAATCGACCTGGTCGCGATAGGCGTCGTAGTTGCGCCGGCTGCCACTGGGAAAAAGGTCGCGTTCCGCCAGGTCGCGGACGCCCTCGGCGAATGGGACCGCGCGCAGTTCGATGTCGGCGCCTCCCGCGAGATTCGCGAGGTGCCCGATGAGCCCATAACCGGTGACATCCGTGGCTGCGGTCGCGCCAGCCGCGATCATCGCCTCGGATGCGAGGCGGTTCAGGGTCGACATGACCTCGATCATCCGCCGCTCCAGGGCCGGCGGGCAGAGCCCGCGCTTGATGGCCGTCGCCACCAGCCCGGAGCCGAGGGGTTTGGTGAGGAAGAGGACGTCGCCGCGGTGCGCGCCCTCGTGGCCGACGATGCGATCCGGATGCACCTCACCGATCACGGCATAACCGAACTTCGGCTCCGCATCGTCGATCGAGTGGCCGCCCACGACGGCGATCCCCGCTTCCGACATCTTCCCGGCGCCCCCCGCGACGATCTTCTCCAGCAGGCCGGTGCTCAGCTTCTCGCGCGGGAAGGCGGTGATACCAAGCGCGAACAGCGGTCGCGCGCCCACCGCGTAGACGTCGCTGAGGGAATTGGCCGCTGCGATCGCGCCGAAATCGGCAGGGTCGTCGACGATGGGCGTGAAGAAATCCACGGTCGCGACCAGCGCGCGATCGTGCGCGATTCGATAGACGGCCGCGTCATCGCGCGATGACGCCGCAGTCAGCACGTTGGGGTCGACGATCGGGGGCAGAGCCCCGAGTACCTGCCCTAGCTCCACCGGGCTGAGCTTGCAGGCTCAACCGGCCCCGTGGCTGTACTCCGTCAATCGCAGTGGTGAGTCCATCCCCTAAGTATCAGCCGCGGTATCTCATGGCGGCTTCGTAGACACACTCGGCGCCGAACTCGAGCGCACTGACAGGAACGCGCTCGTCGGCCGCATGGATCGTGGGCGATGAGTTGAAGTCCGGCGGAATGTTGAGCGGCAGGAAACCATACGTGCGGATCCCCAGCCGTGCGAAATGACGCGCATCTGTGCCGCCGGTGACGAGGGAGGGCACGGGCACGCAGCCCGAGTCGGCCTCCTTCAGCACCGATGCAAAGAGGTCGAACTGGGAGAGGTCGACCTCAGGTTGCGCGGGTCCCACGAGCAGGACCTCGATCTCCGGCTCCGATCCGACCACCTCACGCAGCTCTCGCACCATGTCCTCCGGCCCGAACCCCGGCAGAAGGCGGCCGTCCAGCTGCACCTGAACCTCACTTGGGATGACGTTGATCTTCAGGCCCCCGCTGACGATCGTGGCATTGACGGTGTTGTGCAGGGCCGCGTCGAGCCCGCGACTCAGGGCGCCCAGCTCCGCGAGCGCGGCGTCGGTCCGCGCGGGATCCAGAAGTGCCCCGATTCGACTTTTCAAGGGCTCGGCGAGGGCGTCGCGCATGCCCTCGAGCTGGTGGCGGACAGGTGTCGTGATGTGGACCGGCAGGCGACCGGCGTCGAGCCTGGTCAGCAGCTCGCC
>DMCH01000076.1:14461-16944 GCA_003446775.1 Chloroflexota bacterium
AGCTTCGCCATCGCTCCGCCGTGTGCGGGAACCGAGCCGTGGCCGCCGGCGCCGCGCAGCGTGACCAGCATCTGGCAGCCCCGCTTCTCCGAGACCATGATCGGGTAAAAGCGGCGGCCGCCGACGTGAAGCGCGACACCGCCGGATTCGCCGATGGCATGACGGATGCCGGTGAAGAGCTCGGGATGGGCATCGACCAGCCACCTGGCGCCGCAGATGCCTCCCGCCTCCTCGTCGGCGAGCACGGTCAGGACGAGGTCGCCCGCGGCGCCGCCGCGCGCCTGGGCGCGAATCACGGCGCCGACCATCATCGCCACACCGCTCTTCATGTCAAGCGCACCGCGACCCCACAAGTAGCCGTCGATGATGTCGCCGCCGAACGGCCGGTGGCGCCAGTCCTGGTTGACCGTGGTGACGACGTCGACGTGGCCCTGGAGAAGCAGTGGAGGGGCCTCGCCGCGACCCTTCACCCGAGCGACGAGGTTGGGGCGTCCTGGCTCGCTCTCGTATCGCGCGCAATCAATCTTCGCGTCGCGGAGCAAGCGTTCCACGAGCTCGACCGCGAGGTGCTCTTCGCCGGGCGGGTTCGTGGTGTCGAGCCGGATGAGGTCGCGCGTGAGCTCGACGACGAACGGCAGGGCGGGCACCTACGCAGGCTAGCTGATCGACGTTTGCTCGAGGCGGCGGATGATCGCGGCCTTCAGGAGCGGGTGGCCATCGAATCCCGGGTCCGTCTCACGCACCCGTTCCACCTCCGCCCGGATCTCGTCGATCAGCGCCGGTCGCTCCAGAGCCTCCATGGCCTCGTCCGACATCCCGTGCTGCCGCGCCCCGAGCAGCTCCCCCATCCCCCGTATCCGCATGTCCTCCAGTGCGAGCTGGAATCCGTCCCGGATGGTCCTGACCAGCTCGAGACGCCTCACGCTTGCGTCCGACGGGTCGTCTGCGAGCAGCAGGCAGTAGCTCTCGGCCGCGCCCCGCCCTACACGGCCTCGGAACTGATGCAGCTGCGCCAGCCCGAAACGGTCCGCGCCCTCCACCATCATCACCGTGGCGTTGGGGACGTCCACTCCCACCTCGACCACCGCCGTGGCCACCAGCACCTGGATCTCGCCCGCCACGAAGCGCCTCATGACTTCGTCTTTTTCTTTGAGGCGCCCATGGATGAGCGCCATCGTGAGGTCCGGGAACACGTCCTTCCTAAGCCGCTCGAACTCGGCGGTCGCGGACCGCGCCACGTCCCCCAATTTCGTCGATGCCTCGATCAGCGGGCAGATGACGAACGCCTGGCGGCCGAGGCCAACCTGCGTCCTGACCAGATCGTAGGCGCGCGATCGTCCATCCGGCGGCACCACGTCGGTCTCGACCGGAGTGCGGCCAGGCGGCAGCTCGTCGATCACCGACACCGACATCTCTCCGAATCGAGCGAGCGCGAGCGTCCGTGGAATGGGCGTGGCGGTCATGGCCAGGAAATGGGGCCGGCCTTTTCCCTTAGCTCGGAGAAGCTCGCGCTGGCGGGTGCCAAAGCGGTGCTGCTCGTCGACCACGGCCAGTCCCAGGTCCGCGAACTCAACGTCCTCTTCGATCAACGCGTGCGTGCCCACGACGAGGGAGCAATGGCCGCTCGCCGCGGCTGCCCGGACTCGCCGCCGCTCCGCCGCGCTCTGGCTGCTGACCAGAAGCTCGACTGTGAGCCCTGGAAAGCTCTGCTCCAGATACTCCCGGAACTTGTGCAGGTGCTGGCGCGCCAGGATCTCTGTGGGCGCCATCACCACGGACTGCAGGCCGGCGGCGTGCGCCATGGCGGCGCCCGCGGCCGCCACCGCCGTCTTGCCCGACCCGACGTCGCCGTTCAGGAGGCGGTTCATCGGCGTTGGCCTTTCGATGTCCTTGAACATCTCCCACATCGACCGGCGCTGCGCCGTGGTCAGCTCGAAGCCGAGCCCGCGCTTGAAGGCGTCGATCACCTCCTGGCGGTAAGGGATCGGCTCGGCGGGCTCGGCCGCGATGCTGGCGCGCATCAGGGCGAACACCGCCTGCAGCTCGAACAGCTCGGCAAAGCCCATGCGGCGCCGAGCCTCCGACCACTCGCTTTCGGTCGCCGGCTTGTGGCCGAGCCGCACCGCCTCCGCCAGCGGCAGCAGGCGATGGCGGTCGCGCACGTCTTGGGGCAGCTCATCTTCGAGCCGGTCGGCCAGCGGCAGGGCGGCGTCGACCCAGCCTGAGAGCTTCTTGGAGGTGAGCCCTTTGACCAGGTGGTATTTCGGCATGAGGCCGCCGATGTATTTCGGGCCCGCGCCATCGGTTCCCTGGAGCAGCTCGTGGTGCGGATTGCGCATCTCGAAATGACCGAACCGGGTGGCTCTGGCCGTGCCGGCGACGGCCACGCGATCTCCCCTGTGGAGCTGGCCGGCGATCCACGGCATGTTGAACCAGACGAGGTTCAGCTCATCGTCGGCGTCGTCGGCCAGCGCGCCCTGGGT
>DMCH01000076.1:17245-18579 GCA_003446775.1 Chloroflexota bacterium
CCCGTCCTCCAGCTCGGCCACCGCCTTCGGGTCGCCGAACTGCTCCCAGCCGAAGGGCAGGTGCAAGAGCAGGTCGCGGACGGTGAGGATGCCCAGAGCAGCGAGCCGCTTCTGATCGAGGGGCTTGACTTTGGGCAGCTCCTTCACCGGTGAGTCCAGGGCCAGCCGGGGGTTCAGGACCACCATCCAGCCAAAATAGGACCAAGACGGGTTACAGTGCAGCATCGTGAACGAAGGACCGACCGGCACGCCACCTGAAGAAACCCCGTCGGCGCCCGAGCCCATGCCTGCCGGCCAGCCGGCAGCCTGGGAAGCACCCGCCCACACGCCCCCGGCCGCGGCGGCGGAGCCTGCTCCCTACGTACCGCCGCCCGACTACACGGCACCCCCTGGTTATGGGGCGCCGGTCGCAGCGCCTCCCCGTCGCAGCATGGGTCCGATCATCGTCGCGGTGGTCATCGTGGTCGTCCTCGTGCTTGCCGGCATCGGTTATGCCGTGGCCGGTTTTGCGTTCGCCACGAGCAGGATCGACAGCTCGACCAAGGCGCTCAACACGGTTATCACCAACGAGAACGCGATCACGGCCCAGTTCAACTCCACCAAGGACGTGTCCGCGCTGGACATCAAGGCCACTGGGGCGGAATTACAAACGAACAAAACGGCAGTGGCCCAGGTGGTGACCCAGTCGCAAACCGCTCAGGCGACCATCACGGCCGATCAAGCCTCCCTCGTCTCTGCCCAGGACAGCCTCAGCGACAGCTCATGGCTGACCACGTTCAGTCGCTCGCGCCTGGACAACATGTCAGGCAAGATCGGGCACTGGCGCAACGCGCTTGTGAGCGCGAAGACGATCACCGGTGACCTGACTCAACTCGGGACCTTCCTCCAGTCGTACGACGACTCGCTGATCGATCGCGACAAAGTCGACACCGCGATCACCGCCAGCGATTTCACGGGCGTGGCGTCCGCGTTGGGATCGCTGAAGACTGACGTCGCCAAGGCCATTTCACTTGCGGATGCCCCCGGGCTTCCGCCGGACATGAAGGCGTTCCTGGTGGATCTGCAAACCGAGGGGGCCGATACCTCGAAGCTACTGAACGACGCCCTCAATGGCGCCGACAACAACACGTTGACGGCGGAAGCGAACCAGGTCGATGCCGACGGCGTCAAGGTGGACGCGCACGACATCGTCAAGATCAACATTGCCATCCTCGCGTTTTACACGCCCCTGATCGACGCTTACAACGCCGAGGTTGCCAAAGCCAACGCCATGTAGGTGCGCTGGAGGCGCATCGCGCGGGCATGGATTTCACTGACGTGACCGAGCCTCCGGC
>DMCH01000076.1:18918-20982 GCA_003446775.1 Chloroflexota bacterium
GCCGCGATCGTCATCGTTGTCCTGGTGGCGGTCTTCGGCTATGCCGCCGCCGGTTTCGCGTTCGCCACGAGTCGACTCGATGGTGCCAGGAACACGTACAACGCCGTGGTCGCTCACCAGAACGCCATCACCGATACGGTGAACCTGTTCAACACCAAGTTCACGGCCACGACCGCGGCGGCGACCGCGAGCGACCTCAAGGCCGATCGGTCGTTGCTGGACGAGGTCGTGAGCAAGTCGAAGGCAGCCGAGACCACAAGCGCCGCTGACGACGCCTTGCTCGCGTCGGCTCAGGCCAGCCTGACCGACAGTTCATGGCTGACTGTGTTCAACCGCTCGAATCTCGATCACTACTCGAGCAAGATCGGTCATGAACGCAAGGCCCTTGGCGACAGCAAGACTCTCACTGGTGACTACGTGCTGTTGGCGACGTTCTATCAGTCATTCTTCGACGCGCTCATAGACTTCGACACGGTCGGCAACAAGATCGAGGCGTCAGACTTCCAGGGTGCGCTCGCAGGCGTCTCAACGCTGCAGACCGACCTGGGTAAGGCGCTGCAGGCGTCAAGCGCACCGGGGTTGCCCCCCCAGGTCCACCAGTTCATCGTCGACTTTCAGACCTTCGCCACGGACGAGGGCAAGCTTCTCGCTGCGGTCAACTCGAGCGATGTGAGCGCAGGGCAGTCTCTGTCGCCCAAGGTGACGGCCGACGTGACCAAGCTGGACTCGTACGACTTCACCAAGATCGGGACTGACATCGCGAGCTACTACACGCCCCTGATCGACGATTACAACTCGGAGATCTCCAAAGCCAACAGCATGTAAATTTCACAGTCGTGAGTGATCTGCCGCCGTACCCGCCTCCGCCGCCAGATCCGCCCTCGCCTGACCAGGGCCCAGAGGGCGATCGGCCCGCACCCGCGCCTGCACCCCCGGCCGCGCCTGCAGCTCCGGCCGCCCCTGCGCCTCCCCCGGCCGCGACCTATACGCCAGCTCCGAGATACGCAAGCGCTACGCCCGCTTATGGGTATTCGGCGCCCCCCGGCCAGCGACGCGTCTCGCGGAACCTGTGGGTGGTCATTGCCTCGGTCGTCGTCGTCGTCGTGCTGCTGATCGGGGCCATCGCCTATGTGTCTGCAGGATATGTGTACGCGTCGAGCCGCATCTCGGACGCCAGCGGCGCCATCTACGGTGCGGCCGCCCATCGCGCCTACGTGAACACCACGTTCGACCTCCTGGACCAGCAGGTGAGCTCCTTCGCGCCGATGTCGGATGCCAAGGTGGCCAAGTCAACCGCCGGCCAGCTAGTGTCGGAGTCTCAGAGCATCAGAGGGATTGTCGGCAGCGACGATCAGTCGATGGCGGCGGCTCGCTCTCGCTTGCACGACCAGCAGTGGCTCACGGCGATCAGCAGCGGTCGCCTCGCCGCCCAGGCCGCCCGGATCGATCACGCGCGCACGGCCGCTGTCGCCGTCAAGTCGGCCGCAGACGGCTACTTGCTGTTGGGGCAGTTCTATCAGGCGTTCTTCCAGGCGCTGATCGATTGGGACACGATGCTGGCAGATGCCAAGAACAACGACTTCGTCGGAACATCGAGTGCAGACGCATTGCTTGAGGCGGATGCGGCCAAAGCCCAGCAGTTGACGGCGACAGCGCCCGGGCTCCCAAGCCAGTACCACGACTTCCTGGTCATCCTGCAGGCATACGCAGTCGATGTCGCAAAGGTGTTGAACGCCCGCACCACAGCGGATTTCGATGCCGCCGACAAACAGGTGACGGCGGACCTGACGGCAATGAACGCGCTCGACTTCACGGGGATCGCCGCCAAGATCAAGTCGTACTACCAGCACTACCGCGACGACTTCAACGCGGAGATGGACAAGGCGACAACCTGACCGGCCTATACGCTGAGGATTCGATCACCCGGCGTGTCAGCCGCGAGAACATCCTCCTGCTGGGTGGTGGACGCGCGCTGCTGATGCAGCTCGCGCACCCCAAGGTCGCGGCGGGGGTCGACGATCATTCGGACTTCCGCGCTCATCCCATCCGGCGTCTTCGCCGCAC
>DMCH01000076.1:21306-37759 GCA_003446775.1 Chloroflexota bacterium
CAGGCGCACTCTCGCGTTCGGGGTGACGACTATCACGCGCTCGATCCAGCGCTCCTCCTGTGGGTGCACGCAACGCTTGTCGACTCAGCCCTCGTCACCTACCAGACGTTCGTGCAGCCCCTGACGAAGTCAGAGCGTGAGGACTTCTACCAGGAGTCGAAGCTGCTGGGCGAGCTGCTAGGCATCCCGCGTGATCGCTTCCCGGAATCGCTTCGGGATTTCGACCATTACCTTCACCAGATGATCACGGAGGGTGATGTGTCCGTCACCCCACGCGCAAAGACCCTGGCCCGGTTGGTGGTGCGGCCCCGACTGCGTCTGCTGCCGGGACCGCTCATGGTTCCGTTCGAGGTGGTGACCGCCGGCCTGCTGCCGACCGCGTTACGAGAGGCTTACGGGATGGCCTGGGGACGCGGGCAGCAGCGTGCGTTTGCACTCGCGGTCGCCGCCGTGCCTCGGATCGTGGCGCTGACGCCGCCGCGATTGCGCGTGTGGCCGCTCCCGGGCAAGTCGGTGAAACTGGCGGCTACTTAGCCGGCGTCTACTTCTTGATGTAGACGACGCCCAGGGCTTTCGGCCCGGTGTGCGTGCCGAGGACACAGCCGATCTTGCCGATCAGGATCTCCTGGCCCGGCAGCTCCGCGCGCAAACCCGCCGCCACCTTCTCGGCCTCGTCGGGCGCCTGCGCGTGCATCACCGCTACGTGCTCCACGGGCAGCTCGCCGCGAAAATAGTCGACCATCCGCGAGATCGCCCGCGAACGCGTCCGCACGCGCTCGACCGGCTTGATCTCGCGGTCGGCGACCAGGAGGAGCGGCTTGAGGTCGAGCATGGTCCCGATCATCGCCTGGGCCCGATTGAGGCGACCGCCCATCTCGAGGTAGCGCAATGTGTCGAGCAGCGCGAGGACACGGGTTTTCGGGACCCGCGCCTCGACCGCGGCCGTGGCCGCCTCGAGCGTTTCGCATTCCGCGGCCACCCTGCACAGGAAGGCGATGGGCATCGTCACGGTCTGGCTGTCGACGACCTCGACCCTGAAGCCCTCGACCGCTTGCGCGCCGATCCGCGCGGCCTCGGCAGTCGCGGAGAGCTGGGCGCCGAGGTGGATGGAGATGCAGCCGTCATGGTCCTCTGCCAATCGGCGATACACCTCCGCAAACTCACCCGGCGACGGCGCTGATGTCGTTGGAAGTTTCGTCGCACCGGCCAGCCGGCGAAAGAATTCGTCGTCGGTCATGTCGACGCGGTCCCGAAACGTCTCGTTGCCGAAGATGACCTTCAGCGGCACCACCTCGATGCCGTACCGGGCACGCCACTCGTCGGGAAGATCGGCGGTGGAGTCGGTGACCACCGCGAAGCGACGCTTGGAGTTCACTAGGCGGGACTATTCGACAGAGAGGATGAAGGGGTAGTGCTGCTGGCCGCCCTGCTGGACCTCGACCTCGAGACCGGGAAAGTTGGAGCGGATCGCCGACTCGAGGTTAGCCATCTCGTCGTCACTTGCGTCCTGGCCGCGATAGACCGTGACGAGCTCATATGCGTCCGGGCCAAGCTTGCCGAGTGCCTTGTTGACGACCTCGGCGTAGTCGGCGCCGGCGAACTCCAGCTTGTCGTTGATGAGCCCGATCACATCCCCCTTCTTGACCTTGAGCCCGTTCGAACGCGTGTCGCGCACCGCGTGTGTCACCTCGATCGTCTGGATGCGCGCAGCCTCGGCCTTCATGGCCGCCGCGTTGTCGGCCCCATTCCGCTCGGGTCTGAACGCGACCACCGCAGCGACGCCCTGCGGAACGCTGTGGGTCTCGATCACATGGACCTTCTTCTTGGTCAGGCTGGGAACCTGGCTCGCCGCCAGGATGACGTTGCCGTTGTTGGGCAGGAGGACGACCTCGTCGTACGGCACGCTGTCGACAGCGGTGAGCATGTCCTGGGTGCTGGGATTCATGGTCTGGCCCCCCTCGACGATCGCGTCCACACCCAGGCCGCGAAAGATCTCGACCAGCCCGCTGCCGGCGACCACCGCGACGAGGCCGACTCCGTTGGCGCGCGGCGGCCTGCCGGCAGCCGATTCGCTGTCGAGGATGCGCTTGTGCTGGGTCGACATGTCGCCGACGTTGAGCTTCAGGATCTTCCCGAAGCCGCCGGCCAGGGCGATGACGCGCGTGGGGTCGTCCGTGTGAACGTGAACCTTGACCAGTTCCGGTTCTCCGACCACGAGCACGGAGTTGCCGAGCGCCTCGATCTCGTTTCGTATCTGGTCAAGGTCCAGGTTCGTGCCGTCGATGAGGAACTCGGTGCAGTAGCCCCACCCGCCTTCAGGCAGGTCGAGGGCGACCTGCGCGGCCTTCGGCCTCGCCGCGGTCGTGTCGACGTGGAACGATTCCGCCTCCTCGACCGTCTTCAGCATGCCCTCGAGGATGATCTGCAGGCCAAAACCGCCGGCGTCGACGACGCCCGCGTCGCGAAGGATTTGCAGCTGGCTCGGCGTCTTCAAGACGGCCGCCCTGGCGCCGGCAGCCGCGGCCGCGATGACGCTCGGGACTGTCGCATCGTCGTCGCCTGCAGCTGCGGCCGCCGACCGGCCGGCCTCGCGTGCGACTGTGAGGATCGTGCCTTCGGTGGGTTTGTTGACCGCGCGGTAGGCGGCGTTGGCGGCCTCCTCGAAGGCGACGGCGAGCTCTCGGGGCGTCAGCGAGCTCTTGCCTTCGACCGCGCGCGCGAACCCCCGAAAGATTTGCGAGAGGATCACGCCCGAGTTCCCACGAGCGCCCATCAGGCTGCCGTGCGAGGCGAGCTTGGCGATCTTGCTCACCTCTGCTGCGTTCGATTCTTTGATGTCCTCGACCGCGGACTGGAGCGTGAGCAGCATGTTGGTGCCGGTGTCCCCGTCCGGTACTGGGAACACATTGAGACGATTGACCTCCTCGTGGTTGGTCGCCAGCCAGTTGAGGCTCCCAAGCAACGCCTGCTTGAAGAGGGGCCCGTCTACCCCGGCCGGCCTACGGGAGGCCATGACTGAGCCCCACGAACTCAGAGGCTACGCCGCGAGCTCGCGGGGACCCCTCCACTCAGCGCCGCTCTTCCTTGACGCCCTGAACGTTCACGTTGACCTCCACGACGGGCACGTTCACCGCCCGTTCGACTTCGAATTTGACTGTTTCCTGCAGGTTGTGGGCGACCTCGGAGATCCGCATCCCGTATCGCACGATCACGTAGATGTCGATCGCGAGCCCACCCTCGACCTCGACCACCTCCACACCGCGATCCACGCTCTCCCTTCGAAGCAGCTCGGCCACGCCATCGCGGAGTCCGCGGGCGGCCATACCCGAGACGCCGTAGCAGCTCGTGGCGGCATGGCCGGCGATGGCTGCGACGGCGGACGGGAAGACTTCGATGCGGCCCCAGCGCTGAGCCCGCCCGAGCGCTGTGGGGGTTTTCGAGGCCATGGAGAGCCCATGGTACAATTCGGTAACGCTCAGGTGAGATCGACTCGCCAGGGCGTCTGCCTTTCGACTGAATTCCCCCTCCGAAGGTGACTCATGGCCAAACGCTGCGCGATTTGCGGCAAGGAGCCGCAGTACGGACACCACGTCAGTCATGCGAAGAACCGGGTCAACCGGAGATTTGAACCCAACCTGCAGATGGGCCGCGTGACTGTGGCCGGGCGCTCGGTCCGCGCGCGCGTCTGCACCCGCTGCCTGCGCACCTACGCCGCCTGAGCGACGGCTCATTTCTCAGCTTCGGGGTCCTCGCCTTTCTTCTCACCCTGGCAGTCCAGTACGCCATTTACCATCGAGTGCTTCAGCGGCCGCTGTTGACCCGTGACTTCGCGCAGATGCGTCCGGCGGTCGGGCGCTGGCTGAAGGTGGTGCTGCTGTGGCAGGTGGTGGTGGTGGCTGCATCCGCCGGCTACGTGGCGGTGCTCGGCTCCCAGCACCCGCGGGGCATCGCCTGGATTGCGCCCGCGATCGCCGCCATCTTCGGCACGGCACTCCCGCTGCAGGTGGCTGTGGTCGCCATCCTTCGAGCCAGCCGGGGGTCTTAACCGGCAGGGTTGCCCGGGTCGCAACTCAACGCCTATCGTGACCCCCCACATAAGGATCCCCCAAGGGAGGGTGGGGGTTAGGGATGGGTGTTTTTTGGCTGCGCGCCCGCAATCAGTCGCACCCAACGGCGCCAGTAGGCCGGACTTGCTCCGGCCGTCTCTAGGATCAGCCGAAGTCGAGGCCGTGGACCTCGCCGAGCGTCCGCAGGTCCTGACGCAGCGAGGCCCACACACGTTCCTGCGCCTCCTCCGCCGGGATCACGCTCGAGGCATCGTTGAGATCGGCGGCCAGGTCCGGCCGTTCCACCATCTCGGCGAAGAACAGGGTCCAGGCTCGCGGCACCACCTCGTAGATGGCGTACCCCCCACCCCCCAACGCCAGCCACCGGCCCTCGCACAGCTCATGCGCGAGCTCGTGGAACATGGCCCCCACACGCGGCCAGATCCGCGTGGTCGCGGCGAGGTGTGCCAGCGGATCCAGGTAGTGCGTGTCACAGCCGTCCTGGGTCACGAGCACGGTCGGTTTGAACCGGCGCAGCATGGCCGGGACCACTTTTTCGAATCCTTCGAGCCACGGTTCGTCCCACGTGAACGGTACGAACGGCAGGTTCGCCGCTGCGCCTCGACCGTCACCAATCCCGCAATCCCTCGGGAATCCCGTGCCGGGAAACAGGAAACGACCGCTCTCGTGAAGGCTGATCGTGAGCACATCCGGATCCGAGTAGAAGATGTCCTCGACGCCATCGCCGTGGTGGACGTCGACATCCACATAGGCGACTCGATGCCCGCGCTCGCGCAGCCACCGGCACGCTATCGCCGGGTCGTCATAGGTGCAGAAGCCCGACGCACGGTCACGATGCGCGTGGTGAAGACCGCCTGACGGGCTGAACACATGAAGCGCAGCCCCACTCTCCAGGGCTTCGGCGCCGACAAGGGTCGCGCCTACCACCAGCGACGTCCCTTCGTGTAGCTCGTCTGAGATTGGATTGTCTGCGGATCCAAAACCGGCGGCTTCGACAAGGTGGGGCGGCACGTGGCGCCGCTGCGCGGGATCGCTCAGCCTGCGCACCAGGTCCACATACTCAGGCGTATGAACGAGCTCGAGCTCGGCGACGGTCGCGCGCCGTGGGGGCAGCAGGTGAGCGTGCTCGATCAGGCCGGTCGCGCGGATTAGATCTACGGCCAGCTTGACCCGGATCGGCTGCAGGGGGTGCTGGTCGGAGAGGCGATGCTTCATCAGCTCCTCGCCGTACACGAGCGCGACCGGGCCGGGCATGGGCACGTAGGCTAACAGGGGCATGGGGCACCTCCACCTGTTCGAATCGGTTCCCAACTTCTCTGAAGGAAGGCGTGCCGAAATCATCGCGGAGATCGCCGGCGCAGCCGCCCACACGCACGTCCTCGACGTGGACGCCGACGCCGACCACAACCGGCTGGTCGTCTCTCTGGCTGGTGAGGGCCCTCACATCGTCGACGCGCTGGCTGCATCCGTCCGGGTGGCGGCCCGACGGATCCACCTGCGCGAACACAGCGGCGTCCACCCCCGAGTGGGAGCTGCGGACGTCATTCCCATCGTGCCTCTCGGTGAGGCCTCACTCGCGGCCGCTCGCGAGCTGGCGAGGGAGCTGGGCGAGCGGATCTGGAACGAGTTGCGGATCCCGGTCTTCTTCTACGGACACGGTGAAAAGCACACGCTTGCGGACATTCGAGCCGGACGTGTGCGTCCAAACCTCGGCGGTCCCGAGCTGCACCCGTCCGCGGGCGCCGTATGCGTCGGCGCGCGGCGACTCTTGCTGGCATTCAACGTCCTGTTGCCGAGTTTGGATTTGAAGGCGGCTCGCGCGCTGGCCAGGTCGTTGAGGGAATCGGCCGGCGGTATGCGTGGAGTGCAGGCCCTGGTCTTCGAGCTGCCGCGCGGCGTCTTGAGTTCGGACCAACGCGTTCAGTTATCCCTGAACCTCTTTCGCCTGGAGGAAACGGCGCCCTCGCTGGTGATCGCGGAGCTGGAACGGCGCGGCGCGGAGGTCGGCGCGCAGCAGGTGATCGGATTGTGCCCTGCATTCGCCGCTCTCCCGGCTGCAGGCGGGCGGTTGCTCGAGGCGCGTCTCGCCGCTGCCGCTGCCCGACGGGGTGCGGAGCTTTGCGCGGCGCGCGGTGATGATGAGCACACCAGACTCGCCGGGCGGCTGGAGCGAGAGGCAGCTGAGCTCGCCCGCATCGGAGTCGAGCAAGGTGAGCTGCTGGCCGGCGCGGAACGAGTGGCGGCGCTGCTCCAGGTTCTCAAAGCCGCCGGTGTGCTCCAGCACGAGCTGGAGGCCATGCTCGACATCGCGGCGCGCGGCCTTCGGTCCGCTCTTGATGGCGACACGCTGTCGCGGCACACGGCGAGAATCGGCGCGCTCGATCAGCGACTCGGAGAAGCGGGACCCTAAGCCCCGAGGCCCCTCGCGTCCACCGTCACAGTGCACGCGCCGCCGTCGACCTGGATCTCGTACCGATCGGAGGCGTGGTCGTAGTCGCTCGTCTGCGCCGTCAGGGTCCCCACTGCCTTGCTCTGACGGCCGTCGAAGCTCAGGCTCGCGGCCCCACCCGACACTGAGACCGAGGCGGCAACGCCCGCAGGCCGGTGCACGTTCACGGTGAGTGCGCCTCCGTTGATCGTGATCGGAACCGTGCCGGAGGGCGCGCCAACAGAGATGTCCTCTTTGCTGGTCCCGGTGTTCAGGTCGATGCTCGCGACGTGAAGGGCGGACAACATGAACGTATTGCTCGACGCACCCGTGTCGACGCCAATCTTCCAGGGCACGCTGGAGTTGAGCTGCAGCGTGAGGGCGAATCGGCGGCTCTGGAAAAAGAAGCCCGAGGTGTCGTTCTGTGAGATATGTAGTTCACCGCTCGAGGAATCCAGACTCACATCCGGCTTGCGCCCGGAGTACTCGATGTGTGCGCGAAAGAGGTCGTCGCCAATGGAGCTGCTTCCCTGCATGGTGATGGTCGCTGAGCCGGCGTCGACCTGGACCGCCGCATGATTGACGCTCCCAACCTTGCCCGCGGTGTCAAGCGTCTGAATTCCCGTCGGAACCGAAGGCCCAAGCGCAACGTAAGCGGCTGCGCCGCCGATCGCGAGCAGCACGATCAGCGCAGCGGCAATTTCTGCGGTGGCTCCCTGCAAGGCACGCCGGACGACCAGCTCCAGTCCGATCACGACCAGGATCAGCGGCCACAAGTCCACCAGGCGGTCGAGGCGGTCGACCGGGACGAGCCCCACGTTGACCAGCAGCGCGAACACCCCGACCAGGATCAGGATCGCCGGCCAGAAGAGGCTCCTATACCCCCGATACATTCCCATCACCCGTGCTCTGCATCGGTCAGGCGCGCGTTCGCCTGAGAATGAGCCACACGCCCAGGCCGATCAACGCCAGTGGCCAGATCAAGTCCCCGCGCAGCCATGTCAGGAGGTGAAGGTTGCTCAGGAGCAAATAGACCCCGAACACGATCAAAACAGCGGGCCAGAAGTACTCGCGACGCCAGAGATTCATGGGGCCGATTCTGACATGGACGGGGATTTAGACCGGCGCGACCACCTCGAACAATCCGGGCCGCTCTCTCAGTGCCGCCTCCACCAGCTCAGGGCCCGCCACCGTGGTCTGGACGTAGCGAACTCGCGCCAGGTACTTCCCCGCTACCCGCTTGAGGTCGGCGGCGGTGACCTCGAGCAGGCGCCCCTTGAATTTCTCCCTCTCATATCGGGTGAACCCCGTGAGCCGGTTGCCGGCCTCGCGCCGGCCCTTGATGTCAGGAGACTCGAGAGGGTCGACGTCGCCGCAAGCGCCCAGGATCGCCTCTTTGAGCGCGTCGACGGCCACCTCGCCTTCGATGAGCCATGTAACCGCTCGGTCGAACGTGTCATATGTGCGAGTCACGTTCGGATCACGGTATGAGGCCATATAGAACGTTCCGCTGCCGATGCTCGCCTGGGCCATGGCCCCATATGCACCGCCCTTCTCGCGGAGCTCGCGGTGCAGGAAGGTGTCGCGAAGGTAGTTGGCCAGCACCAGCAAGGCGGGCGCGTCGGGATGCGTGTAGCGGACGGTCTTGAATCCGCGCACGTTGAACGCCACCGGCAGCGGCGTCGTCCGCGCTTCCGGGGCGACTGCGAGTGGATCGGGCTTTTCGAGATGGCCGTTCGCCCCGCCGACCGGCAGCGCACCGACCAAACCCTGCAGTCGCTCCGCTATCGCGTCGATCATCGACTCCTCACAGGTCACGATGATGTGGACCGAGTCCTGGCGGAAGAGAGCAGTGCGTATAGCCCCCAGCCTGGCGATGACCTCGCCCAGCTCCCCTTCACTCAGCCGAGCCAGCCGGCGAACCTCGTGAAGCATTCCGATCCCCTGCAAGCCGTCGTTGATTGCGCCTTCAGAGCTGAGCTTGGAGGTGGCCCTGAGGACGGCGAATTGAAAGCCGAGACCGGCGATCGAGCTCTCCAGCCGAGTTGCGCTTTCGTCGATGACCTCTTTGAGCCGGCTTGGTTCGATGTCCAGCCGAGCCGTCAGATCGGTGAGCAGGTCGATGAACGGACCTACGTTGCGATCGAGCGCCCGCCCTGAGACATAGAAGGACTGTAGGTAGTCGTCGCGCGCTGCCAGTGGCTGGACCGCCGGAGCCGCGCCTACTCCGCCGGTGTAGCCGGCAATGCGGGCCGCGATCTCCACATAGTCCTGGCCGGCCGCACCCGTTTGAGTGAATACGCGGCTGAACAACGGCAGCAGTTCCTTGAGGTCCTTCCGCAGTGCTGAGAAATCCGCGCGAATGTCGATATACGTAATCCCGTTGGTTGGGAGCGGGAAAAACTCGACGGTCGCAGGTCCGATGTTGATCTGCCGGCTGGTGACGTCTTCGAATTGCATTGGGATGTCAGTCAACTCGAGAGACGGCAACACGGCGACATCCTGCTTGGCCTCCTGCGCGGCTTTGAGGCGAAGCGCATCGGCGACGATGCGGGCTCGGTCAGCGTCCGTGAGCGTGTTTTCGATGGCCGCCAGGCGCTCGAGCTCACGGCGCCGGTTTCGTTCCTCGAGATTGGTGTCTGGCTCGAGGGTGAGCAAGCCACGATGTTGATTGTCCAAAAGCTCGGCCGCGATCAGGTTCTCGAAGAAACGTCCTTCTTTTCGCGCCTGCTCGAGGTGTTCGAGGTCAGCATCGAGGTTGACGGGGGTGTATGGATCGCCACCGTACTGGTAGGGGCCGAGAAAAGTGAACAGAACCTTGAGCGCATAGGGATAGCCGGCGTTCGAGCGTTCTCTCTTCTCGAACTCGAGCCTGTGAATGGCTGCGTCGACCTGTGCTTTGTCCACACCATCCCTGGCCAGCTTTTCTAGGGTCTGCAGCACGACTGCCTCGACCTTCTGTGCATCGTCGATGGCGATTCCCTTCAGCCCCGCGCCAAAGACCGTCTCTCTGTAGTCGTCATGAAAACCGCTGCCGTCCGCCAAGGCGCTGCCGATCTTCGAGTCGATGAGGGCTTTGCGGAGCGGCGAGCCAGGATTCCCGAGCAGCACTTCGGACAGGACTCTCATCGCAAGCAGCTGGAACGAGTCGACAGCCGGCACCGTGACCCAGCCGACGAGGGCCTGCGCCTTGCGCGAGTTGTCTTCGCCCGGGGAGGCCGGGTAAGCCTCGACCGATGTGACGGGTTTCTTGAATCGCGCCACGTTTGGGATCGACGTGTCGATGGCGAACCGCTCGAACTGCGCCAGTGCGTTCTCTTCGATCGTAGCGAGCGTTCGGTCCAGCGGCTGGTCGCCGTAGGTGTAGAAGTAAGCGTTGCTCGGGTGGTAGTGCGCCGCGTGAAACCTCCGCAGCTGCTCCCAGGTGAGATCGGGGATGTGCTCCGGGTCTCCGCCCGAAACGTTCGCGTAGGTGAGACCCGGAAACAACGTGCGGCCCAGGTTGCGCTGCATGGCCGCTTGCGGCGTCGCCAACGCGCCCTTCATCTCGTTGAAGACCACGCCCTTGTAACGGAGCCCGCTCGAAGGATCGGCTGGGTCCTCGAACTCGAAGCGGATTCCCTCCTGCTTGAACGAGTCTTCCTCCAGCAGCGGAAAGAAGGCCGCATCCAGGTACACGAGAAGCAGATTCATGTAGTCCTTGGCGTTGCGCGTGCTGAACGGATACGTGGTCGAATCGGAGCTCGTGAGTGCGTTCATGAAAGTCGCGAGCGAACGCCGGGTCATGCTGAAGAAGGGGTCGCGCACCGGGAAGCGTCGCGATCCTGCCAGCACCGCGTGCTCCAGGATATGGGCCACGCCTGTCGAGTCCTTGGGGACGGTCGGAAAGGACACGGCGAAGGCGTTGTTGTCGTCCGCGCACTCGATGTGAATGTGCCTGGCCCCGGTGCGCTCGTGAACCAGCTCGATGAATGACCCCTCCAGCCTTTCGAGTGGCTCGTGGCGCACGATCGTATAGCCGCCGACCGCCTCCAAACCGCGCGTGCCGATACTGGCCATCCCACACTCTCCATGACGGCGCCACGTCTTCCGGCGCCGAAGAATCGCCCTTGTCCAGACTGAGTCCTTGCAGTCTACGAGCGGGACGGCTGCCGCTGCGACGATAGGATTGGACGTGATGGTTTTCACCGAGCCGGAGCTCGAGTTCCTGCGCTCGCAGCGCATCGGACGCCTCGCCACGGTTGGACCGTCCGGATGGCCGCAGGTCGTACCGGTCATGTATGCGTTCAATGACTCAGGCGCCTTCGAATTCGATGTCGATGGGATCAAGCTGCGCAACCTGACCGCTGAGCCGCGCGCGGCCATCGTCGTCGACGCGATGGGACCCAAACGAGGTGTGACCGTGCAGGGACGAGCGGAGCTGATCGGACCTGCCCGAGCTCGCCTGACGGGGGTGCGCAAGTTCAGCTGGGGGCTGTGATCACCCCACCGCGTCAGGGGCTTCGCCGTGAGTCGCCGAGGAGCCTGGGGCAGGTCCGGGTCTCGATTTGTATCGGTCTCTTGCTCGCGACGGGCGTCGCGTGTGGCGGTGGACCCAACGGCAGCGCTTCGAGCTCTCCTTCAGCCTCCGCACCGGCCGGCGCTTCGCCTTCGCCCAGCCTCGGCTTCGACTGGCCCCAATACCACCAAAACGCCGCCCGCTCGGGCGTGGGGCCGGGCATGCCTTCGCTTGGAATCCCCCATCAGGCGTGGCGGGCCGCGGTTGACGGCGATGTTTACGCTTCGCCGTTGATCGTTGCAGGGCATGTCCTGGTCGCGACCGAGAACAACACTGTTTACTCGCTGGATCTCTTCAGCGGCGCGGTGGTTTGGCATCGGAACCTGGGCGATCCTGTCGACGCATCCACGCTCCCGTGCGGAGATATCGGGCCGGTGACCGGCATCACGGGCACGCCGGCTGCGGATGCGGTGAGCCGGCGTTTGTATGTGGTCGCGTTCTTGCGCGGATACCACCACGTCCTCTTCACCCTGAGCTTGACTGACGGGTCGGTGGTGGCCCAACAGAACGTCGACCCGCCCGATTCGGACCCGTCGGTCCAGCAGGAGCGCGGCGCGCTTGCCCTCGGGACCGGTCGCGTCTATATCCCATTGGGCGGGCTTTACGGCGACTGCGGCAACTACCACGGCTACGTCGTGGCTGTGCCGTCGACCGGTGGCGCGCCTCTTTACTACCGGACGCCGGCTGCTCGGGAGGCCGGAATCTGGAGCCCTGCCGGGCCTACCATCGACTCGGCCGGGGCAGTTTACGTAGTGACGGGCAACGGGTCTGCCACGCAGTCATTTGCCTATAGCAACTCCGTGATCCAGCTGTCGCCCGATCTTCAGTTGCGATCGTTCTTCGCACCCGCAAACTGGCGATCGCTAGATGCAGGCGACACCGACCTCGGCTCGGCGGGAGCTACGCTGCTGCCGTCCCTCGGGGTGGTGGTGGCCATCGGCAAGGAGGGAGTCGCGTACCTGCTTCGCGCCGACCAGCTGGGCGCGGTCGGCGGTCAGATCGCGAGCCGCTCAGTCTGCGCAGGCGCGTGGGGTGGCACCGCCTCGTCAGGTCCGATGGTGTGGGTTCCGTGCTCCGACGGCCTGGTCGCGCTCTCGGTCAGTCAAACCACGATCAGCATTGCGTGGAAGGCTTCCTCTCCACGGCTCGGTTCTCCGATCGTCGCCGCCGGCGCCGTGTGGGCAATCGAGCCGGAGTCGGGGCGGCTCTACGCGCTCGACATTACGTCAGGAGCGGTGTTGTATACCGCGGACCTTGGGCGGGCGCGTCATTTCAGCACGCCGGCCGCCACCGAAGGTTTCGTGGTCGCGCCGGCGGGGGCCGAGGTCGCGGCCTACTCGGTCGCCAGCTAGCAAAAAATACCTCGCCCTTTGGGCCCTCCCTGTCCCGGTGCCGTTCCCTCCCCCAACCGACGCACCTTGCGCGAGCTTAGTCGCGAGAAAAAGGCGCAGCAACCCAGGTTGTTAAGAACAGCTAACCCTGGATGCTGCGCAGCATATTCGCCATCTCGATGGCCGCCTCCGCTGCCTCGGCGCCCTTGTTGTTCTTTGGTCCGGAGCGCGCGAGCGCCTGGTCTTTGTCCTCGGTGGTCAGCACCCCGAACGCGACCGGCACTCCCGTATCGAGCTGGACCTGCATGATTCCGGCCGCAGCCTGAGACGCCACCACCTCGAAGTGAAAAGTCTCGCCGCGGATCACGCACCCAAGACACACGATGGCATCGTGCTGACCTTTCTCAGCCAGGGTGAGCGCAGTCACCGGTAGCTCGAGCGCGCCCGGGACCCAGTAGACGTCTGGCTCAGCCACCTCCCGAGCCTCCAATGCCCCGAGCGCCCCGCGCAACAGCCGCTTGGTCACATCTTCGTTGTAGCGCGCGACCACCACGGCAATGTGTAGATCCGCGCCGCTCAGGTCGGGCTGGCTGCCTTTTTCCCCCAATCGTCAGCGCGCCTACAACAGGTGACCGAGCTTGTCTTTCTTGGTCTTCAGGTAACGCTCGTTGTGGGGGTTGGACGGGATCGTGATCGGCACTCGCTCGACCACCTCCAGCCCAAAACCTTCGAGACCGTAGATCTTCTTGGGGTTGTTCGTCAAAAGGCGGATCTTGCGCACGCCGAGGTCGTAGAGGATCTGGCTGCCGATGCCGTAATCGCGCTTGTCGGCGGGATGGCCAAGAGCCTCATTCGCTTCGACCGTGTCGAGGCCGCGATCCTGGAGGTTGTAGGCGTGGAGCTTGTCGAGGAGCCCGATCCCGCGCCCTTCCTGGTGCCGGATGTAAAGAATCACACCGATCCCATCGGTGGCGATCATCTCCATCGCTGCATGCAACTGCGCGCCGCAATCACAGCGAAGGCTGCCGAAGATGTCCCCGGTCAAGCATTCGGAGTGCGCACGCAGGAGCACAGGCCGCCGCCCATCGATGTCCCCGAGGACCAGAGCAAGGTGGTTTTCGTGCCGAAGCACGTCTTCGTAGGCATACAGCCTCCACTGCTGCGGTCTTTCATCCCCAATCGGGATCACGGCTTCGACACGCCGCACGACGAGCTTTTCGTTGCGTCGCCGGTAGGCAATCATCTGCTCGACCGTGATGACTTTGATGCCGTGCTCATTGGCAAATGCTTCGAGATCGGGCATGCGCGCCATGGTGCCGTCTGCCTTCATGAGCTCGGTGATCACCCCGGCCGGGTAGAGCCCGGCCAGTATCGCGAGGTCGACCGCGGCCTCGGTCTGGCCGGCACGTGTGAGCACTCCGCCTTCCGCCGCCCGCAACGGAAAGGTATGACCGGGCATCGAGAAGTCAGCGGCCTTGGCTGCCGGATCGAGAACCTTTCGAATCGTCGCGGCCCGGTCGTAGGCGGAAGCCCCTGTAGTCACGTTGTCCTTGGCATCGATGCTGACGCTGAACGCGGTTCCGAGGCGGCTGGTATTGCGCTCAACCATGGGCGCGATGCCCAATTCATCCAGTCGCTTGGCCATGACAGGCATGCATACCAGCCCGGATCCGTGGCGCGTCATGAAGCTGATGTGCTCGGGCGTAACCAGCTGGGCGGCGACCACGAGGTCACCTTCGTTTTCGCGATCTTCGTCGTCGACGACGATCACGAACTTTCCGGCCTCGAAGTCGGCGATCGCCTCCGGAATGGTAGCCAGGCTCATCGCGACAGTGAATACTACCGGCGCAGGTTTCGCGCCACGTATCGGGCGATCACATCCGCCTCGAGGTTCACCATGGTGCCTACGGCGTAGCCTGCCGCGATCGTGGCGGCCAGTGTGTGGGGAATCAGGGCCACCTTGAAGGTGCCGCCGGGCTCGTCAACGCCCGCCACCGTGAGGCTCACCCCGTCGACGGCGATCGAACCTTTCTCGGCGACCAGGTCGCTCAGCCGTGTCGGCAGCCCGATCATGATCTCGGACCCGGTCGCGGTCTTCTTCACTCCCTTGATCCGCGCCGTGGCGTCGACGTGCCCCTGCACCAGATGACCGTCTAGAAAGCCATTGCCTGCCAGCGGCATCTCGAGGTTGACAGGGTTCCCGTGCGCCAGCCGCCCGAGATTGGTCCGCCGCAGCGTCTCCGGCACAACATCTGCATAAAAGGCTGTGCCCCGCCTTGATACCACTGTCAAGCAGCACCCGTTGACAGCCACGCTGCCGCCAAGCCGGAGGCGTCTCGTCGTTGGTCCATGCTTGATTCCGAGTCGGCCAGAGCCGGCTTCGACGACCTCGCCAATGGCGCTAACTATCCCTGTGAACATCAATGTAACCAGTGATCCACAAATCATCGCCAATCCGAGTCGCATCGACGTCGCGCAGCTTGGTCGCGCCCGCCAAGCTGGGGACTCCTTGGCCGCCGACAGGACCCGGCGCCTCTCGACCTCCGATGACCAAAGGCGCGATGTAGGCTTGCACCTTGTCCACCAGGCCTTCAGCGAAGAAGGAAGCGTGAACCTCGGCGCCGCCCTCCACCAGGAGGCTCAGGATCCCGCGCCGACCCAGCTCGTCGAGCAGAGGCCCGAGTCCAACCCGCCCCTCCGCAGTCCGGGCCAACACCAGAGTTTCGGCCTCGCCCAGCTGTCCAGAACGCGTGGTCGCGATCAGAGTGTTCGGCCCGACGACCCTGGCGTGGGGCGGCGTACGTAGCTGGGAATCGAGGACCACGCGCAGGGGCTGTCGCGCTGTTCGGCCTTCGACCCGTGCGGTCAGCTCTGGATCGTCGGCGAGCACTGTCCCGACGCCGACCAGGATTGCGTCATGGGCTGATCGCAGGATGTGCCCGTGGGCTCGCGATTCGATACTGCTGATCCACCGAGACTCGCCGGAGCGAGTGGCGATCTTTCCATCGAGGCTCATTGCGAACTTCGCAGTCACGAACGGTCGCCCGGTCAGGCGATGCTTGACGTAGAACTCGTTGAGCCGCAGGGCTCGATCTTCATGCACACCGACCACAGTTTCAATGCCCGCTGAGCGCAGGAACTCGATCCCAGCGCCTTGCACTCGTTGATCCGGATCCGCCATCGAGATCACGACCCGGCGCACCCCGGATTGCACCACTGCTTGAGCGCAGGGAGGCTCCCGATGCGCGTGCGTACATGGTTCGAGATTGACGTACAGCGTGCCACCCTTTGCTCGCTCGCCCGCGGCCTCGAGCGCCTCTTGCTCAGCGTGTGGCCGCCCCGCCTGACGGTGATAACCCTCGCCGGCGAGCCCACCGACTGCGTCCAACACCACCGCCCCAACCATCGGATTTGGGCTGGTCCAGTAATCGGCTTGACGCGCCAGCTCGATGGCACGCGCAGCCCAGTGCAGGTCGACACTCGGATCGGAAGGTGTCGCTGACAAGTCCTGGCAATATACGGGCCGCTCAGCCCACGGCGCGCAAAGGCGCCCAGGGGATGATCGACAACCGAATTAGGTCTATGAGATTCTCCAGCTGCCTTCAGCGCTGGATCATGTGACGTTTCGACTCCTCAGAAATTGAAGAGTGAGTTATAGGTGAACAAGCCCTCGGGCTATTAGTACCGCTCAGCTCAAAGGATTGCTCCTCTTACACCCGCGGCCTATCAACCTGGTTGTCTACCAGGGCCCTTACCCGGTTAACCCGGTGGGAAACCTTATCTTGGAGTTGGCTTCGCACTTAGATGCTTTCAGCGCTTATCCAAACCGGCCATGGCTACCCGGCGCTGCCACTGGCGTGACAACCGGTACACTAGCGGGCCGTTCAACCCGGTCCTCTCGTACTAGGGTCAACCCTCCTCAAGTCTCCTGCGCCCACGGCGGATAGGGACCGAACTGTCTCACGACGTTCTAAACCCAGCTCGCGTACCGCTTTAATGGACGAACAGCCCAACCCTTGGGACCGACTCCAGCCCCAGGATGCGACGAGCCGACATCGCACGTTCTCTG
>DMCH01000040.1:0-265 GCA_003446775.1 Chloroflexota bacterium
ACCCAGATGCTTATGTCGTGCACCGGCGCTGGCCCGCGGAGGGCGCCGGCCAGCCGGTAGTGCTTACCCTCGAACCGCACGCCTCCCCGCTCACCAGTGGCCCACAGAGCGCGGATGACGTGGATGCCTTCCTCGAGCGCCTCTACACTGTCGCCAACATCGAGCCGCCGGCCGCCCATTGTCTCGATCGCTTCCCAGGCCATGCCCGCGCCAATACCAAGCTCGGCGCGTCCGTGGCTAAGAATGTCGAGGCTCGCGACGGCTC
>DMCH01000040.1:620-760 GCA_003446775.1 Chloroflexota bacterium
CGACCGGTCCGCGCGGCCACGAAGGACATCAGGGTCAAGGCGTCCAAAGCGCCTGACGAGTAGGGGTGATCGTTGAACGTGACGAGGTCGTACCCCACCTCTTCGGCGAGCGCCGACAGGGCCACCACGTGGTCCGCGGA
>DMCH01000040.1:1090-4380 GCA_003446775.1 Chloroflexota bacterium
ACTGCAGGTCGTGCCCGTAATCAGTCACGCGATTCAACTCCGCTCAGGCTCGAGCCTGTTCAAACTCCGACCGGGTCCCTGACCAGGACCACGGTCGCCCGGCCGGGAGTGAACTCCCGTTCCAGGATCAGCGTCCGCGTCCACGCCGTGTGGATGCCCAACTGTTCGAGTAGCCGAGCGTCCTCGTACGGGAGGACATGCTCCTGGATTCGCTGGAATGCATCGTCCAGGTTGGGCACGATCTTCTGGCTGCCGACGACCAGGATCAGCTTCTCCCCTCCAGCAGAGATGGCGCCGATCTGGCTTCCGCTGGCGGACGCGAAGACCATCTGGCCGGCCTCAGTGACCGCCTGGACACTGTTTATCATCAGGTCCGGAGTCGCGCCGAGTCTCACCATCTCGCGGCGCTGCGTAATGCGATCCAGCTTCAAGGTCTGCTTGCGGACGAAGTCGTACTCGTCGGACTCCATCAGGGTGTCGAACAACCCAATGTCCTCGAGAGTCTTCGACCTTCCGGAGTGGATCCGGGCACCCTCGGGAATGCGCTTCAACACCTCGGCCTTGGCCTCGGCGCCGGTCTGCACGACGACGACATCAAAGTTGCGCGCACGCAGGTTAACGGCGAGTTCGTCGAGCTCGGCGTCGGACGCCGGCGCAGTGAAATCAGTGGCGGTCATTGACATTAGCGAACCCTCTCCTTGCAACTGTTGTATTAGCAACTATCGATGGAACAAAGTTGCGCACTCGAACTATTCCATTTAGCGTGAGCAAGGTGAAATTGAAGCCTCGGGCGGCGAGCCGGGACCAGGTCGGTACCTGGATCAACCTGCAGCAGACTTTCCGCGTCATCCAGGCGTGTATCGACGAGCGCCTCCGCGCCGAATCCGACCTTTCTTGGCCGGAGTTCGAGCTCCTCATGCGGTTGGAGCTCGCGGCCGGCCACCCGCTCCAGATGGGCGAAATCGCAGCTCAGCTGGTGGGCAGTCCGAGTGGAACGACGCGTATCGCCGACCGGCTCGAAAAGGACGGCCTGATAGAGCGCGAGACGCCGCGCGAGAACCGCAGGATCGTCCGCGTCCAGCTCACCGACCATGGGCGGAAGGTGCTCGGCGAGGCCACGCAGACCTTCCACAGCACCCTGCAGGAGACCTTCGGCGACCACCTCGGCGACAACGAGGTGGCCGGGCTACGCCGCACCCTGCGGCACCTCCTCGAGAAAAACGGCGCCTGGCAGGAAGCGCGGTGCAACCCGATCCTAACCAAGCGTCGCTAGACCAGGCCCATATTTGACAGCTTCGCCGGGAGAGCCTTTGAGGCATCGGGAGACGCGCTGAGACGACTGCGTGATAACCCGTATCGGTTGCTGTAATTGTGCGGTCACATGTTGTAGTCGGTCTGCCGTTTCAAACCGATGGGGTTCGCAGGACCTCCAGCACCTCTTCGCCGTACTTGCGCAACTTCGAATCTCCGACACCGGGCACGCGAAGGAGCTCCGCCAGGGTCGCGGGTCGCGCCGCCGCGATCGCGGTGAGCGTCGTGTCGTGGAACACCACGAAGGCTGGAACTCTGGTGGCACGGGCGGTTTCCAGGCGCCATTGCCTCAGGCGGTCCACTAGCTCGACCGGGGCGTCGGCGTGCGTCGTGGCTCGGATGCTGTGGCTCGGTGCCTCAGCCGGCAGCGTGAGCCGTGGCGGCGTCCCACGCGTCACCGCGTCGCGGCCCGCGGGCGTGAGTTCGACGACCGGATACTCCCCCGAGCTCTGGCGCGCGAGCCCAGCTCCCACCAGTTCGGCCAGGAGCTGCCTGACCCGCTCATCGCTCCATCTCTTCAGCGCGCCATGGAACGGCAGCTCTTGGACCCACGGCTGTCCAGCCGACCATCGTGTCCGCCGGCCGCCGAGTACCCCGGCTACGTTGGCAAGCCCGACTCGCCCGCTGAAACGTGCGACCGCTGCGAGCCCGGCACTAACCGCGTCGACTGGCACCGGTTCCTCCGGGGGTCGTCCGGCGAGGCAGTTGTCGCAGGCGCTGCACTGGCGCGCCACGCCCTTCTCGCCGAAATAGTCTGCGATTCGCGCATGTCTGCACTCCCGCATCTCTGCGTAGGCCATCATCTGTGCCAACCGCGCGTAGGCGTGGTCCTTCAGCGGCGAGCCGTCCTCGAGGCCGGACTGCTCGATGAAGAAGGCCTGGAGTTCGCGATCCGCCGGGCTGTAGAGCAGCGTGCATTCCGCCGGCTGCCCATCGCGCCCCGCCCGCCCCGCCTCCTGGTAGTACGCCTCCAGACTGCCCGGCAAGTGGTAGTGGATGACGCGCCGGATGTCGGCGATGTCAACGCCCATTCCGAACGCCGAAGTCGCGACCACCACCCTGGTGCGGCCTTGGGTGAAGTGCTCCTGAATCCGGCGGCGCAGCACGGCGTCCTGGCGTCCGTGGTAGCAAGCGACGCCCAGGTCGGCGGCCACCTCCTCGGCCGCCGCCACGGTGCCGACGTAGACGAGCGCCCGCTGCCCCGGGTCTGGAAGCAGATGGCGCAGCTGCTCGCGCTTGGCGCGGTCGCCACGGCAGCGAACTACCGAGAGTGTCAGCTTCGGCCTGTTGAATCCGGTGACCGAGACGAAGGGGTCCCTCAGGTCAAGCGACTGCCCGATGTCCGCCCGAACCTGTGGCGTCGCTGTCGCCGTGAATCCCGCTACTGGGGGCCGCCCGCATGCCCTGATTGCCGCCGCCAGAAGACGGTAGTCAGGCCGGAAGTCATGTCCCCATGTGGAGATGCAGTGCGCCTCGTCGACGACCACCCGGCGCACTCGAAGCTCGGCCAGCCGTTCCATGAACCCAGGACGGCCAAGTCGCTCGGGGGCCAGGAAAAGCAGCCGGTATTCGCCTGCGATTGCCCTACGGAGCCGATCGACCTGCTCGGGCCGCTCCACCGACGAATTGATGAACGTTGCGGCGACGCCCCGCTCGGTGAGGCGGTCGACCTGGTCCTTCATAAGCGCGATGAGCGGCGCGACGACCATCGTCAGCCCGCCATCGACCACAGCCGGTACCCAATAGCTGATGCTCTTCCCGGACCCGGTGGGCGCGACCGAGAGAACGTCGCGTCCCGCAAGCATCGCCGCCACCACCTCTCCCTGCCCGGGGCGGAAGGCATCCAAGCCGAAAATGTCACGCAGCACACGCTCCGCCCGGGCGACCATCCTCGGGAGTCTGACTGAATCTCGAAGCCAAGCCAGCGCTCTTTACAAGATGGTCGGTTAGCCGCGATCCGCGCGCTGTAGATCAGCCGG
>DMCH01000117.1:0-4049 GCA_003446775.1 Chloroflexota bacterium
CTGACGACCACTGGAAAAGTCGATGACACCGACGACGCCGCGATCGGCCGATGTTTCACCAGCGCGCACACCGATGGCTTCTGGCTGGACATCGAGTCGCCCGACGCCGCCGACTTCAAGTTGCTCGAAGAATCGTTCAAGTTCCACCCGCTGACGATCGAGGACATCCAGCACCAGAACCAGCGGCCGAAGATCGACGAGTACCCCGACTACAACTTCGCCGTCATCTTTCAGGCGGATTGGGTGCAGGACGAGCCTGTGTTTCGCGAGCACCACCTGTTCGTCGGACCGACCTTTCTGGTCAGCGTCCATTTAGATCCGGCTCCCGCGCTCGAGGTTCTGAAGGAACGCATAGCCAGGAGCCCGGACTTGACCAAAGGGCAGCCGTCCTTCCTCACGTACCTCGTCGTGGACGCGATCGTGGACGCCACGTTCCCGGTCCTCGAGCGCGTCGACGACACCGTCGATCAGATGGAGGACGACATCATCGACAAGGCGGCTCCCGGCTCACTCGACCGCATCTACCACCTGAAGCATTCGGTGATCGACCTGCGGCGGTTCCTGGGCGCGCAGCGGGACGTCTTCCAGAAGCTGGTCACTCACGGCATCCACCTGCAGCAGCAGGACATGACGCTCTACTACCGCGACGTCTACGACCACATCGTCCGCCAGTACGAAACCGTTGACTCGCTGCGCGACCTGCTGACCAGCGCAATGGACGTCTACCTGTCGACCGTGTCGAACCGCCTCAATCAGACGACCAAAGCATTAACCGTGATCGCGAGCGTGTTCCTGCCGCTGAGCTTCCTGACCGGCTTCTATGGCATGAACTTCGCCTACCTGACCACCGTCCTCGAGCCACCGTACATCGCCTTTGCGATCGGGATCGGCACGATGGTGATCGCGATCGGAATTCAGCTCTACCTGTTCCGGCGCCGAGGCTGGATCTGACCCTCAGACCTGGTCCGAGAACCGCCTAGAACCCAAGCACCTCGTCAACGAAAACGACGGTGATGCGCCCCGGAACGACCTCACGGTTGATGATCAGCACCTTGTTCACCGCGCTGTGGATGCCGTAGGCGAGTTGGGCGCGGGCATCCTCGAGCAGGAAGGCATAGTCGTTGACCCGGCGAAGGCCTTCCTCGAGGTCGGGAACGATCTTCTGCGTCCCCACGACCAGGATGACCCGGCCGGCGCCGCTGACGTACGGACCGAGCTGGCTGCCACCCATCGAGGCCGCGATCAGCGATCCGGTCTCGGTCACGGCATGGACGCTGCCGAGCATCACGTCCGGCGCCGCGCCCAGTCGGCGGATCTCGTCGGCCTGGGTCTTGCGGTCCATGCTGCGAAGCCGCACCCTGAGGAGCTCGTAGCGGCCGGACTTTTCGACCGCCTCGATGATGCCCGACACCTCGAGCGATTGCGACGCGCCGTGATTCACCTGCGCGCCCTCAGGGATGAGATCCAGCACGATCCGGCGGGCTTCGGCGGGGTTCGCCGCCCGAAGCACTGTCATTCCGTTCGCCTCGAGGGCGGCGGTCGCCCGCTTCACGCTGGCGTCGTCCGCCACCGTTCCGAACCGGCGGGTGATGGACGGATCGAGTTCTGGCCTGAGTTCGCTGATCACATTTCCTCCTGGACGTTTTTAGCGATATACTTGCATCTGCAAATACCTCGCCGAGGCCCAGTTTATTGCACAAGCAAGTACTTTCCAAACCCGACGTCGCCGGTCTCCTCGACCGAGTCGTTGCCGATGCGCTGCCGGGCCGGCGCGGATTGGGGGCCTGGCGCGCATTGCTGCGGGCCCACGCCACCCTCATGCGCCAGCTCGGGACGGATCTCGAAAGCAAGACTGGTTTGCACCTGGGCGATTTCGACGTTTTCGGCCAGCTGGCAGAGGCGGGTGGCGCATTGCGCATGACCGAGCTGGCTGAGCGGACGCTCAGCTCACGGTCGGCCATGACGCGACGAATCGACCGGATGGCCGGCGAAGGCCTGGTCCGTCGAGCCAACGCCGACGGCGACGCTCGGGGCGTTGTCGTCGAGCTGACCGACGCCGGCGTGGCGCGCCTGACCGAAACCGCTCCCGTCCACCTGCGCAAGGTTTCGGAACTATTTGTCGGGAAACTGAACGATCAGGAGCTGGCTGCTCTCCAGAGCGCGCTCGAGAAGGTCATCCAGGAGTGCGGCTTCGGCTAGGAGTCGAGGGCATAGCCCTGAGAACGACGTGGTTCTTGTAGACATGAGCCACGAAGCATGAACGCGAAATGGACCGCTGATCAGATACCCGATCAGCAAGGTCGTACCGCCATCGTCACCGGGGCCAACAGTGGGTTGGGTTTCGTCGTTGGCCGCGAGCTGGCCCGAGCCGGGGCGCGTGTGATCATCGCCAGTCGCGACGCCGACCGAGGCGCCAGGGCGATGGGCGTCATCAAGGCCGCCCATCCGGCAGCCAACGTCGAGGTCGCGCAGCTCGACCTGGCCAGTCTCGCGTCGGTCAGGGCTTTCGCAACGCATTTCATTGCGCGCCACAATCAGCTCGACCTGCTTGTCAACAATGCGGGAATCATGGCCCCCCCGCACCGGCGAACCGCCGATGGATTCGAGCTTCAGCTCGGTACCAACCACCTTGGGCACTTCGCTCTCACCGGACTCCTCATGCCGGCTTTCAACCAGCGTCATGGCCCCCGCGTCGCGACCATGAGCAGCAACCTCCACAAAGGCGGGGAGATCCGCTTCGACGACCTGCAAGGCGAAGAGCGCTATTCGCGCTGGGGCGCCTACGGCCAGTCGAAGCTCGCCAACCTCCTTTTCGCGCTCGAGCTGGATCGGAAGCTCAAAGGAGCGGGACTGCCGATGATCAGCGTGGCCGCTCACCCGGGCTACTCGGCTACCAACCTGCAGCTGAGCGGACCCCCGCTCCAGGAGCGAATCGTGATGCGGCTCGCCAACCGCTTGTTCGCGCAGTCAGCGGACATGGGAGCGCTTCCCATTCTTTATGCCGCAACTTATCCCGACCTGCCGGGCGGCTCCTATATCGGCCCGGACGGCCCGAGAGAGACGCGCGGGTATCCCACGTTGGTCCAGCCCAGCGACAGGGCAAAGGATGCGGCCGTGGCCAAGCGGCTCTGGGAGATCTCGGAGAAGTTGACGGGCGTGAAGTACGAGCTGTTGAAGCCGGCAGCGGCCTGAAGCCTAGGACGACTTTGAGTTTCGGAGCCTCTCGAGGCCGTCGAGGATCAGATCCAGCCCGAACTCGAACTCTTTGACGTAGTCGTAGCCGGGCTGGAGAACATGCTGGACCGTCAGCTCGGTCAGGTGGGGGTACTCGTGGGCGGAGAACCGCCCCATGATTTCGTGCGCCAGCTCTGCTGTCTCTTTCGGGGTCTCGAACGGCAAGGTGGCGTGCGTCAGCGCGAATCCGTAGATGTAGCCGTCCAGGACGGAGTACGCGTGCGCGGTCATCGGGAGCGAGAAGCCTCCCTCCCGAAGGGCTCCGATCACACCGTCGTGGTGCTGCAGCGTGGCGGGACCAGGTTTACTCCGTGATTCCATCAGCCCGATTGCCCAAGGGTGGCGCGAGAGAACGTCGCGGGCTGAGACAGCCCGCTGACGCATAGCCGTCTTCCAATCCGCCGCCATCGGAGGCAGACCGATCTCGCCGAATATGACCTCGACCACGCCGTCCAGAATGTCGTCCTTGTTGGCTACGTGGTTGTAGAGCGACATCGCCTCGACCCCAAGGGCCTGGGCGAGCTTGCGCATGGTCAGCGCTTCGATCCCGCCCTCGTCGGCCAGGGCGACCGCGGCGCGCAGCACGCGATCCCTGTTCAGGCGGGCTCGGGGTTCTACCATTCCTTCTCCTTGACAAACTTACTACGTACGCCTTAGACTTACATTGTACGCTTACGTTGTACGTAAGGAGTCTGGGTCGGGTTCAGTCAAGGGAGTAGTCACATGGAAGGCCTCAGGTCAAAGCTCTCGACGATATGGATCGTCGCGACGCTCAATTACCTCTACTGCGATGTCGTCACGCTGATGGATCCCGC
>DMCH01000117.1:4378-5968 GCA_003446775.1 Chloroflexota bacterium
GGAGCCGGAATCCTGGTTGAGATCCCGATAGCCATGGTTCTGCTGTCGCGAATTCTGGGCGATCGACCAAATCGCATCGCCAACATCGTCGCCGGCACCACCATGACCGCCGTCCAGGTGTTGTCGCTCATGGTTAAGACGCCCGCGCTCTACTACATCTTCTTTAGCGTCATCGAGATCGCGAGCACGTCGGCAATTGTCTGGTACGCCTGGAAGTGGCGCAGCGATGAGCGCGCGCCTTCGAGCAAGATCGAGAGTCTTCGCAGCGCATCGGTGGCCAGATGATGATGACCTCACCCAAGCGCCTCGCCAGAATCGCCGGCTTCCTCTACCTGCTCGTCGGAATCTTCGGCGGCTTTGCCGAAGGCTATGTCGAACCCAGGATGTACGTCGCCGGCAACGCGGCGGCCACGGCCGGGAACGTGGTCGCAAACGCCGGACTCGTCCGTATGGGAGTCGTCGCCGACCTGTTGGACGGTACGTTCTTCGTTTTTCTAGCCCTGGCTCTCTACATCCTGCTGAAGGACGTGCACAAGAGCATGGCGAGGGCGATGTTGATCCTGGTCATCCTCGCGACCGGAATCACCTACCTCAGCGCACTCTTCGAGTTCGAGGGTCTGAGGGTCGCCACCGGCGCGGTCGACCTGACCGCCTTCGGCGGTGTTGGTTCGAATGCGATGGTGCTGCTGCTGCTCGATGCCCAGCACTACGGCTTGCTCATCGCGCAGATCTTCTTCGGCTTGTGGTTGGCGCCGCTGGGATACCTGGCCTACAGATCAGGCTGGTTCCCCAAGGCGCTGGGTGTGGTGCTGGTCGCGGCGGCCGCCAGTTACCTATTCGACTTTCTCGCGGCATTCCTGTTCCCGGACTTCGCCAAAGCCATTCATGGCTTCGCGAGCATCCTCCCGGCGATCGCGGAGCCTGCGATGGTCCTGTACCTGCTCGTGATCGGTGTCTGGACCAGGAAGCCCAAAGAAGAGCGGATCCTCGCCGCGGCCTGAACGCCCCGCACACCGATCGGGGCCGGGAGCCTTTCCGGCCCCACTATCTATATGTGGCCAAGTCCACCCCGGTCAGAGTAGGCGCTGCCATCCTGGTGGTCCTGCTCGCCCTGCTTGTGAGCTACGGCCTGTGGACTGTGTTCGAGAACACGTTGACACCTGCAGCCTTGGATCAAGGTTCGTGGACGAACACGAAACCGTCTCCCCGGGGCGAGCTCTCCCCAACCGCGGCTCGAGCGCTAGCGGCCTATGGCGGACAGGCGGTCTGGAAAGCCGCGACCACGGTCGAGAGCACCGTGACCGTGGGAGGGCTCTTGTTTCAGCTCAAGGGCATCAACATCCCGCCTCACGCAAAGATCACGGTCGGTGTTCAACGCCCCCACACCGTGATCGAACCCGTGGACGAATCCGGTGACATCGGCGTTCTCGACGGTTTCAGCGTGATGATCGTGACGCCGGGCGGCAGGATCCTCGAGCAGCGCGCCGACGCCCGGGAGCATCTCCAGAATTCCAGCCTCACCACGCAATGGGATCGGTTGAATCTCCTGTACTTCTTGGGGTATGCCTTTTGGGGCTACTACACGCTCCC
>DMCH01000169.1:0-6690 GCA_003446775.1 Chloroflexota bacterium
CGATGCTTCTGCGCCTCATCGAACAGCCGCGCCTTCTCCTCGAGCACCCGCAGCGGCTCGAGGTCGGCCGACATCGTCCACGGCACGCGCAGGTGCGGCGTCTGGCAGACGAGGTCTCCGGTCACGGCGCACGCGAGCTCGCCCGAGCGCAGCACGATGACCTGGCTGCCCGGCGTGTGCCCGCCCACATGACGGACATGAACGCCCGGCAACACCTCCGCATCCCCGTTCAAGAACTCGACCAGGTGGTTGCCGTCCTCTAAAGGCGTGAAGTCGTCAGTGACGTAACCGGACTGGCTGCGCACATCGGGGTGCAGGGCGAAGTCCCACTCGCTCCGCTGGATGAAATGGCGCGCCTTCGGAAACGTGAGTTCCAGGCAGCCGCCCTCGAGCCGGGTGAGGCCACCCGCGTGGTCCCAGTGCAGATGTGTCGTGATCACCGCGTCGACCTCGTCTGGTCGGATGCCAACCCGCTTCAATGAGTGCAGCAGCCCCTCGGGCTCACGCAGAACGACCTGCCGCGCGCGCTTCTCGCTCAGCTTGGTGCCGATGCCCGTTTCGCACACGATCACGCGCCCATTCACGCGTGCGATCAACCCCACGCATGCGCAGTCGATCATGTTGTTGCCGTCGGCCGGCTTCAGTTTCTCCCACATGACCTTGGGGACGACGCCGAACATCAGCCCGCCGTCGGCCTTCCACCTCCCGGCGATGAGGATGTACAGCTCGAGGTCACCCAGCCTCATGGCTCACTAATATGCAGCCACGATGGACGTTGCGGCGATCCAGACTTCAAAGCTGTCGAAGAACTACGGCCAGGGGCGCGGTCTTTTCGACCTCGACCTACACGTCGAAGCGCGGGAGGTTTTCGGCTTCCTGGGTCCCAACGGCGCCGGCAAGAGCACCACGATCCGCTGCTTGATGGGCCTCATCCGGCCCACGACCGGATCCGCGCACATCTTCGGACTCGACTGCATTCGCGACTACGTCTCGGTCAAGCGCAAGGTCGGTTACGTGCCCGGCGAGATGCCGCAGTTCGGCAGCTTGCGCGGCTCTGAGGTGGTGGCGTACCTCGGCGCATTGCGCGGCGGCGCCGACCTCATCAGCGTGCGCAGGCTGGCGGAGAGATTCAACCTCGACCTCAGCCGCCGCTACCGCGAATACTCGAGCGGCAACAAGCAGAAGCTCGCCATCGTCCTGGCCTTCATGCACCGGCCACAGCTGTTGATCCTCGACGAGCCGACCAGCGGACTGGATCCTTTGAACCAACAGGAGTTCTTCGCCTTGCTTTCAGAAGCTCGCGAAGACGGAGCCACGATCTTCCTCTCGTCTCACATCCTCTCCGAGGTCGAGCGCATGTGCGACCGGGTGGGGATCATCAGGTCGGGCCGGCTCGTGACGATCGCTGATCTCGACGAGCTGCACGCCATCCGCTTCCACCACGTCGAGCTCGATTTCGCACCAGGCACCGAAGTGCCCGTCAACGCGATCCGGTCGGCTGCAGGCGTCGAAGAGGTTGTCGCCTCCGACCACACGGTCAAATGCATCGTCAAAGGCAGCTTCGAGCCTCTGCTCGACGCCCTTCGCGGCGCGACGGTGAACAACCTGGTCAGCCACGAGCCAAGCCTCGAAGAGATATTCCTGGAGTACTACAGGGAAACCGCACCGACGAAAGCCATGACCCCGTAATGGCCGCGTACCTCCTTGCCCTTCGCCTGGGCCGTTGGGGAATCGCAGGCTTCGGGGCGGTCGCATTCCTGGTCACGCTGCTCCAGGCGGCGGGCTTCTACAAGATCGCGGGCCGCACCGAGGCCGAGCGCCAGGCATTCGGCCGCTCGATTTCGGTCCTCGCCTCGCAGTTCACCGTGATCATCGCGCCCCCGATCCGCCCCGACACCGTCGGCGGCTACGTCCAGTGGCGCGCATTTGGATTCCTTGCGATCCTGTTCGCAATCTGGGGTCTCGCTTCCGCCAGCGGCGCCGCGCGCGGAGACGAGGACCGGGGCCTCGTAGGGGCGATCTTGGCCGGCGGGCTTTCGAGGCCCCGGATGATCACGGCTCGATTCGCCGCCTTCGCAACCGGCGCCTTGGTCGCCGCGCTGGCGGCAAGCGCGGGCATGCTGGTTGGTGTCGCGAGCGGGGGCGAGACGATCAGCACGGTCGCGGCGCTGCAAGCCGCATTAGTCCTGGCGGCGCTTGGCGTGTGCTGCTACTCGCTGACGCTGCTCTTCGCGCAGTTCACCAGCGCCCGCAACTCGACCGCTATTGCGGGCGTCATTCTCCTTGCCCTCTTCCTGGTCAACAGCCTCAGCCGCACGTTCGACGCGCTCGTGAGCTGGCGGTGGCTGTCGCCATTTCATTACTACGAGCAGAGCTCGCCTCTGACGCCTGGAGGGACCCTCGACGTGAGGGCCGCACTGGTGTTGCTCGGCATCGCCGCCGCCGCCGCTGCGCTGGCGGCGTTCGCATTCCGTTATCGGGACGTCGGGTCGCCGCTGATCAGCCTCCCCACCCCATCCAGGCGCCCCAGCTACCAGATGTCGAGGTCGCCCGTCTGGCGGATTCCGGTGTTGCGCGACCTGTATGAGCGTCGCGTCAGCCTCCTGGTGTGGACCGTGGGCCTCTCGGCGCTGGGGGCACTCTTCGTCGTGCTCACCAAGTCGATCGTCAAGCCATTGCTCGCGATCCCGGAGCTGGCGCCGTATTTCGCCCTCTTCGTCAACGGCAACATTTACGCCTCGTTCTTCGGTTACATCTGGTTCGGATTCGCGCAACTCCTCATGGCGGGTTTCGCGATCACGCAGGTCGCGCGCTGGAGCGCGGAGGATTCCGACGGACGCCTGGAGCTCATCCTCAGCAATCCGGTATCCCGGGCTCGCGTCGTCATCGAGCGCCTCATCGTGCTCACGTTTGGAGCGCTGATCATCGCTGCGGTGAGCGGCGTGGCCGTCGGGATCGAAGCCCATTACCAGTCGATCCAGCTAAACAGCCGGCGCCTTGCAGAGGCCTCATTGCTGCTGGTGCCATTCACGCTTGTGTTCGGTACGGTCGGCGCCCTGCTCGCATCGAGGATCCCTCGCGCGACGGTCGGCATACTCGGGGCTTTCGCGTTCGCGAGCTACCTCACCGTCGAGCTCGGACCCATCTTCAAGCTGCCGGTCTGGGCGCAGGATGTGTCAGCGTTCAAGCTCTACGGCCAACCGCTCACTGCCGGAACGGACCAAACTGGTCTCGTGATCATGCTCGTGATCGTGATCGCCGGGCTGATGGCTTCCGCGCTCGTGATGGAACGGCGGGACATTGGCGCCTGAGGCACCGGTGACCACGTCGCGGCTGCGGGCAGCCGGCGACGCTCTCTATCGCGCCGCCGGCATCCAGGTCGAGCATCACGAGGACGAAGTGGCGGGCCTACCCACGCACTGGGTCACGGCCGGACGCGCAGATTCGCCGCATGCCGTCCTGCTCCATGGTTCGGGCGGCTCGGCGGCGCTCTGGTACCCGACCCTGTCCGCATTGGCGGCGCGACGACACGTCATCGCGGTCGACATGCCCGGCCATGGCGAGACGTCGATTCCAGCGTGGCCCAGCCCGGGCACGATGGAGCGGATGCTCGAGTGGCTGGCCGAATTCCTGGACCGGTTCGACTGGCCGCTGCTCGTGGGCCATTCGCTGGGCGGCTACATGTCGCTGCTGCACTTCGCGCGCCTGCGACCCAATGTCGCCGGCCTGGTCCTCGTCGATGCCGGCGGCGTCGGGCCGAGACCGCCAGGCTTCGTGATGGCAACGCGCCATCCCGTTCTGGGCGCCCTGCTCGGGCTCGCTGCGGGCGCCCGGCCCACACGACGGCGGATGGAGAGGACGATCCGGCGGCTCAGCGTCGACCCCTATCGCATCCCGCACGGCCAGCTGGCGCTCGACTACGCTCTGGAGACCGCGAGCCGGCCGGGGGCGGGACGCTTCCAGTTCGAGGTCTATCGCAGCGTGGCGATTCACGAGGCCGAGCCGGGCTACAAGGTGTGGGGACGGCTGCACGAGATCTCGTCCCCCACGCTGCTCGTGTGGGGTGAGCGAGACTATTTCCCGTTGAGCTACGCGCAGCAGGCGGCCCGGGAGATGCCGGCCGCCCGTCTCGAGGTTCTGCCCTCAACGGGCCACCTCTCCTACCTCGAGGACCCCGAGAAGTTCAATGAGGTGCTTGGCGGCTGGATCCAGGCTACCTACGAAAAGTAGCCAGCAAACCAGCCATAGGAGGTAAACTTCGACGCCATGCCCCGATCGATGTGGAAAGGAGTCGTCTCGTTCGGGATGGTGTCGATCCCCATCCGCCTCTACAACGCCACCGAATCCACCGCCAAGGTCTCGTTCCGGCAGCTCTGTCCCGAGCATCGCTCGCCGATCAGCTACAAGCGCTGGTGCCCCGAGGGCGAGCACGAGGTCGCGTATGGCGAGATCCTCAAAGGCTTCGAAGTCGGCAAGGACCGCTACGTCATCATCAACGAGAAGGACCTCGACAACGTCCCGCTGGCGACCGCGCACAGCATCGACATCCACGAATTCGTTCCCAGCGATGACATCGAGCCCGGCCTCTACTACAACAGCGCTTACTACGTAGAACCCGAGGAGCTCGGCAAGAAGCCCTACCACCTCCTGCGGAAAGCGCTCGAAGCGACCGGCAGAATGGCGGTGGCGAAGATTGCGCTGCGCGATCGAGAGCGTCTCGCCGCCCTGCATGCGACCGGCGACGTGCTCCTGATGAACACGCTCCACTGGCCGGACGAGATCCGCTCGGCGGAGGGCCTGAAGGGCCTCGAAGGCGATGTCAAGATCAACCCCAAAGAGCTCGAGATGGCCAAGGCGCTCATCGAGAGCCTCGCCGACTCGTTCGACCCGGCCCGCTACAAGGACGAGTACCGCGAGGCGGTGATGAGGGTCGTCCAGGCCAAGATCGACGGCGAGATCATCGAGGCGCCGGCGGTTCCGCAGACCGCGAAGGTCATGGACCTCATGGAGGCTTTGAGGGCGTCGGTCGACGCCGCCAAGAAGTCACGCGCCGCGCGCGAGAAGGCAGCCCCCGAAGCGAAGAAGGCGCGCCGCAAAGCTTCCTGAGCACCGAGGCTAATCTGGAGCCGTGGACTCGAACCAGCTCCAGATCGAGCTCGACAGCTTTCCCGCCGAGCTGCGCCCGATGCAGGCAGCCTCGGCCGAGGCTCCGTTCAGCTCCCCCGAGTACCTCTTCGAGGTCAAGTGGGACGGGCTCCGATGCATGCTCTTTCGCGACCCCGAAGGCAAGGTTCATCTCCAGGATCGCGGCCTCAACGACCTGACCGCCGACCTGCCCGAGGTGACGGCGGCGGCAGCTCGCGTCCCGCCGGGCAGCGTGATCGACGGCGAGCTCGTGGCCACCGATCCGGACGGGCGTCCGGATTACACCCGCCTGCGCGAGCGTCTTGCCGGCGGCGCCGCGCGCAAGGACGAGATTCCGGTCGCGTACCTCGCGTTCGATGCGCTGTATCTCGACGAGAAGCCGCTGCTGCGCCAGCCGCTCGCGCGTAGACGAGCACGTCTGCGCAAGGCGGTCGAGGCCGGCGGCCACATCTTCGTCCCCGAGCACATCGAGGAGGACGGCGTCGAATTGTTCGAAGCGTGCCTCGAGCGCGGGCTCGAGGGTGTGGTTGCGAAGCACATCCAGAGTCCGTACGTGCCTGGGCAGCGCAGTCCCTTCTGGCTGAAGGTCAAGGCCGTGAAGTCCGACGACTTCGTCGTCATCGGCTGGACGGGAGAGAAACCGTTCGAGGCCCTGCTCGTCGGGTACCACGAGGACGGCCGGCTGCTGCCTTGTGGGACGGTCGGGGGCGGCTACGACGAGCCCGTGATGAAGTCGATCCGCGAGATGCTGTCGAACTTGACCAGCGACACGTCCCCTCTCGATCCCCCGCCGATCATGACCAGGCCGGTGCGCTGGGTCCGACCCGAGCTGGTCGTCAGCGTGCGTTACTCGGAATGGTCGCCCGACGGCACACTGCGGTTTCCGATCTTCAACGGCCTGCGGCCGGAGGTGCACCCGGCGGAAGCGGTCAGGCACCGACCGCGAGTCGTCATCTCCGGACACGTCACGCCCGACTCGCCCGCGTACCACCTGACTCGATTCCCCTTCTGACTTGGCGGACCTCGACGCCGTCACCGGCGCGTTCAGCTTCACCGGCGGGTTCATCGCGCGCCGGCTCCTCGCCGATGGGCGGCGGGTGCGCACCCTGACCAACCAACCCAGCCGGACTGGCGCGGAGGAGATGGACGTCGAGGTCGCACCGCTTCAATTCACAGACCGTGACGCATTGATCGAAAGCCTTCGCGGAGTCGACGTCCTCTACAACACGTACTGGATCCGCTACCCGCATTCGGGCACCGGGTTCGGCGATGCGATCGCCAACACCCGAAGACTGATGGGCGCAGCCGCGGCGGCCGGCGTGCGCAAGGTCGTCCACATCAGCGTGTGCAACCCGAGCTTGGAAGACCCGCTCGACTTCTACGCCGCCAAAGCCCGCGCGGAAACCGTGGTGCGCCAGTCAGGCTTGCAGTGGGCGGTCGTCAGGCCGACGTTGATCTTCGGGCCGGGCGACATCCTCATCAACAACATCGCCTGGCTCCTGCGGCGGTTCCCCGTGTTCTTCATCCCGGGCCACGGAAAATACC
>DMCH01000169.1:6997-14407 GCA_003446775.1 Chloroflexota bacterium
TCATCGTGGACGCGGCGGGACCGGACATCGTCACCTACGCCGAACTCGTCGACAGCATCGCCATCGCCATCCAGCACAAGCGGCGGATCTTTTTCACACCGCCCACCGTCACGCTCATGGCTGCGCGCGTACTGGGACGGAATTTGAAGGACGTGATCCTGACTTCCCAGGAGCTCGCAGGCCTGATGGACGAGCACCTGGTTTCCACTGAACCGCCTCGTGGTCGTGTGCGCATCGAAGATTGGCTGCTTCGTGCCGCCGACGGCTTGGGCATCAGCTACTCGTCGCGGCTGGACCGGCACTTCCGCTGACACGCCCCTGTAACCTGCCATGGAATGACCGACGAACGCAGTCCGGCCGTCGAGGCACGTCAGCTGGTCAAGCGCTACGGCACGGTCACAGCCGTCGATGGCGTCAGCTTCCAGGCGCGGCGAGGTGAAATCTTCGGTTTCCTGGGCGCCAATGGCGCGGGCAAAACGACCACCCTGCGCATGCTGTGCGGCCTGCTCCGGCCCACATCGGGGACGGCGCTCATCGACGGCATCGACATCGTGGCCCAGCCGCTGCCGGCGAAGGCAAAGCTCGGTTACCTGGACGAGGAGCCGTTCGTCCATCCGCACCTGACGGGACGCGAGTTCCTCGATTTCGTCGCGGACCTGTATGGGATGGCGCGCGGCCCGCAACGCGAAGAACGGAAGGCGAGGCTCCTCAACCTGTTCGACCTGGCCCAGAAAGACGGCGAGCTGATCGGCAGCTACAGCCACGGCATGCGCCAGAAGATCGGCCTCGCTTCGCTTCTCATCCGCGAGCCCTCGGTGCTGCTGCTGGACGAGCCCACCAACGGGCTCGACCCACGATCGGCGCGCCTGGTCAAGGACCTGCTCGAAGAGCTCGCCGCCCGCGGCACCACAGTGCTCCTGTCGACTCACATCCTGGAGGTGGCGCAGGCACTGTGCCGGCGGGTCGCGATCATCGACCGCGGCCGGATCGTCGCCATCGGGAGCATGGACGAGCTGCGCGTCCAGACCGGGAGCGAGGGCGCCAACCTGGAGGATCTGTTCCTCAAGCTCACGGCCGGGCCGGAATCGCGCGAGATGATCGAGCGGCTGCTGGAGGGGGGCTCGTAACCATGCCCGGCGCCCTTCCTGTCATCGTGCGGGCGGAGCTCCTCGCCGCACGCAACCGGCTTGTGAAGCGCAATCCGGCGCGGCTGGTGATTCTCGTGATCACGCTCCTCGTGGCGGGTGTTTTCCTTGGCGGCGGCGCTTTTGCAATCGGGGCGACCGCCGGCCACTTCCTGCCCTTCGCCCTCGACACGCTGCTGGCGGCGGGCTTCACAGGCCTTTCCCTGCTGATGCTGGTCGTCGGCTTTCCAACCGTGATCGCGTCTCTGTTCGTCGGCCGCGACTTGCTACAGCTCGTCGTCGCGCCCGTCCGTACGCGAGACATCTTTGTGGCGCGGCTCATGACCGCCGTGACGGCCAACCTGCTGCTCAGCTTCGTCCTCGCCGCCGGTGTCCTGGGAGTTGGAGCCGGCACCGGCGCGCCCTGGTTCTACTTCCCGATGGCGCTGCTTCTGATCGGCGTCCAGGTCCTGGTCGTCACGGCGCTGCAGGCGATCTTGATGACTGTGATCCTGCGCTGGGTGCCGGCCAAGATGGCCCGCGACGTGGCGGCGGCGGTGGCGGGTCTCACCGGCGCCGGCCTGTACCTGGCCTGGAACCTCAACCTCAGGAAGACCTTCGGGCGCAGAGGCACCGCCCCCGATATCTCGAACCTCACCTCTGTCGTGCAGCGCATCGACTGGCTGCCGACCACCTGGCCAGGGCATGCGCTGAGCGCAACTTTGCAAGGCAACACGGCGAGTGCTCTGGTCTGGATGCTCGCGGCGCTGGCCCTCGCCGCGCTCCTCGTCGCCACTGCCGAGCTGCTCTACGCCCGCACGCTGCTGCTCGGCCTGGGGGTCTTCGGAGTCACAACCACGGGCTGGCGTCGAAGGAAGCCAAGGCCCTTCACGCCCATCTCTCCCCTCACCGCCGGTGCCCTTCGGGCACGGGCGGAGCTCCCCACACGGTGGGGAGCCCAGGGGTCGCCGTACTTTGCGATTGCTAAAAAGGATTGGCTTGGATTCCGCCGCGACGTGCGCCGGTTGACAAGGCTTCTCCCGGCGATGCTGCTGCCGCTTGGTTATGCGGCCGCGCTCAGCCAGCCGGCCCGCAACCTGAGCGGGTTCTGGTCGAACGTGGCGCTGGTCACGTTTCTGTCGATGTTCATGTCGTCGGCTCTCGCCACTCCTTCGATCCCAAGCGAGCGCAGAGGCTTCCAGCTGCTTCGCCTGGCCCCGCTCACGATGTGGCAGCTGCTGCGTGCGAAGGTCTTGATCGCCCTGCCGGTGGTGCTGGCGGCCATGCTCGTGTTCAGCGTCGCGGTCGCCGTGGCCAGCAAGAGCGGCGCCATCCAGCTCCTGGAGCTGGTCATCTTTGGAGTCTGGCTCGCGTTCGGATTTGTATCGATCTCGGTTTCAGGCGGCGCCATCGATCCTCACTTCGAAGCCACCGATGACCGAAGGTCGGTCGGCGTCCTCGGATCGCTCACCTCCATCGGCGGCTCGCTTGGGTTCTCGGTCCTCAGCATCGGGGCGCTCGCTCTGTTCCTGTTCGGCGAGCAGGCGGCGGCCGGGGCCGCGAACCTGGGGCCAATTCCTTCGACCCCGGCGGTCGGCTTCGCGATGATCCTGGGCGGCTTTCTGCTGGTCGCCGCCGGGTGCGCGCTCGTCGCCGTCATGCTGACGTTCGCAAACGCGAGGCTGCGTGCGTTCGACGGCAGCATCTCGGAAACCTGACGCTATTCGAAAGGGTCCTCGATGAGCTCGCTTTCGAATCCGCCGTCCGGCTTGCCGACCAGGCCCACGACCGCATAGCGGATCGGGCCTTTCCAGCCCGCCAGCAACCTGTACTCGGCCGCGGCTGCCGCGAGCGCCCTGCGCTTGCGCGGGCCCACCGCCTCGGCCGGCGTCCCGAAGGCTTCGGTGGTCCTCGTCTTGACCTCGACGATCACCAGCTCCCCGCCGCGCCGGCAGATGAGGTCGATCTCGCCCCGGCGGGCTGTGAAGCCCGCGCCGACCACCTCGTAGCCGCGACGCTTGAGCAGCTCAGCCGCCGCCTTCTCGCCGGCGCGCCCGAGCTCTAGTTGAGCGCGAGGCCTCGAAACGGCGCCCACGACGTCCGATGGATGGGGCTTGGACCCAGGCGCCGGATCGCGGCCCGATGCTGGGGCGTGGCGTAGCCCTTGTGGCCGGCGAACCCATAGCCCGGATAGATCCGGTCGTACTCGACCATGGTCTGGTCGCGGGCGACCTTGGCGACGATGCTGGCGGCCATGATCGAGGCGCACGTCCGGTCACCCCTCACGACCGCCATCTGCGGAAGCGGCGCTTCGGGCACGTCCCAAGCGTCGACGAGCAGATACTCGGCCGGCACCTGCAGCCCCGCCACCGCCCCTGCCGTGGCGAGGTGGCGTGCCCGGATGAGGCCCAACCTGTCGACCTGGGCGTGGTCGACCGCGCAGACCGAGACTGCGAGCGCTCGTCGCCGAATGATCCTGTCGAGGCGCTCGCGCTCGTCGGCGGTGAGCAGCTTGGAATCATCCAGGCCTGGGATCCGCGTGCCGATCGCGAGCACCACGGCGCCGCCTACGACCGGCCCCGCAAGGGGCCCCATGCCGACCTCATCCACGCCCGCCACCACCGAGTACCCCATGGCTCCGGCCATGCGCTCGTAGCGCCACAGCATCGGTCGCGTCATGGGGTGAGATTACCGACGAAGGGCATCAGGCACCAGCCCCTCTTAACAGGGACTACGCCTCGGATTCCTCCTCACCGTTCTCTTTCGTGTCGGCCTCGCCTTCCGGCTCGCGCGTCAGCTGCCGGCGTTCGCGGATGCGCGCCGCCTTGCCCACCTTGCCGCGCAGGTAGTAGAGCCGGCCCTGGCGGACGTCGCCGTGGCGGAGGACGTCGATCTTGTCGATGCGGGGCGAATGGATCATGAAAGTGCGCTCGACTCCGACGCCGTGGGTCACGCGACGCACCGTGAAGTTCTGGCGCAAGCCGCCGCCGGTCACGCGGATGACCGTGCCTTCGAACACCTGGATGCGCTCGCGCGTGCCCTCGACGACCTTCGCGTGCACCTTGACCGTGTCGCCCGCGCGCAGCGCGGGGACCTTGTCCTTTTGCTGCTCCTTCTCGAGCTGCTGGATGACGTTCATGTCTTGTTCAACTCCTTGGTATGGGCGGAAGTTCTTTCGGCCGCCTGGCGGCGGCGCCATTGCTTGATGCGGGCGTGGTCACCGGAAAGGAGCACGTCGGGGACCATCAACCCCCGATAGTCTGCCGGGCGCGTGAACTGGGGCCACCCGGCCGGATCTGTGGAAAAACTGTCCTGCGACAGCGATTCGGGATCGCCCACGACGCCGGGCAGCAGGCGCGCAACGGCGTCGATCAGCACCATCGCGGGGATCTCGCCCCCGCTGAGCACATAGTCGCCGATCGAGATCTCGCGTGCCCCCAGTCCGGTCCGCACCCGATCATCGATGCCCTCGTACCGGCCGCAAACGATGATCAAGCCGGGCTCCGACGCCAGCTCTGTCGCGAGGTTCTGGTCGAGACGCTCACCCCAAGGCTCCATCAGCACGACGGGCCCGGGATTGTGGGGGCGGATCGAATCCACAGCCTCGAAGACGGGCTCTGGCTTGAGGACCATGCCAGGGCCGCCGCCGAACGGCATGTCATCAACCTGCCGGTGACGGTCGTGCGTATGGTCGCGAAGGTCGTGCGTATGCACCTGGACGATCCCGCGCTCGATGCCACGGCCCACGACGCCGTGCTCGAACACGGGGCCGAACATGCCCGGGAAGATCGTCACGACGTCAAACCTCATCGAGATTCCCTCTACGCGTCCTCGGTCTCGACCAGCCAGTCCGCGACGACGACGCGCCGCGCCTCGAGGTCCACCTCCAGGACCGCGTCCCGCGTGGCCGGGATCAGGTGCTCGACCGCGCCCTCGCGGCTCACCCAGACGTCGTTGGCCGGCCGCTCCAGGACCTCGGCGATCGTGCCCAGGTGCTGGCCCGAGCCGGTCTGCACCGGCAGCCCGACGACCTGGTGGTGGTAGAAGCGACCGTCCCCAAGCGGGCGCCCCGCGGCCTCTGGGACCTCCATGTACCGACCGCGGAACAATTCCGCCACAGTGCGGTTGTCGATGCCCAGAAGCTTCACCACCAAACCCGGTTGGCCGGCTCGGCACCATTCCACGTGGCGCTCGCAGCCGTCGAGCACCAGCGCAGCGCCGGTATTGAACCGATCCTCGAAATCTGTCAAGGGCATGACCTTGACAGCCCCTTCGAGCCCGTAAGCGCCCGTCACCTGGCCGATACGGATCACGAGGGCGACTCTCCGGGATGATCCTCCCGGCGTTCGCGCGGCGCGGAATGGGTCAATGATGGATTTGCGAGGTCGACGAACACCCGCTTGTGGTCGCGCGAGGACGCGACCCGAATCAGCGTTCTGAGCGCCTCGATGTTGCGACCTGCCTTGCCGATGAACCGGCCGACGTCGCCGTCCGCAAGCTTCACCTTGATGGCGACGGTGCCGCCGCCCCGCTCGAATGCTTCCACCAGCACCTCCTCCGGCTTCTCGGCGAGTGAGCGTGCTACGTACTCCACCAGCGCCCGGTAGTCCACAGCAGGCCCCGGCGGACCGGAAGGACCTTCACGCCGGAAACCGCGGTTGTAGCCGCCCCGCCGCTGGTCACGCCTTATCGGTGGTCGACTGCTCTGTGCGTCGCTCAAGAATCCCCTCCCGCTTCAACAGGCTCCGCGCGGCTTCGCTCGGCTGAGCCCCCTGCCGGAGCCAGCGCTCGACTTTGTCGACGTCGATCTTCACCTTTACCGGGTCCGTCATCGGATCGTAGTACCCGAGGTGCTCGATGAACCGGCCGTCTCGCGGCGAGCGCGAGTCCGCCACCACGAGGCGGTAGAAGGGGTGCTTCTTGGCCCCCATCCGCCTCAGCCTTATCTTGACCAACCCGAACCTCCTTGTCCAAACAGCCGGCTCGCGCCGGCTTTGCTTCCTCGATTCCCAAGCCCGAACTGCTTGGCGACCTGCTGCATGGCCTCGCGCGCCTTCAAGACGCGATTGACGTCCGCAGGCTGCAGGCCGCTGCCGCGGGCGATTCGGCGCCGCCGCGCGCCATCGATGATCTCGGGGTGGGTGCGTTCGCGCGCGGTCATGGAAAGTATCACCGCCTCGATACGGTGAACCTCGCGTTCGGTGTCGGCGCCCGCGACCTGACCTTTCAGCTTCGCCCCTCCCGGCACCATCTCGAGAATGCCCTCGAGTGACCCCATGCTGCGGAGCTGGCGAACCTGGACGAGAAAATCATCGAACGTGAGATGGCCGGAGCGCATGTGGCTCTCCACCTCTTTCGCGGCCTCCTGGTCGATGGTTCGCTCGGCGCGCTCGATGAGGCTGAGGACGTCCCCCATGCCCAGTATTCGCGACGCCATGCGCTCGGCGTAGAACACTTCGAGGTCCTGAGGGCGCTCGCCCGTGCCGGCAAAGCGGATTCGCTGGCCGGTGGCCAGGCGCAGCGACAGGGCGGCGCCGCCGCGCGCGTCGCCGTCGAGCTTGGTGAGGATCACGCCGTCGAGGCCGACCGCGCCCGCGAACGCCTCCCCCACCTTGACCGCTTCCTGGCCGGTCATGGCGTCGGCGACGAGCAGCGTCTCCGTCACCGGCACGGCAGCCTTGAGGCGTTTGAGCTCGTCCATCAGCTCTTCGTCGATGTGCAAGCGGCCCGCGGTGTCCAGGATCACGACATCGTTGCCGAGCCGCGATGCCTCCTTGAGCGCCGCTCGGGCGATTTCTTCGACGGTGCCCTCGGCGGAGTGGAACGCGAAGCTTTCTTTGCCGGCCAGGATCCTCAGCTGCTCGACCGCGGCTGGGCGGCGCAGGTCGAGGGCGACCAGCATCGGCTTGTGGCCCTCGCGCCTGGCGAGCAGCGCGAGCTTGACGGCGGTGGTCGTCTTGCCGGACCCCTGGAGGCCCACGAGCATGAGCACGGTCGGGGGAGCCGATGAGTAGCGCAGCCCCTCGGAGTTGCCGCCCAAGAGCTCGACGAGCTCGAGGTTGACCGCCTTCACTACCTGCTGTGGCGCGGTCAGGCCCGGCGCCACCTCGACGCCGACGAGTCGGGCCCGCACGCGGTCGACGAACTCCTTGACGACCTTGAAGTTGACGTCGGCCTCGAGCAGCGCCAGTCGCACCTCACGGAGCCCGGCCTCCACGTCCTCGGGGCGCAGCACGCCGCGTCCCGAGATCTTCTTCAGCGCGGCAGCCAGCCTGTCCCCGAGCGC
>DMCH01000090.1:0-11481 GCA_003446775.1 Chloroflexota bacterium
ATTCTTTGTGCTCGCCACGCAGAACCCGATCGAGTACGAGGGCACGTAACCGCTGCCCGAGGCGCAGCAGGACCGCTTCCTTTTCAAGGTCCGGCTGGACTATCCGCTGCCCGACGACGAGATGGAGGTGTTGAAGCGCTGGGAGGCCGGCATCGAGCTTCGCGACCCGATCAAGGCCGGGGTCGAGCCGGTGCTTGGCGCCGACGACATCGAGGCCTGCCGTGCCCAGGTCGCGAAGGTGGTGCTGGACGAGAAGATCCGCCGCTACATCGTCGACCTGGCTTTGGCGACCCGCAACGCGCCCGAGATCGCACTCGGGGCAAGCACTCGCGCCGAGGTCCTCTTGATGCTGGCGGCACGCGCGCTGGCCGCGTTCGAAGGTTCGGAGTTCGTGACCCCGGACCACGTGAAGACGCTGCTCGCGCCCGCGTTCCGGCACCGCCTGGTGCTGCGGCCCGAGGCCGAGGTCGGCGGCCAGACACCGGACAGCGTGCTCGAGGCCGTGGCCAGCCGGGTCGTCCCACCCCGCTGATGGCAACGGCATGGGCAGTTGCGACTCCCCACCCGGGCGGGTCGTTTCGCGAGCGGCGTGTAGGACTCGAGTCTCCCCTCACCCCCGCTGCGCGGGGGAGCTCCCCACATGGTGGGGAGCCCAGGGGAGGCGAATTTGATTAGAGGGCTCGCGCCCCAGCCCCGACTGCTCTGGGCGATCGCCATCGGCGCGGCGCTGATCGCGCTCACGATCGTCTCGCCAGTGCTGGTGGTGGTCGCGGTCGCTTACCACGTGGGCCTCGTGCTCGTCCTCGCCCGGGACATCGCGCTGCTGCCCGGTCGATCAGGCTATCGCGTGCGCAGGGTCATGCCGGAACCCTTCTCGCTCGGCGAGCACGAAGAGGTGAAGGTGGTGATCGAGAATTCAGCGGCCGCGGGCTTGCTCGCCACGATCGCCGACCATGCGCCCGCGGACCTCACTCCCCAGCCTCGCGAGGTCGCGGGGAGCTTTGACCGCAACGGCCGGCTGGAGCTCACCTACAGCACGACCTCACCCCGGCGCGGTGCATACCGATTCGGCCCGGTCGACCTCCAGGTCTCGAGGCGTGACGGCTGGTGGCGACGCCAGGTGCGGCTGCAGCATCCAAACGAGGTGGCGGTCTTTCCGAACGTCGTCGCCATCAAGCGCATGCAGCTCACGCTGCGGCGCGGCCTGCGCGTGATGGCCGGCTTGAGGAGGGCGCGGCCGCCAGGCGCCTCGACCGCCTTCGCCGGCCTGCGTGACTATGTGCGCGGCGACGACATCCGCCGCGTCAGTTGGACGGCCACGGCTCGCCGTGACCACCCAGTGGTGGTCGAGGTCGAGGCCGAGCGCGGGCAGCAGGTGATGATCGCAATCGACTGCGGGCGTCTCATGACCGCGCCGGCCGGGGAGCTCGACAAGCTCGACCACGCGATCAACGCGGCTCTCATGCTCGCGTGGGTCGCGCAGGCCTACGGCGACCGCGTCGGCCTCATGACGTTCGACGACCGGGTCACGAGCTTCATCAAGCCGGAACGCGGCAGCGCGCAGCTCCGCCGTATCACCGAGGAGCTGTACGCCGTCAAGCCTGATTACGTGGAGCCCGACTTCGGTCACGCATTCACTCATCTGTCGCTTCGCCTGGGCAGGCGATCGATGGTCGTCATCCTCACTGACCTCCAGGACCCGGAGGCCTCGAAGGAGCTTGTCGCACACTGCCTCCGATTGGCCGCTCGTCACCTCGTTCTGGTCGTGGCGATGTCGGACCCCTCCGTCGTGAACGCACGCCAAGCGCCCGTCACCACCTCGTCGCGCGCCTACGAGTGGGCCGCGGCGGAGGAGTTCATGGCCAGCCGCCGCGAGAGCTTCGAGCTGCTACGTCGCGGCGGCGTGCTGGGACTCGACGTCGTGGCGGGCAACCTCAGCCCCGCGCTGGTCGAGCGCTACCTGGAGCTGAAGGAGCGCGCGCTGCTCTGATCCGCGCTGTTCACACTCAAGCCCCTCTCCTTGACCTTCTCCCCGGAGGGGAGAGGGGATCCCCGCGGCTGCCGTGCGGTGAAGAGCAGGTACGTGTAAAGAAGGATGCCGGTGGTGAGCCCGATCGTCACCTTGGCCGGGAAAGGGGCGTCGGACGGGGAGATGTTCCCTTCGATCGTGCCCGCGATCACCAGCAGTGGCGCCAGGCCGATCAGCAGCGTGAAAGCGCGCCTCGTGGCGATGACCAGGGCGTCGGACCGCTTGTGGTTGCCGGGGGAGATCAGCGCCCAGCCCATCATCAGCCCGCCCGCGCCCTGGGCGATCACGATCGAGAGCTCGAGGACGCCGTGGCCGATGACGAAATCGAAGAGTCCGCCGCTGACGCCGTAGGCCTGCGTGAGCCCGAACAGCGCTCCAAGGCTGATGCCGTTGGTGATGAGGACGTAGATCACCGGGAGGCCGAAGACCACACCGAACGCCATCGCCAGCATCGAGACGTAGATGTTGTTGACCATGATCAGGCCCGCCGCCTCGATCCGAGCCTCGGGCGGGATGTCCGTCCAGAGCTTGTGGTGATGGACCTGGTCGATGATCTGGGCGGGGGCGATCCCGTAAGCGGTATCGGGGTAAGCAAGCACAACGAAATAGCTGATGATCGCCGGCACGAACAGGAGTGCGGCCGATGCGACCAGGAACGGCCACGCCTCGCGGTACGTGCGTGGAAGGGTCTCGGCGAAGAAGATGCGAATCCTGCGCCAGACATGGCCTCCGCGGCGGTACACGACGCCATGGCCGCGAGCGACGAGCCCATTGAGATAGCGATGCACGGGTTCCCCCGGCCAGTCCCTTTGGGCGCGAGCGAGGTCGGCCGTGGCTCGCCGGTAAAGCGAGGTCATGGTCAGGACCTGGGCGGGGGCGAGGCTGTTGAGCTTGCCCGCGCCGGCGCGGGCGATCAGGTCCTCGAGGCGGTTCCAGTCGTCTCGGCGGCGCAAAACGAACTCCTCCGCCCTCACTAGCACCCAAAATAACCCAATGGAGCAGCCGCTCTCCGATACTGACCTCGTCGTCTCCACGCCGGAGCGAGTCAAGTTCGACTACCAGGTGGCGGGGTTGGGCACCCGTGGCATCGCACAGATCCTCGACCTCCTGATCGTCACCGGCCTCCTGATCGCCGTGTTCTTTTTCGCATCAGGCGCGGCGGCATACACCCAATCCAGCACCATCGCCATCCTGATCGAGCTGTTCGGCAGCTTCGTGGTCGTGTTCGGGTATTTTTGGATCAGCGAGGCCCTGTTCTCCGGGCAGACGCTTGGCAAGCGGGCGTTCCGACTTCGCGTGGTAGGCGACCGGGGCGAGCCTTTGACCTGGGTCCAGGCCGGCATCCGCAACGTGATCAGGATCGTGGACTTCCTGCCTTACGGGTATGGCGTCGGGCTGATCGTCCTGTTCGCCAACGGCCGCGGCAAGCGGCTGGGAGACCTCGCTGCCGGAACCATCGTGGTCAAGGACTCGGATTCCATAGGGCTCTGGCAGCTCGGGCGCCCGGCGTTCCGCATGCCGCCGCCGCCACCACCGCCGGGTCCGCCCCCCGGAGCGCCGAACCAGTACCCGGCGCACCCACCGCCGCCGCCACCGCCCCCTCCCGGCTATGCGTATGCGCAGACGCCGTACATGCCTGCGTCCCAGGCGGAGCTCATCCTCCGCCGCCTCGACCCCGACCTCCGGCGTTTCGTGAGCGCGTATGCTCGCCGGCGCCCGCAACTCCCCCTGGAGATGCGGGTTCAGCTCGCAAGCACTCTGCAAGCCAGCCTGCGGACAGCTCTACCCGATGTGTTCGCGCAGCGCGGCCCGCTGGCCGCCCTCGATCAGCTCGCCAACCTGGAAGGTCAGTAGGTCACAGGCTCGCTCCACCCGCCTGGGTTAGTGCGACTCCCCACCCGCCCGGCTCGCTGCGCGAGCGCGGCGACCTCCCCACAAGTGGGGAGGCGAGTAGTGCGACTCCCCACCCGCCCGGCCGCTTCGCGGCGGGGCGACCTCCCCACAAGTGGGGAGGCGAGTTGCGCTCATAAACTGAGGCACCGCCCCGGGGGTAGTCAGGGCGGCGCCTTGCGTTTTCGAAGCCGGGGTGGGGTCCCGGCGCTCTATTCAATAAAACGGCTGAGCCTGTAAAAGGCTACGTCGGCACTTGTAAAAATCCCATGATGGGTGGAGAGTCAATCTGATGCCGAAGCCGACCGTGACCTTCATGTGCTCCGAATGCGGGGGCGAAAGCCTGCGCTGGGCCGGCCAGTGCCCGCATTGCCGTGCTTGGAACACGCTCCAGGAGTTCCAGGTGCGGAAAGCGCCGGCTGGACGCGGCGGGCGCGCACAGGGCGGCTCAAGTGGCCGGAGCCAGGCTGCCGAGCCGCGTGGGAGCCGGGCCGTCCCGCTCAGCGAGATCGATTCCGAAGCCGCGCCGCGGCGCCCCCTGGCCTGGGGCGAGTTGAACCGCGTGCTGGGCGGCGGGATCGTCCCCGGCAGCATCGTCCTGGTCGGAGGCGAGCCCGGCGTCGGCAAGTCGACTCTGCTCATGCATGCCGCCCAGCAGATAGCCGCCGCCGGCGGGACGGTCCTGTATGCATCGGGTGAGGAATCGCCCCAGCAGATCCGGATGCGTGCGTCGCGGCTCGGCTCGCTTTCGGCGGGAATCCTCCTCCTGGCCGAGAACGACCTCGACGCCATCTGCGACTCGATCCGTGCCGAGGCGCCGCAGCTGGTCATCGTCGACTCCATCCAGACCGTCACCGACGCCGGCTACGAAGGCGGCGCCGGCAGCGTCACCCAGGTGCGCGAATCCGCGGCGCGGCTGATGCGGCTGGCCAAAGAGATCGGAGTGCCGATCTTCCTGGTCGGCCATGTCACGAAAGACGGTGCGATCGCCGGACCGAGGGTCCTCGAGCATATCGTTGACACCGTGCTCTATCTCGAAGGCGACCGGCGGCAGGAGCTTCGCATCCTGCGCGCGATGAAGAACCGCTTCGGCTCGGCCGAGGAGATCGGCGTCTTCGCGATGGGCGAAGCCGGGCTCGAGGAGGTCCCGGACCCCTCGGCGGCCCTGCTCGGCAACGCGGCCGTCGCTTCACCTGGCACCGCGGTGGTCGTCGCCATCGAGGGGACGCGCCCGCTGCTGATCGAGATTCAGAGCCTGGTCAACAAGGTCACTACCAACTACCCGCCTCGGCGCATCGCCAGCGGCCTCGACATCAACCGCTTGCACATGCTCATCGCCGTGCTCGAGAAGCGCGCATCGGTTCAGCTCGGGCAGTCGGACATATTCGTCAACGTGGCGGGCGGCATCCGCATCACGGAGCCGGCCGCCGACCTTGGTCTTGCCCTGTCCATCTACAGCAACACGAGAGACAGGCCCCTGCCGGACGGCCTAGTCGTCATCGGGGAGCTGGGATTGGCGGGCGAGGTGCGTCGCGTGGGCCAACTGGAACGCCGCCTCCAGGAGGCGGCGCGTCACGGCCTGACGCGCGCTTTGATTCCGGCCGGCGCCAAAGCCGGCCGGCCGACAGGCCTCGAGGTCGTCGAGGTTCGGTCGTTGGCGGAGGCGATCTCCGCCGCCTTTCTTCCACCCATGAGGTCCGGCGCATTCATAAAGGAGGCCGAGGCATCGGTCACCTGAGGAGGTAATCCGTGAAGCGTTCCGATCGCCTCGCCCGTCGCATCGGAGTGGGGATCGGAGTCGTCGGTGGCTTTTTTCTGGGTTACGCGTTCGTCCGCCTGTCGGGGATCACTCATCAGGGTTGGGTGCTTATCAGCCTGACCACGATCGAGGGTTTGATCTTCGCGTACCTGGGCACGCCGTACGTGCTTGGGGGCTGGCGAGGGTTCAACCAGCGCCTCGCGTCGACTCCGCTACCCGACCTGCTCAGTGGACTGCTGGGCATGATCGTCGGTCTTGTCATCGCCGTGCTCATCGGCGTTTTCGTCCGCGACCTGGTGGCGCCCTATGGCATCGCTCTGTCGTTCGTGCTCGCGGTGCTGCTGGCGCTGCTCGGGGCTTCGGTCGGCACGACTCGCCGCGAGGAGCTGACCGCCCTCTTCTTCGGAAGGACCCGGGAGGAGAAGGGCCATCGCATGGACGCGGTCCTCCTCGACACCTCGGTCATCATCGACGGGCGGATTTTCGACATCGCCAAGACCCGCTTCGTCGATATGCCACTCATCGCGCTGAGCTCGGTCCTGCGTGAGCTCCAGTTCGTTGCCGACTCCCCTGATGCAACCCGCCGGCGACGCGGCCGTCGCGGGCTCGACGTGCTCGGCGATATGCAGAAGGATCCGTCCATCGACCTGCAGGTGGTGGAGGACGATGTCTCCCCCAATACCGAGATCGACACGCACCTCGTCCGCACAGCCAAGAGCAAGGGCTGGGGGATCATGACGAACGACTTCAACCTCAACCGCATTGCGCGGCTCGAAGGCGTCACAGTCCTCAACCTCAACGAGCTGGCGCAGGCGATGCGGCCGGTCGCGATCCCTGGCGAGGAGATCGTGGTCACGGTCGCGCGCGAGGGCAAGGAGCCCGGCCAGGGTGTGGGCAGCCTTGACGACGGTACGATGGTCGTCGTCCAGAACGGGCGGCGCCTGATGAACCAGACCATCACAGCTGTCGTGACGTCCGTGATCCAGACCTCCGCGGGCCGGATGATCTTCGCCGAGCCCGCCGGCCAGGACGGCAAGCGCAACAGCCGGCCGAAACGGGACGAGGATTCTTAAGTTGCCTACCGTCGGTGCGATCGTTGCCGCGGCGGGGTCCGGCTCGCGTCTGGGCCGAGGGAGCAAGGCGTACGTCCGCCTGAACGGCCGGACCACACTGGCGCGGGTCCTGGAGCTTTTCCTGGCGCTGGACGAGGTGGATCGGATCGTGGTCGTGGGCCCACCGAGCCGCCTGGAGAACGCGGAACGCGAGGTGGCGTCGCTCGCTCCCCGCAAGCCGGTCGCTGTCCGCGCGGGAGGCAATAGTCGCCAGGAGTCGGTGCGCGCCGGCCTGGCGGCTCTCGGCGAATGCGACTTCGTCCTGGTGCATGACGCCGCGCGTCCGCTCGCGACCGCGACCCTCGTGCGGCGCGTCCTGGCGGCGGCGATGGAGTCGGGCGCCGCCTTCCCGGCCATCGCGCCGCGTGATGCGGTCAAGCGAGTGGAGGGCAACCGGCTCGTCGAGAGCCTGGACAGATCACGCATCGTGCTGGCGCAGACACCGCAGGCCTTCGCATACGAGCTGCTCGCGCGCGCTCACCGCGAGGCGGCCGACGCGGGCCTGGTCGGCGACGACGACGCGCAGCTCGTGGCCGCGACCGGCCACGAGGTCACGGTCGTGCAGGGCGAGCCAGCGAACATCAAGCTCACCACGCCGGAGGATTTCGACGTGGTCGAGGCGCTGATCAAAGAGCAGGAAGCCGCCGCGACTTGAGGATCGGCGCGGGCTACGACATCCATCCCCTCAAACCGGGTCGCAAGCTGATCATCGGCGGCGTCCGCATACCCCATGGGCTCGGACTGGACGGTCACTCGGACGCGGACGTCCTCACGCACGCGGTCATCGATGCGCTGCTGGGAGCGGCGGCGCTCGGCAACATCGGCGACCACTTTCCCGCCGATGACCCGAGATACAAGGACGCATCGAGCCTCGACATGCTGGCCACCGCCAGCGAGGTCTTGAAGAGAGCGGGCTACCGGGTGGTCAACATCGACAGCACGGTTGTCGCTGAGGAGCCGCGATTGCAGCCGCACCTGAGCGAGATGGAGGCCAACATCGCCAAGCGCGTCGGTGTCGACCGGGGCGCGGTGAGCGTCAAGGCGACATCGCCCGAGGGCCTCGGGGCGTTGGGCAACCGGGCTGGCATCGCAGCGCAAGCGGTGGCGTTGATCGACCAGTGACGCTGCGGCTCCACAACACACTGACCGGGACCAAGGAAGTCTTCGCACCCATCGAGGCCGGCCACGTCGGCATCTACACGTGCGGTCCGACGGTGTGGAACTTTGCCCACATTGGCAACCTGCGCGCGTTCATGTTCTACGACCTGCTGCGCCGGCAGCTGCAAGCGAGCGGCTATCGCGTCACGCATGTGATGAACCTGACCGACATCGACGACCGCATCCTCGACCAGGCGATGCACGCGGGGACGACGATCACCGAGTACGTCAAGCCATTCGTCGCGGCTTTCTTCGAAGACATGGCCGCGATGCGCGCCCAGCCGGCCGAGCAGTACCCGAGGCCGACCGAGCACATCCCGGAAATGGTCGCGATGATCACGACTTTGCTCGAGAAGGGGTTCGCATATGTCGCCGACGGGGACGTGTACTTCCGCATCGAAAGCTTCCCGCGCTACGGCGCTCTGTCGCACCTCGATCGTTCCGGACTGCGGCCCGGCGCCCGCGTGGCGACCGACCGTTATGACAAAGAGTCGGCGAGCGACTTCGCGCTGTGGAAGAAGGCGCAACCCGGCGACGACACGCTGGGCGCGGCGTGGGACGCGCCCTTTGGCCCCGGACGCCCGGGTTGGCACATCGAGTGCTCGGCGATGAGCAAGCGATACCTCGGCGACACGTTCGACATCCACTGTGGCGGCGTCGACCTGCTGTTTCCCCACCACGAGAACGAGATCGCGCAGTCGGAGGCCGCCAACGGCAAGCCTTTCGCGCGGGTCTGGCTGCACTCGGAATTCCTGTCGGATGCATCCGGGGAGAAGATGTCGAAGAGCGCCGGGGGCTTCACCATCTTGCGTGACCTCGTCGCCGCCGGGCACGACCCGCTCGCGGTTCGCTTCTTCCTGATCGCCAACGCCCATTACCGTCAGCGCGTCCGCTTGACCACAGATGCGCTGCATGCGTCTGCCGAGCAGGTGCGGCGCCTGCGGGACTTTGCGGAGAGGGTGCGCCGCACCGATCCGGCGCCGGCAGCAGATGAAGACCTGATCGCAAGAATCGCGGAGGTGCGGGCCGCGTACCGGGGGGCGCTCGACGACGACCTCAACCTGCCTCAGGGCATCGGCGTCGTGTTCGAGCTCGTCCGCGAGGCCAATGCGGCCCTCGACGAGAAGAAGGTGGGCGCGGGCGCACGTGGTGCGCTGCTTGGGCTTCTCGAGGAAGTCGACGGCCACCTCGACGTGATGGGTGGAGAAGAGCCGGGACTCGCGGACGAGGTGGAGCGGTTGATCGCCGAGCGCGAGGCGGCGCGGGCCGCGAAGGACTTTGCCCGGGCTGATCGAATTCGCGAAGAGCTGAGGGAGCGCGGGATCGCGCTCGAGGATTCCCGCGATGGCGTCCGCTGGCGCAGGGTGACGCCCGCATGAGAGGCCGCTCGAGGCGCTACGAGCGTCCCGCGCCTGCGCCCGCGGCGCTGATCCATGGTCGCAACGCGGTGCTCGAGGCTGCACGGGCCGGCAAGGTGGTCAAGGTGTTTCAGGCGTCGGGTCTCGGCCATGATCCGCGCCTCGACGAGCTCGCCCGGCTCGCGCCCATCGAGGTGGTCCCGCCCGAGCGTCTCGACGTCATCGCGACGGGGGTGCATCAGGGCGTGGCGGCCGAGCTCAAGCCCAGGCGCCTCTGGACCCTGAAGGAGCTCCTCGCCACCAATCCGACGCTGCTGGTGGCGCTGGACGGGATCATGGACCCGCAAAACCTCGGCGCGATCCTGCGCAGCGCGGAGGTGGCCGGCGCCGACGGCGCGATCATCCCCGAGCATCGAAGCGCGCCGCTGTCGCCAGCTGCGGTCAAGGCGAGCTCGGGCGCCAGCGAGCTGCTCCGGATCGCGCAGGTCTCTGGCATCCCGTCGGCGATTGCGGAAGTCAAGCGGGCAGGAATCTGGACAGCGGCTCTCGACGTACGCGGTGATATGTCGCCCTGGGATTTCGACCTCACGCAGCCGGTCTGCATCGTCGTCGGCAGTGAGGGCGAGGGGGTGCACCGGCTCGTCAGGGAGAGGTGCGACGTACGCCTTCGTCTGCCGGTCGCGGGGCACATCTCGAGCTTCAATGCGTCGGCCGCGGCGGCGGCCCTGCTGTACGAGGTGATGCGTCAGAGGGAAAGAGGTGGCGGCACCCGCGCCTAGACTTCTGTACCACTTGCCTGACGCCACTGCGGAGCTCGAGAGGGCCGCCGCCGACATTCCGCTCAACCGCGACGCGCGTGACGTGCTGACGCGCGCGACGGCGCTGGCGTCCGATCGGGGCGCCCTACAGGCGGGGCCGGTCGACGTGCTCAACGCGATCCTGTCCCTTCGCGGGTGTTCGGCATACGAGGCGATCCGAGCGCTCGGGGTCGACCCGCAAACCATCGCCGCGCAAGCGGACGGCACCCCCGCGCAGGCGGCCAGTAAAGAAGGCGTCGTGACCCTCCCGCTGCGCCAGCTCTTGGTCAATGCCCATCGCGAGGCGCAGGTGCTCGGCCACTACCAGGTGGACTCGATCCACCTGCTGCTGGCCCTCCTGTACAGCGATTCGCCGCAAACGTCAGCGGTCCTGCAGAAGGCCGGGTTGACGCTTTACGACGTCAGGCAGCACCTGCAGACCGGCGCCAGGCCCGACGTCCAGGCCGCGCCCGGCGTCCACACCAGCAAGGACAAAAAATTGCGCCGAAAGCCGCTGCAGTCGCTGCGCGGGGCGCTTGGCATCAGCCCCATCTTTGGCGGCCTGGTGGCGATCACCGCCATCAGCGGCATCAGCCTGTGGTTCGACGTGCTGCCGGCAGCGCCCTGGGTGCTGACGATCGTCTTCGTCGTCTCGGGGTGGGTTACATCGTTGTGCATCCACGAGTTCGGCCACGCGGTCGTCGCTTACCTAGGCGGTGACCGCTCGGTCAAGGCCTCCGGTTACCTGGACCTGAACCCGATCCGCTACGCGAACCTGCTGATGAGCATCATCTTTCCGGTCGTCTTCCTGGTGCTCGGCGGCATCGCGCTGCCGGGTGGCGCCGTGTACATCGACCACTCCGCCATCCGCAGCCGCTCCTGGGACACGCTCGTCTCGCTCGCCGGGCCCGCCGGCACGCTGCTGTGCGCGCTGCTGGTCTCGGTTCCGTTTCTGGTCCCCGGCCACGATGACTGGATCACGTCGACGAACGTGGGATTCTGGGCAGCACTTTCGTTCCTCGGCTTCATGGAAGTGGTGGCCGTGCTGCTCAACTTGCTGCCGATCCCCGGCTTTGACGGTTTCGGCATCCTGCGTCCCTGGCTCCCGTACTCGATGCAGGTGCTCTCCGTTCGCTACGCGCAACTGGCGATGATCGGCCTGTTCATCGTCCTGTGGAACGTGGCGCCGGCACGCGACGCGTTCTACTCTCTCGCGTTCCAGCTCACCAGCCTGGTGAACATCGACCCCCGCCTCATCGGTTACGGCTTTCAGAACATGCGGCCTTAGCCGGATGGAACGCTTGATCGTCGACGGCTACAACATCATCCATGCCTGGCCGTCGCTCAAACGACTTCTCGGCGTTTCGCTCGAGGCCGC
>DMCH01000090.1:11771-16757 GCA_003446775.1 Chloroflexota bacterium
GTGGTCTTCGATGCGCATCGCGCGGCCTCGCGCACCAACTCCGAGCAGATGGTGGAGGGGGTGCGAGTCATTTTCGCGCGCAAAGGACACTCGGCCGACCAGGTGATCGAGCGCATCGCATACACAGCCACGGGCGCCGGTGACATGGTCACGGTCGCGACGTCTGATCACTCACAGAGCGACATGGTGCGGGGCATGGGCGGCGCCGTCATCAGCGCGACGGAGCTGGAGCGCAGGATGATCGAGGCGGAGGAGGAGCTCGGCCGGCGCGTGCAGAAGTACGCCAAGTGATTCGCCGCACCCGCATCGTGTGCACCATCGGGCCCTCGAGCTCATCGCCCACCGTCCTGCGGACGATGGTGCAGGCGGGCATGGACGTGGCCCGCCTCAACTTCTCTCACGGCGACCACGCTACGCACCGGCAGGCTGCGGAGGACGTGCGTGCCGCGGCCGAGGCGGTGGGCCGGCCGGTGGCGCTCCTCGGCGACCTCCAGGGCCCGAAGATTCGCACGGGCCCGCTCGATTCCGCGTTCATGCGTCTGGCCCGAGGACGGCGGGTCGTGCTCGTGGGCCGGCCGCGCGGCGCCGCCGACGAGATCGAGGTGAGCCATCCCGAGCTCGTGGATGCGCTGCGGCCGGGCGATCGAGTGCTGATCGACGACGGCCGCATCGAGCTCGTCGTCCGCTCGACGTCGAAGGGGCGAGCCGAGTGCTCGGTGGTTCGCGGAGGCCTTCTCGGCGAGCGAAAAGGCGTCAGCGTTCCGGGGCGCCCACTGCCGCTCCCGGCCCTGACCGAGAAAGACCTGGAGGACCTGAAGTTCGCGGTCGAGCTCGGCGTCGACTACGTCGCGCTGTCGTTCGTGCGCCATCCCGAGGACGTGCTCGCCTGCAAGAAGCAGCTGTCTGCGCATGACTGCCGAGCTCCGGTGATCGCCAAGCTCGAGAAGCTGGAGGCGATTCGCAACCTGAGCGCGATCCTCGAGGTCGCTGACGCTGTGATGGTGGCTCGCGGCGACCTCGGGGTCGAGTTGAAGCTCGGCGAGCTGCCCGCGGTTCAGAAAGAGGTCATCGACCGCGCCAACCGGGCGGGGGTGCCGGTCATCACCGCGACCGAGATGCTGGAGAGCATGGTCACATCCAACCGCCCGACCAGGGCCGAAACCTCGGACGTGGCCAATGCGATCTGGGACGGCACCGACGCGGTGATGCTGTCGCAGGAGACCTCGGTCGGCGCGCACCCCGTGGAGGCGTTGCGCGCCATGGCGCGCATCTGTTTGTCGACACAACGCCATCCCGCGTTCGGCCGCGAGCGCCAGATCTGGCGTGAGCCAGGGCAGGTGGGGAGCGCGATCGCACATGCGGCCGCGACCAGCGCGGACGAGATTGGCGCCCGAGTGATCATCGCGTTCACCGAGTCGGGGACCACAGCGCTCCGCTGCAGCAAAGCGCGTCCGCATGTGCCCGTCATCGCCGCGAGCCCCCACCCGGACGTCCTCCGCAAGACCGCCCTTTACGCCGGCGTCATCCCTCTCCTGGTCAGTCCCGGCAAGGACACCGACCAGATGGTCTCCAACGCCACCGAGGCGGCTCTCCGCAGCGGGCTCGTGCGCACCGGAGATCGGGTGGTGGTGGTGGCCGGCGTCCCCGTGGGTCGGCCCGGTCAGACCAACCTGTTGAAAGTGGAGATTGTCTGACCGATAAGGCTGGCTGCTCCAGCCGTCGCCCCGACTAGAGTTGTTCGCGATGGCGCCCGCCACCCATGGCCTGTTGGGCCGCATTCTGAGTGCCAACGACGACGCCTCCCGGCGTTTCGGGAAGAACACGGCCGAGGTGGATGCGTTCATCGACGCAGTCGCGCACCTGACGCCCTGGCAGTGGCGGCAGGTGCTCACCGCCCGGCGGCTGGTCTCGACGGTCACCAAGGAAGAGACCGGGGCGTCGAGCCAGTCCCTCGAAGCGATCCAGGCCGCCATCCGCAGCACCGACGGACGCCTTTCGGACCCGATGTCCAAGGCGGGAGAAGCGCTCATCGGGGCCCTGGAAAAGCGAAGCGACGACAAGGTGGCGACGGCGTGGCAAGCCCTGTCGGCGCTGGTGATGCGGCAGCACCACTCGGCGCTGAAGTTCGCCGCCCACTATGCTCCGTTCATCGCGCTGGTCCCAGTGTCTGGTTTCGACGCGCTCGACCCCGCGACGATGCGGTATCTCAAGGCCGTGGAGGCGCTCACGCGTGAGAAGTGCGAGGTGCTGGCCCGCCGATGGCGCCTGGATCCTGACGCGTCGCGCGCGCTCCTGCAGGTAGTGGCCAAGAGCCGGTACCTGAAGGGGGAGGAGGCGGCCGCCCTGCTGGCGCTCCGCACGATCCCGACCCATCTCACGGGCGACCTGGGCTGGGCCGCTGTGAGGACCGTCGTCCACGGCGGCAGGGTCCTCGGCGCGCGATCTGAGCTGTCCAAAGAGCAGATCGCCGTCTTGTGGATTCCGCTCGAACCGGCCATCCCGTTCGACTCGCTGGAGGAACACGTGCCCAAGCCTGTGCGAGCGCGGGTGCGGGCGGCGGTGGCGAGGGCGACGACGGCGATCACGAAACCACCGACCTCCCGTGCCGATTCCACGCCGGCGCCGGCGAAGCGCACCTCGCCTCCGAAGCTGGCCGCGACCTACGGACCCAACAGCCTGGAGGTCGCCGCCTTCATCAAGGGGGTTGTGGAGCTCACGCCCATCCAGTGGCTCCGGGTCCTCGACCGCCGCAAGCTGGTCGCGAGCGTGACCCGTCAGGATGCGGAGCCTGCCGGCGTGGTGCGGTCGTTGCTCGCCGCCATCAAAGGCACGAAAGACCTGGACACGTTCACCCGATGCCGCGCGTTCGCAGCCGTCGAGCGTGCCGCCGGGACGGTCTCCGCGAAAGCGCAGCTGACTCATGAGGAATCGATGCAGGGCTACGGAGCCTTTGGCGACATCGTGCAGCTCGATTACGTGGACGTCGGCGGCTTCGCGCACCTCGTCGCGGCGCTCAACAAAGGCGATTGGGTGAAGGTGGCGGAGTCCGTTCCCGCCGTCAACGAGGACGTGGTCGCGCCGCTGGTCAACACGGGCGGGGCGCTGTATGGCTTCCTCGAGGGCCGTCCGGACGAGGAGGCGGTGGCAGCGTGGCAGGCGGCGTCCGCCCTCGTGCGTCGCCAGCACCTCGCGCCCATCAAGTTCGCGGCTTCCTATGCACCGTTCGCGTCGGCGATCCCCGTCACGAATCCGAGGTCCCTGGGCGCTCCGGTCCTTCGCTACGTCAGCGCCATCGGCCGGCTGAGCGCGAACCAGTGCGCCCTGCTGGCGCAGCCCTGGCAGATGGCGGACGAGGTCTCGAGCGCGCTGTCGAAGGCGGTCGCCGACGGCGGCGCGCGGACGGCTGAGGAGGCGGCGGCGCTGGCCGCGGTCGTGACAGTGCCGATGCGGGTGAAGGGAAGCCAGGGTTGGGCGGCTGCGAAGACGGCGGCGTTCGGCGGTCGCGTGATCGGGTCGCGATCGCGCCTCAGCCTCGAGCAGCTTGAGGTGCTGTGGCGGCCGATCGAGGCCGCGATCCCGTTGGCGTCGTTGGGCGCGGCCACGAAGTCGCGTCGCTTGACGCTTTAATCTGAATCCGTGGCAAAAAAGAAGAAGACCGCGAGCAGGCGCTCGGCAGCGAGCAACGGCAAGGCCCCGAAGTTCGACCGCGTGCTCGTCGTGTCGGCGCATCCCGACGACCCGGAGTTCAGTGCGGGCGGCTCGGTGGCGAAGCTGGCGAAAGGCGGGGCGAAGGTCACCTACGTGATCGTCACCGACGGCTCGCAGGGCGGCGAGGATCCGAAGCAAAAGGATTCCGAGCTCGCCGCGATCCGGGAGAAGGAGCAGCGCGCGGCGGCGAAGGTCCTCGGCGTCAAGAAAGTGGAGTTCCTGGGCTACAAGGACGGCCACCTCGCGCCGGACCTGAAGCTGCGCCACGACATCGTGCGCATGATCCGCAAGCACAAGCCCGACCTCGTGATCACCCACCTGCCCGGCCGGGCCATCGACATGCCGATGGGCGGTTCTCACCCCGATCACCTTGCGGTCGGCGAGGCGACGATGGCCGCCGTCTATCCCGACTCGCGCAACCCCCGCGCTTTTCGGAGCCTCCTCAAGGAGGGCTACGAGCCGCATGTCGTCAAGGAGGTCTGGATTCCGTTCTGGACCTCAGGCGACTACATGGTCGACATCACTCCTACGCTCGACCTCAAGATCGAGGCGCTGAAGAAGCACAAGAGCCAGGTCGCCAAGCCGGGTCGCGAATGGGATTTCGAGAAGTTCATGCGCAAGCGGCACCGAGAGGTGGGGAAGAAGGCCGGCTATCGCTACGCCGAGTCCTTCAAGCGGATAACCGTTTAGCCGTCCGGGCCCAGGAATCTCGGACGTTGTCCCAGATCACTTCGGCCCAGGCCGCGTACTGGGCGTCGCCGGGGTGGAGCTGGTCGCCCGCGATCCAGCCGGGAGAACCCAGGCGGTAGGTGCTGACCCACGTGATGTCGACCCACGTGAAGCCGCGCTCGAGGGCTTCCCTCTTGGCCGCGGCATTGAAAGCGTTGGTCACGGCCCTGATGAACTGGGGTTCGCCGAACTGCAGCGCGGCGGGCACGACTGACCAGTTGGGAATCGCGATGGCGGCGACGCGCCCGTCTTCGAGCGCGAGCCCGCGGACCCGGTCGTAAATCGTCACCAGGGAGGCCTTGTACTCGTCGACCGACCGGTTCTGAACCAGGTCGTTGACGCCGATCAAGACCGTCACCAGGTCCGGCTTGATGCGGTCGATCACAGCCAGTTCCTTGGCGATGAGATCCAGGGTGGTGAATCCGTTGACCGCCGGGTTGGTCAGCTCGACTCCCGTGCCGGTGGCCTTCGACAAAAGGCCGGACACGATCGACGGGAAGTTGTGGGCCTCGTCCGACGCGCCCGTGCCGATCGTGTAGGAGTCGCCCA
>DMCH01000161.1:0-2723 GCA_003446775.1 Chloroflexota bacterium
GCCGTGGAGCTGCTCCACAACGCAACCCTCGTTCACGACGACTACGTCGACGAGTCGACCCACCGCCGCGGGCGGCCGACTGTCGCTGCGGCCGAAGGCGCCGAGCGCGCCATCGCCGTCGGTGACTATTACTTCGCCAAGGCGACCCGGTTGATCGCGGAGATCGGCAACATCGGCGTGACGTCGACGATGGCGGAGGCGCTGGAGGCGATCTGCGCAGCGCAGATCGACGACGTCGCGCTGCGTGGAGCGTTTCCCGGCGATCACGACTCTTACCTGCGCGTCGTACGTGGCAAGACGGCAGCGCTGTTTGCCGCGTCGTGTGCCTCTGGCGCGCTCCTGTCCGATGCGCCGCCGGAAGTCGTCGAGGCGCTGCGGCGATTTGGCGACCTGCTCGGGGTCGCGTTCCAGATGGCGGACGACATGGTCGACTTCAGCCCGAGCTCCGGCAAGCCGGTCGGGCTCGACATCCGGCAGCGGGTGCTTTCGCTGCCGCTGATCTACGCGGCCGAGGATCGCGCGGTTGGACCCGAGGTGCGCCGGTTGCTGGCAGGCTCGCTGGGAGACGAGGAGGTGGGCCGCGTCACGGAGCTCGTCACCTCGAGCGACGCGCTGCGGCGGGTCGGCGACGAGGCGCGCGGCCTGGTCGACGCCGCGGTTCGCGAGCTCGAATCGATTGAGCTCGACGGCTTGCGGCCGACGCTCGTGGGCATCGCCCGCTCAGCGGTCGACCGCACCGCCTGACATAAGTCCCACGGTCCCCGCCCCCATCTTTACGTAGCGCACGCCCTTCCAGCCGGCCACCTCAGCGAGCGCCCGCAACTCATCCGCCGTGCGGTACGAGTCAATGCTCTGGCTGAGGTAGTTATAAGCGGAGAGCTGGCCGGACAGGGCGCCGCCGATGGCCGGAAGCACGGTCCTCAGATAGACGCGATACGTGGCGCCGACGAGCCCTCTCGGCGGCCGCACGAACTCCAGCACCACGGCCCGCCCGCCTGGCTTGACGACCCGCAGCATCTCGCGCAGGCCGCGCACCGGATCGGCGAGGTTGCGGAGGCCGAAAGCAATCGTGCTCGCGTCGAAACTCGCGTCGTTGAATGGAAGGTTCAGCGCGTCCCCTTCCCAGAACTTCATGCCGGGGTGTCCGTGGCGAGCGACCTCGAGCATCTGCGTGCTGAAGTCGAGGCCGACCACGCGTCCGTCCGGGCCGGCGATTCGAGCCAGCTGCTCGGTCAGCTTCCCCGAACCGCAGGCGACGTCCAGTGCCGAGCCGCCGGACTTGAGCTCGGTCGCGCGCGCCGCCCTCAGGCGCCAGCCGGCGTCCGCGCCGGCGGACAGCACGGTGTTGACGAGGTCGTACCTCCGCGCGATGCGATCGAACATCGCGCGCACCGCGGCCGGGTCACGTTCCGAAATGTCCCTAGATCCTTTGCCAGATGGACGCGATACCCTGGCCGACCCCGATGCACATCGTGGCCAGGCCGTACTCGGCGTCGCGGTGGGCCATCTCGCGCACGAGCGTACCGACCAACCGCGCGCCGCTGCTGCCCAGCGGGTGGCCCAGGGCAATCGCGCCGCCGTTGACGTTGACCTTCTCCTCATCCAGCCCGAGCAACCGCACACACGCGAGCGATTGCGAGGCGAAGGCCTCGTTCAGCTCGACGATGCCGATGTCCGACGCTTGCAGGCCCGCCTTCTCGAGCGCTTTCATCGACGACGGCACGGGGCCGATGCCCATGTAGTCGGGATGGACGCCGGCGGGGGCGGCGGCAACCAGGCGCGCCAGCGGCTTCAAGCCGCGCTCACTGGCCTTGGCGGCCGACATCATGACCAGGGCGGTCGCCCCATCGTTGAGCGGAGACGAGTTGCCGGCCGTTACAGACCCCTTCTCGGAGAACGCCGGCTTCAATCTGGCCAGCGCTTCGAGCGAGGTGTCTTCGCGCGGCCCTTCGTCAGCGGTAAGCCGCAGCGACTCGCCCTTGCGCTGGGGCACGACGACCGGGACGATCTCTTCCGCCAGTCGCCCTGATTTCTGCGCCGCGATCGCCCGCTGGTGGCTGCGCAGCGCGAACGCGTCCTGATCCTCGCGCGACACCTCGTACTTCTGCGCGACGCGCTCCGCGGTCTCCCCCATCTGGAGCGTCCCGTACATCTCGGACATCTTTGGGTTCACGAGGCGCCAGCCGAGCGCGGTGTCGTAGGCGGTCTGGGGTCCGCGTGGAAATGCGCCGTCGGGCTTGGGCATCACCCACGGGGCACGGGTCATGCTCTCGACGCCACCGGCGACCACGATGTCGGCTGCTCCGGTCTGGATCTCGCGCGCGGCTGCGATCACGGCCTGCATCCCCGACCCGCACAGGCGGTTGACGGTCTGGCCGGGCACCTCGATCGGAAAGCCCGCGAGCAGGAGGGCCATGCGCGCGACGTTGCGGTTGTCTTCGCCTGCGCCGTTGGCGCAGCCGAGGATGACATCCTCGACTTCGGCGGGCTTGACGTGCGCGCGCTCGCACGCCTCCTTGAGGACGATGGCCGCGAGGTCGTCGGGACGCACGTCCTTCAGCTGCCCGCCGTATCTGCCCATCGGCGTACGGGCGGTCGCTACGATGACCGCCTCGCGAAGCTCCCGCACTACTTCTTGGCGCCGCGGGCCAGGAAGGCCGCGACGCCTTCGGCGAACTCAGGGCTCGCCGCCTGCGCCTCCTGCAAGTACGACTCGAACTCCA
>DMCH01000161.1:2982-3380 GCA_003446775.1 Chloroflexota bacterium
CGCCTCCTCGTAGCTCGACTCCAACGCATGGTTGACCGCGCGCTTGGCTGCGGCCAACGCCTGGCGGGGCTGCGACACGAGATGAGCGGCGAGCTCGCGCACCTCCGCCTCGAGGCGCTCCGCGGGCACCAGGCGGTTGATGATGCCGAGCCGATGCGCATCGGTCGCCGACAGCGGCTTGCCGGTGAAAAACATCTCGTACGCGACGCCCGTACCCGCCATGCGCGGGAGCAGCCAGCTCACGCCCCCGTCGGGGGCCAGACCAATGTTGATGAAAGCCTCCAGCAGGTACGCCTCAGGCGTCGCGATGCGGATGTCGCACGCGAGCGCGTAGCTCGCCCCGATGCCGGCCGCCGGCCCATTCATGGCCGCGATCACAGGCTTGGGCATCGTGCGCA
>DMCH01000161.1:3681-4042 GCA_003446775.1 Chloroflexota bacterium
AGCATCGGCATGTACTCGTTGCGAAGCACGTTGCCGACGTCCTCGGGCGTCCGCATTCCGCCATCAGCGGTCGGCAGCTCGGTCACGTCCGCGCCTGAGCAGAACGCGCGGCCAGAGCCGGTCAGCACCACCACGCGCACCGCGTCGTCGCGCTCGACCTGCTTGATCGCCTCGCCCAGTTGCTTGCGCGTCAGCACCCCGATGGCGTTCATCTTCTCGGGCCGGTTGAGCTGGATCAGTCCCACCCCGTCGTGGACGTGGACGTTGACGTGAACCTCGACCTCGGTGGCCATCTCTCTTACCTACCTTTGAATACTGCTTTGCGCTTCTCGAGGAAAGCGCGCATGCCTTCCTTCTGGTC
>DMCH01000161.1:4362-4709 GCA_003446775.1 Chloroflexota bacterium
TTGAGCACGGACTCCTTGGCCATGCGCAGGGCCAGCGGGGCCTTCTCGGCCAGCTGGCGCGCGACTCGCTTAGCGACCTCGATCGTCATCTCGGCCGGCACGACCTTGTTGACGATGCCGAGCTCTTTGGCGCGGGTCGCGGTAATTGGCGTTCCGGTCAGCACCGCCTCCATGGCCGCGTACTTGCCCGCCGTGCGGGGCCATCGCTGCGTGCCGCCGGCGCCGGGGATGATGCCGAGGTTGACCTCCGGCTGCCCGAATCGCGCGGTGTCGCCGGCGATTATCATGTCGCAGGTCAGGGCAAGCTCGCAGCCCCCGCCGAGAGCGTAGCCGTTGACGGCCGCGAT
>DMCH01000161.1:4987-7754 GCA_003446775.1 Chloroflexota bacterium
AGCTCGCGGAGCGCCTGGACGACCTCGGAAATGAGATCGGGGCTGAGGGCATTCAGGACCTTGGGCCGGTTCAGCGTGACCGTGCCGATGGGCGGCTCGACATCCACGGTTATGAACTCGTACCCCACGGCGTCTATGATCGGCCATATGGGGACGGCGACGTTACGGGACACCTATGGCAGGGTTGCCGACGACCTCCGGATCTCGATCACCGACCGCTGCAACTTCCGCTGCATCTACTGCATGCCCGCGGAGGGGTTGAAGTGGCTGAAGCGAGACGACCTGCTCCGTTTCGAGGAGATCGCCCGGCTGGCCCGCCTTTTCGTCGAGCGGTACGGCGTGCGCACGATCCGCATCACGGGCGGCGAGCCGCTGGTGCGGATCAAGGTTGAGGAGCTGGTCGGGATGATCAACGAGGTCGACCCCACCCTCGACATCACGATGACCACCAACGGGGTCCTGCTGCGCGAGAAGGCTCAGCTGCTCAAAGACGCCGGGCTCAAGCGCATCAACATCTCGCTCGACACGCTGCACATGGACCGCTTCCACGAGATCGCGCGCAGCGACGCTTTTGGGCGCGTCATGGACGGCATCCGGGCCTCGCGCGAGGCGGGGCTGTGGCCGATCAAGCTGAACATGGTGGTCATGAAGGGCAAGAACGACGACGAGGTCGTCGACTTCGCGCGCCTGGCCCGCGATGAAGGCTACGAGGTTCGCTTCATCGAGTTCATGCCGCTGGACGGCGACAACATCTGGACCAACGAGCAGGTGGTGCCGAGCCGCCGCATCCAGGAGCAGATCGAGGATTTGTTCCCGCTGCAGCCCGTCGCGGATCCGCGACCAGGGCCGGCGACGCGTTTCAAATTCGCCGACGGCGCGCCTGGGGGCGTCGGGTTTATCTCCTCGGTGAGCCAGGCGTTCTGCACGACCTGCAACCGCATCCGGCTCACCGCCGAGGGCGGCCTGCGCACATGCCTGTTCTCGCTGCAGGAAACGCCGCTGCGCGACCTCATGCGATCGGGCGTTTCCGACGACCATCTAGGCCGCGTGATCGAGACCGCCGTGTGGCGCAAGGAAGAGGGCCACTTGATCAACCAGCCAGGGTTCATCAAGCCGGCCAAGAATATGTCTCAGATCGGGGGATGATCCAGGAGCTTCACGCGGGGGCGACCAACCTCGTGTATCAGGCGATGCTTGAGCTGCGGCCGAACATCGGACCGGAGTCTGTTTTCGTCGAGCATGTCGACACCGTCCAGAGGCCAGAGGGCTACCGCGTCATCGGCTTCTTCGTCGAGGACGATGTCCAGGCGGCCGCCGCAGCGGGCTTTCGCATCGTCAATATGCTGGCTTGGGGCCGCACTCTGTACTGCGACGACCTCACGACCCGGCCCGAGCATCGTGGCAAGGGTCACGCAGGCAAGCTGCTGGACTGGATGATCGATGAGGCCAAGCGCCTGCACTGCGACGAGTTTCATCTCGATTCCGGGGTGGGCCCGGATCGCATGGACGCCCACCGCCTTTACTTCAATAAGAAGATGCGCATCTCGGCGTTCCATTTCTTGCGCCCTATCTGATTGCGACGCCTTGCGGTTCTATCGCTGTTGGTGTTCTCCGCGTGCGCTTCTGCATCCCGGGGAGTCGTGGCGCACTCGCCGACGGCTTCTCCCCTTCCACCATTTTCGCCGGCCCCAGTGGCCTCCTCGTCGGACTGCTACTTGCCCGTGTACTGGTCGACGGCGATAACGTCCAACACCATCCACGCCGGCTTCTATCACTACCCAGGAGGCGGCGTGCAAGGGGATACATCGATGACGGAGGACTCCGCGAGTCAGTCCTTCTTTGACAACTCAGCCACGTACGACCGAGCTGTCAACCGCTGGCTGCCGGTGGCTTCTGGTGCCGTTTCCCCAAATGGGCTTCGTTTTGCATTCGCGGACTACGATCTCCCGACCACTCCTGTTGCAGGCTCCGGCACCCTCACCTCCACTGGAAGAGTCCACGTCGTCGATGCGCGGACGGGCGCGGACCAGGTCGTGTTCAGTGGCTCGCCCACGTTCTCAGTCGTCGCATTTACAAGTCGCGGTCTTTACCTGTCCCAGGTAGCGCTGACAAAGGGCGGGGCGTCGGCGAGTGGGCTCTTCGTGCTCGATCCCGGCGGCGGGACGCCACGTCCTGTGGCGGGCGCCGACCGAACTTTGGACCAGAACGGCTGGCAGGTCTATGGCCCGAATGCCTGGGGCGTCGACTTCGCAAGCGGCGGGGGCCATATCAGCGGTAACCGCGTCCTGAGCCTCGACCTGGAAACCGGCGAGGTGCGCGTGTGGAAGACGTGGGCGCAAGACGTGCTGGCGGTCGTACTCGGGCTTGATGCTCAGAATGATCCGATCGTCGGGGCTTTCGCATCCTCATCAGCCGGCGCCGCAACGCGCTCGGGAATGAATGGTCTGCAAGTCTGGACTTTCACCTCGCCCGACGTGGGCACGCTTGTGTACCTAACCAACGACCCGATCGCGACCCTACCTGGTCGGCCGGCCTTTTCCGACACCCACGCCGCCTGGCTCGGCGGCAACTCTCCCCCATCGTCCGTTTGGCGGCTGGCATCCGAACACATGACTCGCGTACCCGTCCCGGTTGCGGGATCGGGTTGGGTCAGTGTGGCGGGCCCCTGCCTCTAGCGCCGCCCTAAGCTAGCGGCGATGCTCAAGCCCGAAGAAGCGCAGCGCCCCTACACCGTCACGGAGCTCGCCAACGAGATCCGGCGCGAGCT
>DMCH01000042.1:0-3293 GCA_003446775.1 Chloroflexota bacterium
GCGCGTTCACCGTGATGTTCCTGGCCGACTGGCTGGCAATATTCTTCCGCGCGCTTCCGCCCTCGGCCAGAGCGTTCGCGCTAATCATCGGCATCCTGGGCATGGTCGCATCGGCCGCCACAGGCTACACCGACTACACCGGCACCTCTGGCAGGGCGCGTCGATACGCGAGCACGCATGGCCTGATCATGACCATCGTCCTGTTGGTGATGATCGGGTCGCTACTCCTCCGCTACCAGCCGGGCGGCGGTCTTGTCTTCGCCGGTATCCTGGTCTCGAGCCTGGCCTACTTCGTGGTCCTCTTCGGCGCTTTCCTCGGCGGCCACCTGAGCTTTGGAATGGGAACTGGGGTCAATCGCAACGCCTTCATCGCGGGAGTGACCGATTGGACCGATGTCGGCTTGATTGCGGACTGCCGCGAGGGGAAGATGGTTCGAGCCCAGGCCGGCGATATGCCGGTCCTCTTGGTCCGTCTCGGAGATCGCCTCAACGTCATCGCCGCGACATGCTCCCACGCGGGCGGCCCGCTCGACGAGGGCAAGCTCGAGGGCGACATTGTCATCTGTCCCTGGCATAGTTCCCGGTTCTGTGTCGCCGACGGGACCGTTAAGGGCGGCCCGGCCACCTTTGACCAGCCCGCCTTCCTCGTTCGCGAGAAGAATGGCAAGGTCCAGGTTCGCCTCCCGGCGCCTCTCGATTAGCCCAGCCGGCAGAGAAACGGCAGCTACCCTGAGGGCGTCGCCTCCGCAAGCAGTCGACGTAGTAGGTCGAGCCGGTCACATAGCTCGCTTCGTGCGAGGAAGGCCATGAACAGGACGTTCAGGTAGCGGGTGCTGCCCCTTCTGAACGGCCCGGCACCGGCCTGGTTGATCGAGGGGTCGGTCAGGCCACCGGGGCCAGACGGTAAATGAACTCGACGCCTGCCGTGGTACTCGGAGACTCGAGCCCCGTCTCCCGCTCCAGCTCAGGCTCGCTGCGCTCGCCTTCGTGGTGCGGGAGACGGGCACGAATTGTTTGAAGGTCGGGCGCCGAAGGCGCCCGTTGCGCTCCAGCTTTTATCCGGTGCCTCCTGGGCCCATACTTCGACTTGAAGAATGGCTGAAATTCTCGATGTCCTCGACATCGACGAGTTACGCCACCAGGTCCGTGAGAAGTACCGTGAGGTGGCGGCTGACCCGGCGGGAAAGCACCATTTCCACACGGGTAGAGCTCACGCGATTCGGCTTGGTTATCCGAGCCATCCCCTCAGCGAGCTATCTGACGAGGCGTGTGAGGGTTTCGCTGGTGTTGGGAATCCCTTTTTTTGGGGCCCGCCCAGGCCTGGAGACAAGGTCGTCGACCTCGGATCCGGGGCCGGCATGGACTCGCTCCTCGCAGCTATTTGGGTCGGCGGCGAGGGTAGCGTGATAGGTGTCGACATGACGCCTGAGATGCTCGAACGAAGCCGCTCGATGGCAGCTAAACTCGGATTGAAAAACGTCGACTTCCGAGAAGGGCTGATCGAGGATCTGCCGGTCGAGGATGGTTGGGCGGACGTCGTGATCTCCAATGGGGTCATCAATCTGTGCCCTGACAAGCTGGGCGTCTACAGGCAGATCTTTCGCGTACTACGCCCGGGGGGTCGAATGACTTTGGCTGATATTTGCCTCGAGCGACCTGTACCCGAGGACGCTCTCCGCGATATCGATCTCTGGACAGGTTGAATCGCGGGCGCCCTGCCGTGCGCAGGGTGGGAGACGGTGATCAGGGCAGCCGGACTCGAAGACGTCGAGCTGGCCAATCCCCTAGACACGTTCGCCGGCGCTCGCGGAGAGGAGAGTGCGCGCGAGTTTGGCACCCTGGGCTACTCGATCCGAGCCCGCCGTCCTGAGTAGTGCCGCTCGCCAGTGTCGCTCCCAGTAGGCGCGGACGTCAGCGCCGGCACGCGCTGACTCTGACTCAATATCTTCGCTTCAGGCTGGGGAGCGAGGGCGGCAAAACAGCCTGGTTCAACTTCTTCATAAGGCCTTTCGGAGCGTCGTCCTTGGCTCACTTCTGGCGCCTTTGGATTGCGAACGGATCTACCCAGCCACGAAGTGGCGGCAGAATCGATGGTTCTGTCCAGCCGCCGACTGCGACGGCGGACCTGCCGATGCTTTTCCGTTTCCATCCACACCCGGGTGTGAAAACTGTCTTCCACCGCTGGCTCGCCAGCCCGCGGAACTAGTCGAAGGTCAACAGTTCCGGCTGCAGCCTGCGCTGTCGCCCCTGCGCCGTCAGCTGCTTTCCAATCCCATCGTGTGGATCCAGCAGATGGCGGCCAAGAAGAGAGCCGACTGAGATAGGGAGCTCAATGTGCTACAAATAGCACATGACGACGGTAGGCGTTCGTGAGCTTCGCCAGCGTGCTAGCGAACTGCTGCGGCGCGTAGAGGCCGGCGAGACCATCGAGGTGACGGATCGGGGCCGACCAGTGGCTGTGCTGGCCCCATTGCCGGAGGCGGAGCCTCTCGAGCGGCTCCGGGCGGCTGGTGACGTGATTCCAGCCACCCGCCGCCTTGACGATCTCCCAAAGCCTTTGCCCCTGCGAAAGGGTATGGAAGCACCGTCGACGGTCCTGGCGCGACTGCGGCGCGATGACCGCTGACCGAGCGATTTATCTGGATTCTTCTGCGATTGTGAAGCTCGCCGTTTCGGAGAAGGAGTCGGCGGCTCTGCGTAGATACCTGCGAGGCCGTGTGCCGCTCGTTGTGAGTGCCCTGGCGCGTGCAGAGGTTTCAAGGGCCCTGCTCCCGCTTGGACCCAGCGCGGTTCAGAGGGGCCACGATGTATTAGGCAGACTTGAGCTGATCCGAGTCAGCGACCGGATTCTCTTAGAGGCTGGGTCTTTGCTCCCAGCCGACCTTCGTTCGCTGGACGCGATTCACCTCGCGACGATGCGGCAACTCGGTGCGAGCCTTCGCCGGTTGGTGACGTATGACAGCAGGATGTCTTCGGTCGCCTTGCAGTTGGGGATCCCTGCGGTCGCCCCGGGGTAGCTGACATTGGACCCCAACCGGGCGGCAATAGTGCGTTTTCATGCTCACCGAGCGCACTCCCGAATACAATCGGTCTCAACGTAAAGTGGCGGAAAGTTCTTCTGGTGACAATGTAGAGGCCGAGCTACCCTACCCGGGCGAGCGACAGACCCGCCTCAGTGGCGCGTGGACGGCGCTGGTCATCGGCATCGTGATCCTGGTCGTGATCCTCGTCTTCATCCTCCAAAACCTCCAGAGCGTGGAGGTGCACTTCCTGGTGTTCGAGGGACAGCTGCC
>DMCH01000042.1:3510-3819 GCA_003446775.1 Chloroflexota bacterium
CTTCAACTTCGCCTGGTCGCAAGACGGGCCCGGCACAAGGGGGCGCCCGCAGCAGAGCCGGCGGCCAAACCGCCCGCCGAATGACTTTCGTCTGCCTGACAGCTCAGCGGGGCAAAAGAAAAGGCCTCGCGGGGGGTTGGGGGGGAAGGTCCGCGAGGCCCGACGGAGAGATGTCTAAAGAATCGCTACGTGCCTATCACCATCAGCTTCTAAACCTTTGCCTCCGCCTTGCGGCGATGGTTGGTACGGGGGGATTTGACAACAGATAGGGGCTTGACGGGAGCTTCATCTACACCAGCCAGCTGATCC
>DMCH01000042.1:4156-6518 GCA_003446775.1 Chloroflexota bacterium
TAGCCGCCGATGGCGACGCCGGCGACCAACCCCAGCGCCAGCATGCCGAGCAGGGGCCATGGGCGCGATCGTGAGAACTCAGGCAGGTGCGCGATGTCGCGCAGGGAGGCGTCGTTCCACTTCTTCGGCCAGGACGTGATGTCCATCACGACGACGCTGGTTTGGTGCCGTGCGGCGCGGTGACGATTCTGATCAGGACCACGAGGCCCCAGCCGATCACGGCGTAGACGACGATTGCGACCAAGGATGCGGTCTCGAAAGTGTTGGTCTTGTTTCCGGTGTCACCGAAGATGCCGGTGAACGGGGCAACCATGACCGCGCTGAGCTGGTAGATGAAATGGACGAAAGCCGACTGCGCCGAGGCGCCCAGCAGCTTGCCCAAGAAGCGAGCCGCGATAATGACGTCGACCAGGCCGACGACGAAGCCGACCACAGCGGCGGCGCGAAAGTTATAGCGTCCCTGCTCGGTTACGGAAACCCGCTCGACTGGAGCGGGAGCCTGTGGTTGCATTGCCATATATAGCGGTCAGGCTCGCTCCCATGGCGTAATAAAGTCAGCAACTTTTGTCCTGATACACCTTTAGCTTTACGGTCTGCGACCGCGCCCGGAGACGCGTCCGACAACGATCAGGCCGACCCGACGTAGCTCAGCTCGACCGCGAGGCGGGAGGAGTACGAATAGGTGTTCGCATTGAAATAGCCGTTGCATGTGATGAGCGTGAGCCGGGGCGGTCCGTAGGGCTCGGCGAAGCCGGGTGGGGCCGTACCGACCGGCACGCTTGTCATCGAATCGACGCTAAAGATCTGCCGGCTCCCGTCGGATAGCACGACAGTAATTCGGGCGCCCGCCCGGAGCGTGGCCAGCTTGCCGAAGATCATCGGTTGCCCCGGGTACCCGGCGTGACCCTCTATGACCGCGTCGCCCGGGGCTCCTGGCACCGAGCCGTACTGATACCAGCCCGCGTTCCAGGAATTGACCGGCACACTCATGACTCCTGAGCGGTCGACCCCGACCGCCTCGACCGCTCGGTGGACGTCGAGGTCTGGGATGAGGATGTCCACCGGTGGGGCGGTAGGTATCTGTGCCTGTGGGAGTGGCGCCATCGCGACAGAGTGCGATGAGGACACCTGTGCCGGCCGCCCCAGCCGGAGGCCGTTTCCCAGGACTGGCGTCGATGAGGCGGGGGGGCCGGACGTGAAGACGTACACGTCGCTGGGAATCGCGTCCCGCCACGAGAAGACCAGGGTGACCGCCAGCAGCACGGCCAGCATGGCCTCGCCCACCAACTTGGCTGACAGGTGGGCGAGGACCGATGAGCGCCAGGTCCTCGCCATTGCCTTGTCTACGTTAAACGCTACGGCGGCGCCTTCGGGCACTGAGGCCCAGTGCGGTTAGGCCGAGGCCGGCACCGACGCCGATCACGAGCAGCCAGGGAATCTGTCCGATCAGCTCCCAGGGCACGCCAAGCGTGGCCGGCAAAGTGGTTCCGAACGGCGGCGGGACGTAGGCAGGGGCAGCAAAGCCGCATCCACTGGGCTGGATGATGCGGTTTGTTATCAGCGTCACCTGGCCGTTGCGCGCGAGGGCTCTGCCGTTGAGCGTTGCTCCGCTAAACATATTGATGTCCGTCAGGGCCATGATGTTGCCCACAAACGTAGCTCCCGCGCCAATGGTCGCCGAGCTGCCAACCACCCAGAAGATGTCGCACGGCTGAGCGCCGTTGATCAGGGTCACACGTGCTGCCGCGGTGATCAGCGTGCTCGCTATCTGGAAGATGTAGACGCCGCTTCCGTTGAGGGTCAGCGTCCCGGTCAGCCCCATAGTGCCCGCGCAGTAGATGCCAGCGACCAGGGTTAGGCCATCGAGGGCCGGACCCACGGGGGTGCAGGGCGTTTGCCCAGCCGCTTGGGTGAAGGCGGTGGTCAGGTCCGACTTAGCCTGAACGGCCGCTGGATTGGCAGCGTCTATATGCCCAGAGGTCGAGGGAGGGAATCCGGTTATAGCCGCAAGGGCGCCTGGGCTTATCCCCATCTGGCCGGTGATCCAACTGCCAGGGCCGGAGGCCGTGATGGCGGTGGCGGCCAGGACCGCGTAATTGCCGGCTGTTCCGAGTGGCACAAGGGTAGCCGCCAGCGCCGTCGCCGGCCAGATAAGTGCGACGAGAGCGGCAAGGCCGAACGAAATAATGGAGCGGCGCATGTTAATCACCTCTTAATCCTGCCGAGTAGGCATAACAAAATCCGTAAGAGTCTCTCATACTGCCAGCGCGGCGTCTATTTAAGTTTCGTGGTGAGGGTGGCCGTTGAGCTCTGCTACCCGCGTCTCCCAATAGCCAAGACGCTGCCGGAATCTCTCGGCCTG
>DMCH01000065.1:0-3115 GCA_003446775.1 Chloroflexota bacterium
AGCACGAACCCACGTTACGCCACTGCAGCGGTCCCGAGTCGATAGGAGCGCCCACTCCGCTCCCCAGGTCATTTGAGTTCAGCCGCGCCGTATATCCAGTCGGAGCCACATCAAGACATCCCCTTCCACCTCCACCCGGGTCCGAGTCCGCCCCCGCGGCTCACCAAAATCGCTGGTCGCCGACCAGCTGTAGTAACTTGGCGCGGTGCGGCAAGCGCCGGAATGAAGCCCGGGATCATGCTCCCGGGCGCCGCCACCTTCTCGGAGACCCGAGAGCTGGCGTGCCAGGCCGAGGCCGCCGGCGCGGATGCGGTCTGGGTGACCGACCTCCGCCGCGATCCCTACCTGAGCAGCGCCGTGCCGGATCCCACCCGGCCTGATGGATTGTAGGTCGCGCGTGCAGCAGTTGACCAGGTTCCGCGGCGACTGCGTTCCGGGCGTCCTGAGGCTTCTCAGCGCGTCGCCTTTTCTCTGCACCAGCATTGAGGCTGTGACCCCCAGCCGTAACCGGCGGACGTCGGTCCGCGTTTTTAGCCGAGAGTGAGAACGCTCGTCGGGCTCATCGTTGTGCTGGCGGCGGCATGCACGACCCAGCCGGTGTCGCCAACGGTCGGGCCGAGCGCGTCGGCGTCCGCCGCTGCCGCGGCCCCCACCCTGCCTGTCGAGCGCTTTGAGCGCGGCGAATCGCAGGGAACCGGTTTTCTGGATGTGGCTACCGGCCAGTTCGCGAGGGATCCCAATGCAGACATGGTTACCGTCAACAATCAGCAGTCCGCTCTGCAGAGAACGCAGACGCAGCCCTATCTGTACGGAGCGGTCGGCCGTTATGGAGGCACCGCCGGTTTCTCGGGCTTCGTCACCTATGACGCGCCGCTGCACAGGTGGGTGCCGGTCGGACGGTCTCACCTGACGCCGGACGGTCTCAGCTACGCCTACGCCGAATGGTTCTATCCGCCGGTAAGTCAGACCCCACACCCCGGCACCGGGCCCGACCCGATAGGGGGACGCATTCACGTCACCACTGTCTCGTCAGGACTCGACCGGGTCGTTTACTCCTACACGGGTTGGCCGGGGTACGAGGTCGTTGGGCTGTCGTCGCGCTACGCCTACCTCGCCGGCGAATGCAACGGCGACTATCCAGGATGCAATCAGCTCTGGCAGCTCGATCTCGCGACCTCACAGCTCGCCAGGGTCACCGAACAGACCGGCCAGTGGTGGGTGATCGATCGCGGCGTCGTCTGGACTGAGGCCGTCGACTTCAGCAGGTTGATTCGCATCGATCTTGCCGGCGGCGGTGCGTCCACCTGGCTCAGCCGGCCCTTCAGCGACTCGATGGAATTGATCGGCGTCGATGCCTCCGGGTCGCCATGGGTCTCTCTTGGGTCGCCGAGCCCGTCGCCGCTGCTGAGGGTGGTCGCCCCGGAACGCACGCAGAAGATCTTCGCCGCGACCGGCCCGTACTCGAGCCTGGTCGTCGATCCACGGGGGACCTGGTTCGCGGTGGTCGACAACCAGTCGCCCACTCCCGGCCTTTACCTCTTCACGAAAGACGGCGGCGTGAAGGCGGTCAGCGACCTTCCTGTCCTGCCTGTTTAGGCTCCGCCCTCTGGCCTGTCGCCGGAGGAGCAGAGCTGGTCTTGACGCCATCATCGCGGCTGCAGCTCCGGCGATGCCAACTCGCCGAGTAGCAGCGCGGCGTACGTCGCCGGCGCCAAGTAGCCGATTGAGCTGTGAGGGCGGAAGTTGTTGTAGTGTGCCGTTAACCCGTCTCAGTCATCTTGAAGCGAGGGCCAACCGCAACTGCGGCGCGAGGTTCAACCACTTGCCCCTGGGGCCTGGGCGATCCTGCTTAGAGACCACCCCACCGGGCCGAATTGAGTTGACGGACCGGGGTTAACGGCACACCCTCTGGGCGGCTCGCGCTGGCCAGCCTCACGGAAGTGGTCAGCGAAGCGCCCGGGGTCGATCATGACTCGGCAGAGCCCGACCTCGAGTTACGTCCACGAGCTCCACGTTTTAAGGCTCCACGGTGGGGAATCGTGAAGGACTGCATCAATTCGCTTTCAAAGGGCCCATACTCACCGCAGCCTTAACAGCGCCGTTTTACGCCTCGAGGGAGAAGGGGTTACCCGCAACCGCGGCCTGAGGGTGGCCGCATGGTTCCTCAGGAGGAAGAGAATGCGTAAGTTTTTCGTCGGCATGGTGATGGCGGCTGTGGCCACCATCGGTTTCGGTTCGGTCGCGTTCGCGTCGGCGGGTACGTACAACCCGCCCGCTCAGGCGTCTTGTGACGGCCAGGCTCACGGCGCGTTCGCTGCGTTCGGTCCCACTACCTACCAGTGGATTCCAGCTGACGCACAAGAGGACCCGGGTTTGGGCGCTTCTGGACCAGCCAACTCTGACGCTGCTGCGGCCTGCAATCAGTAGCTGCAACCTGTAGTCAAGAGCGGGGCGGGAGGTCTTCGGACCCCCCGCCTCCTTGCGCACCCTGGTTCTACCTCTGGTTCTTACGTGACCCCGACTAGTTCTGGTTTCACGGCGATGGAGTAGATCGAGACCTCGCAGCAACCGGGCAACTGCGCCTTCCGGCCAATCTTCGGGCCCGATGGCTGTGGGGTTCAGAAACTACGTCGAGTTCGATCTCGGGCCTCAGCGCCGCCTGTGGGGGTCACATATTCATCGGCGGGCAGGCTACTCGGCGTAGCGTCGCCTGACCCTTAGGATTTCGAGCGCCGATGCTCCTCGCTCTTTTGTACTCCTGGCTTCGGCTGCTCCTCGATCTGGTTGATGTAAGACTGCAGGTCCATGACCCGGAGGCGGAGCTGCTTCTGCTGCGGCACCAGCTCCGAGTCGTACGCCGGCAAGTTAAGCGACCACAGCTGAACGCGGCGGATCGGACGATCATGGCGGCGCTGAGCCTGCGGGTAAAACCGTCCGGCCTTGGTCGGGATGCTTGTCCAGCCGGAGACCGTTCTCGCATGGCATCGCCAGTTGGTGAGGAGGAAGTGGGCGGCCTTCGGACGGCGACGTGGCCCGGGACGACCAAGTCTCGCTCTCGAGATCCAGGAGCTGATTCTGAAGATGGCGAAAGACAACCCGAGGTGGGGCTGCGTTC
>DMCH01000065.1:3284-28612 GCA_003446775.1 Chloroflexota bacterium
GCAAGGAACGTCAGCTGGGAGCTGAGCGAGTGCGGTTCGTCGGCGCGCTTCCTGATCCACGATCACGACCACAAGTACGGCGGTGGCTCCGACCTCATCTTCGAGGCCGACGGCATGACTGTGATCCGTACGCCGATCGCCGCCCCGCGAGCGAATTCACACATCGAGCGCCAAATCGGCTCGACCAGGCGCGAATGCCTCGATTGGCTTCTGGTCCTCAACCGTCGCCACCTCGAACGCGTCCTGACTGTCTGGTTTGAGTACTACAACCAGGCTCGGCCACATCGCGGGCTTGAGCTGCGGACTCCGATCGCGCGCTCCGACCCGGTAGTGACGACGGGACCGGTGAGGTGCGAGGAGAGACTCGGCGGGCTCCTGCGCGAGTATTCGCGTACGCCGATGCCGGCCGCTGCGTAACTTCAAGCTCGCCCAAATGCCTGCCAGCCGCTGTCCGCTCGTGCGACCTCGACCGACTGCGAAGCTTCGGCTGTCCCGAGTCCGAAATAACGCTTGATCGGCTCGACGAATTTGTGTGCCCGACAGGCGCCGGTGCGGTTGCCTCCGCTCGGGACGTTTCTGGGGCGGCGTCATAGCGGGTGCGCGGCGGGTTGCTCGTCTCGTCAGGCTAGGGACCAACCTGCGGTCCTGAACAAAAGGGGACCAACGGCCCTACTTCTCGGCCTCTCCCCCGCGCATAACGGCATGTACGAGGCACTCGAGAATGAGGCGAGTCTTTGACCTTCTGGAACGGTGGCTCCCCGCCCTTGCCTGTCTCTCTGGTGTGGTGCTACCGGTCGGGGAGCTGATTGGCAATGGCGCTGCCTCGAACCCCGACGCAGTGCCCGACCTCGACGAGCAGTTGGGTGAGATTCTCGACTTCATCGCGCTTCAGGAGCAGAGCTGGCGGCTTAAACCCCGACCGGTTCGCGAACGAGGACTCCGGTAGTTCGGCGTCCACCCGCACCCGCCGGATGATCAGGATCCTGCCGATGAACGTGCTGATGTTCATGCCCGCGCGGACCATCGCGTCTTCGGAGGAGAATCGACCACCTCCTCGGTAATTACTGGCCGACCTTGTCTAGAAATGAAAGGGACCGAAACGGCCCCAGACGACGACCCCGGCGAGAATCGCGAGGATGGCGTCTCCCAATCGGTCAGGCATTCCAATTATTCACGCGCCTTCGGGAGGGCTTCCTCGGCGGGCGCTCTGGTGCATGCTGTTATTGGTGGCTTCGCCCTGGGCTCAGCCGTGCCGTCTGCGCCGGACTACCTTGACCGGGCGGCCGTTCGGCCGCTTTCCTCCTGCTCACCGGTGATCGACTGGAGCTGAATGACGTGCGCCTCGAAGATCTGTCGGGCCACGTCGAGCAGCTTATTGACCTGACGATCGCGAAGTCGGTAAAAGATGACGTTGCCCTCCTTGCGAGTATCGACCAGGTTCTTCATCCGCAGAATGGCCAGCTGTTGAGAGACGGTCGAGCCCTCCGCAGAGAGGGCCAGTTGCATCTCGGTGACGCTCTTCTCCCCCTCGCGTAGGAGCTCGAGGATTCGGATTCGAGCCGGGTGCGCGAGGGCCTTGAAAAGCTCGGCCTTAAAGCCTTGCAAAGAGCCTGGCATATCTTTGAAGATTCTAAACTACTTCAGGCCCGTTCCGAAGAACGAGACTTCTGCCGCAGGGAAAACTGCAGTGTTGCTAGAATATTGCAAGATTCAAATGTACGGAAAGACTGGCCTGTGATTCAAGGAGTGCATGCACAGAGCGTCGTCTTCATTGGCCCCGAGTCGGTAGGAGGCCTACTCCAGAGGGGACTCTGGCCCGGGCCCCGAGGCCGTTTGGGTACCGCCGAACTCATGTTCACAGGCACCCATCCCGACCGGCTGGTGGTGCGGATCGGAGAGATCCGGTCGGCAAAGAAGACCGCGTCCTGCAGTTTTCAACTCGAATCCCCAAATGAGGGGTTCAAACCTAAGGTCCGAGGCACACTTGAGTTCATCGCGGTCCCGGTGCGGGGCCGTACCAGGGTCACTCTTCAGGGCATGGCAGTCCGCGACTTGGTCGGCACGTTGGCGCCGACCGAGACTGTCCGCGGAGTCGCCAATGAATATGTCCGCCAACTGCTGGATGAGATCGCCAGGAGGCTCGAGCAGCTGGCCACGAGCGAGCCAGCCAAAGCCGAGGCGGGCTTCTAAAGGCTGGCCGGCCATCCGCACGTTATTGATTGTGGTGCACCGATCGTCCACGGCCCGGGCGCGCACTGACGGTCGAAATGCAAACGTTGGCAATCAACGACAGGGGAGCCGATCAAGATGAATTCGCGGATGCTGAACCGTCGACGCCACCAGCACGGCCAGGGAATGGTTGAGTACGCGCTCATCCTGGTTCTCGTGTCGATTGTGGTCATAGTGATTCTTCTGACTTTGGGCAACCAGATTCAGAACGTCTTCTCCAACGTGGTCGCCGCTCTGGGATGAAAGTGCCGTCCAGTTGAAGTAGCAAATGAGTTCTACCGGGCTACGTGCATGGCTGTCTGGACCCGCCGTTCGTACAGCAACGGCGATGGCAAACGGTGATACGTCGCGGCGCACAATTGGTCGGCAAGGGCTTGAGCAATAAGCAGATGTCGGAGCGCCGAGAAGTGACCTCGATGCAAGTGAGCGGCGCGTGAAGATTGTCGACGAGTATGACTTTGTAATCGTCGGATCCGGCTTCGGCGGTGCGGTGTCCGCCCTGCGCCTGGCCGAGAAGGGTTACAAGGTCGCCGTGCTCGAGTCGGGCAAGCGCTTCCAGCCCCAGGACTTCCCCAGGACCAACTGGAATCTGCGCCGCTTCCTCTGGCTGCCAAGGCTGTCCTGCTATGGCATTCAGCGCATGACGCTACTGCGCGACGTCCTGGTCCTATCCGGCGCGGGCGTGGGCGGCGGCAGCCTGGTCTACGCCAACACCCTCCCAGTGCCCAGGTCGGAGGTCTTCCAGCGTCCGGAGTGGCCACACGATCAAGACTGGGAGAAAGCCCTGGCGCCGCATTACGCCACAGCCAAACGCATGCTGGGAGCGACCTCGAACCCGCGGCTGACCCATGCCGACAAGGTCCTCAAAGAGTGTGCCGAGGAGATCGGCAAGGGCGACACATTTCGGCCGACCGAAGTGGCGGTCTTCTTTGGTCTGCCCGGCCAGACGGTGCCCGATCCCTACTTTGACGGTGCGGGACCTGAGCGCGCCGGCTGTGTCTTCTGCGGCGGCTGCATGGTGGGCTGCCGCCACAATGCCAAGAACACGCTCGACAAGAACTACTTATACCTGGCCGAGAAGCTGGGCGCGCACATCTACCCCGAGACCCAGGTGGACCGGATCGTGCGGCTGGCCGGCGGCGGGTACTGTCTGCGCAGCTTTCGCTCCACAAGCCTCTTCAATGGCGGCCGCAAACAGTGGCGCGCTCCCAACGTGGTCCTGGCCGCGGGCGTGCTGGGGACCGTGGACCTGCTCCTGCACGCACGGGAACGCGGTTGGCTGTCCGAACTTTCGCCCGCTCTGGGTAGGCGGGTGCGCACCAACAGCGAGGCCATCGTGGGTGCCACCTCGCGTCGCAAAGAGGCGGACTTCACCGATGGGATCGCCATCACGTCCAGCATCTACCCGGACGAAGTCACCCACATCCAACCTGTCCGCTACCCGCGGGGCTCGGACCTGATCGGCTTGCTTGCCAAACCGCTAACCGACGGCGGTCCGGGGCTGCCACGGCAACTGCGCTTCCTCGGCAATTGCATTGCCCGGCCAGCGGACCTGCTGCGCTCGTTGGTTCCCGTCGGCTGGGCACAGAAGACCATCGTCCTGCTCGTGATGCAGGTCACGGATAACGACCTGCGGCTCATACGCAAGCGCCGCTGGTTCTGGCCCTTCCGGCGCTCGCTCGGCTCGGCGCCCTCTGAGGTTGGTGAGATGCGCAATCCTTCCTATATTCCGATCGCCAACGATATGGCTCGGCGGGTCGCAAAAAAGATCGACGGCTGGCCGGCAAGCTCGATTAACGAGGTGCTTCTGGATATCCCCACCACTGCGCACATTCTCGGCGGCGCACCAATCGGCAGCGATCCCCAGAACGCGGTTTGCGACGGTCAAAACCGGGTGTTCGGCAGCCCGGGGTTGTATGTGATTGACGGCTCTGCAATCCCCGTGAATCTGGGCGTGAACCCAGCGCTGACCATCACAGCGCTCGCGGAGCACGCCATGAGCCACATCCCGGTCAAACGACAGGCTGCGGGAAGCGACCGGCCGGGTCCACCAGACCTTTGAACTCGAAATTAGTCCCCAACACGTGAGGACCTTTGGCCCTCCCTTACAGTGATCAACGACAGCAGGATGTGATCCGAGGGCCGCACGGAAAGCGCCGCAGGGCCTGCAGGTCAGCAAAGGTAAGGCGAAATCGGCCGCGGGCTATCGAGGTGTGTTGATCACACCCGCTACGAATGCGTAGATGACCATCCCCGTAATGGTCAGAAGGAAGACGCGAAGCGCCCAGAGGCCGGCCGTCGTATAGCCATTCAGTCGCCTGCGCGAGACAGGCTTGTCCATCTCGATCACGAGCTGATCAGGCTCCAGGGACTCGATCAAGTCCTCTTCGGGTTCACCGAGGTAGATGTGCTGTTGGTGGTCCTGCATCTTCAACTCAAGAAGTGCCAACCCACGGTGTTGAAGAAGGCAACCACGGCGTAGGAAGTTCCGGCGAGGCCGACCAGGACCGCCACCGCAATACCGATCCAGTTCAGCCAGCCCGGGTTGGAGCGCGGGCCCATGAGCTCCCGGTCGTTGGCGAGCATGATCAGGAAGACGAGCGCGGCCGGCATCAGCACAGTGGCCAGAAGATTGGCGTTGAGCGTTATTGAGAGCAGTGGCGCGCCGGGAATGAGGACGACGGCGGCGGCAACAACGGCTGCGCCGAGGTTGATGCCATAGAAACTCTTCGCATCGCCCAGTTTCCGGTTGAAGCTGTGGGGACCCTTGACCGCCTCGCCCAGCGCGTAGGCGGTGCTGGCCGAGATGGTCATGATGGCCAGAGCCCCGGCTTCGACAAGTCCTAGCGAGAAGATGGCTGCACCTGGATAGCCGATGAATGGTTGGAGGGCCTGGGCAAAGCCTGTTCCCGCCTGGAGCTGACTCGTGTCGACGTGGTGGACAAACAAGACGGAGGCAGCCACCAACGCGCCGCAGCCAGCGGCCGCAGCCAGCAGCCCGCCCAGGACGGTGTCGATCCGAGCCTGCGGGATGTCCTTCGGGGTCATGCCTTTGTCGACCACCGCGCTCTGCTGAAAGAACACCATCCAGGGAGTCACGGTAGCGCCGACGTTGGAAGCCAAGACCAGTAGAAAGAGTTGGAGCGAACCGTTAGGCAGGGGCGTCCAGGTGGCGAAGGCGTGGGCGAGTGCGGCTGGATCGGGTCGGCTCATGACCGCCACCACCACGAACAGCAGGTTGAAAACCGCCAGGCCCAGAGCGATCCTCTCCCAACGCCAGTAGCGGCCTCCGGCAATGCTGAAGGCCACCAGCACCAATCCCCCACCGACCGCCAATGGCGCGGGTACGCCGAAGAACGACATGCCGACCCGGATCGCGATGAACTCGGTGACCAGGGTGACCAGGTTGGTCCCGAGCAGGTCGACCACCGAAAGCCAGCCCCAGAAGCCGCCGAAGCGTTGGAAGATCAGCTCTCCGTAGCCGCGGTGGGTAACCGCCCCGACCCGCATCGCCATCTCTTGGACGACCACGGCGGCGACGAAGGTGACCGCTATGAAGGGTAGGAAGAAGCCGATACCGTAGGTGGCTCCGCTGGCGGCGTAGGAGAGCATGCTGGGACCGTCGTTCTCGCCCAGCAGGACCAGTAGCCCCGGACCCACCAGCAGCCAGAGCAGGCCGAAGCGTCGTCCCCGATGGCGCGCCTCGAGGACTCGGCGACGATCGCCTGAGCGGGTCAGGTCTTCGGGGGTGAGCAGTCCTTCCGCGGTCGCTTCAGCCGACGACGCTTTCTCCGAAGGTTCGGTTTTAACGGCCAATGACGGTGTCCCTCTCGACGAACACGGCGCGTGCAAGGCCGAGTGGGACGCTGACCCGGCGCCCTTTGATCAGACACTCGATCGGGCCCTCGTACTCGCTTACCTTAGTAATCTCGATCCGGGTCCCTGGCAAAAGACCGCGGCGTTCCAACTCGCGCAGACGTCTCGCGTCTTCATCGGAGACACCCTGCACGATCACCCGCTCACCGTGGTGGCACCCGCTGAGCGGGCGTTCGCTGAGCGGCCGCACCTTGCCGGTAAGGCTGGGGATGGCGTGGCCGTGGGGGTCGAGCTCGGGGCGTCCAAGAAGCTCGAAGATGCGCGCCTCCATGCGCTCCGAGATGACGTGCTCGAGCCGTTCAGCCTCTTCATGGACCTCGTCCAAGCCGTAGCCGAGCACCTGGACCAGAAACATCTCGAGCAGTCGGTGGTGCCGCACCAGCTCGAGTGCAAGTTTTCGCCCCTCCCGCGTCAGTTGCTGCCCCCGATGACGGTCGTGCTCGATCAAGCCCTGGGTCGAGAGGCGGGCGACCATCTCACTCACCGAGGGTGATGAGATGCCCAGGCGCTGGGCAAGATCGCCCGTCGGTACTTGGCGCTGATCACCATGCAGCAGGTAGAGGGCTTTGAGGTAGTCCTGCTGAGAGCGAGTTAGGGCGCTCCGGTGCTGGACTTCGACCATCTAGCCCAGCCTAACAAAAGAGCGCCATCATGCCTTTCAAGATTTGTAGGCTAACCTAATTAGTGGAAGAGTGCAAGTCATTTACTAGAAATGACCAGGGCCGCCTTTAGCGACACATGGTCGACCGGCTGTGACTCAGCCGGAGTTCTAACTGCGGTCCAGACCGCCGTTGGCTCGTCCTATACCTTCGCCCAAGCGACGATCCGGCACGGGATGTCCGCGTCCTCGTCGAGGTGATAGCTGGCGCAGATCCGGTGGTAGCCATCGGCGACAGTGAGTGGGACATGGCCATCGAGGCGCCCTCGCACGAGAAGAACAGGTGACAGCAGTTCCCCTTTCTTGACCTTCTCGAGATCCTTCGTTACGTGGACGTTGTCCTCCGGAAGTCGACCTCCTTCAGATGGATCGTCGCGCGCGGCTCCCCGCAACCGCCCGCGCCGGGTAGCGGTATACCCTACGTGTAAACGGAGTGACCTCTGAAGCGCCGCCGATGACTGGTCTTGCTCTCCTGGTCAAAGACCTGCGCGTCAGCTACGGCCCCAAGCGAGCGGTGGATGGGGTCTCGCTCGATATCAACGAAGGCGAGATCTTCGGGCTTCTGGGTCCGAACGGAGCCGGCAAGACAAGCACCCTGAGCGCGATCGAGGGACTGCTCAAGCCGACCTCCGGCTCGATCCTGATCCGCCAGGTCGACGCTCGAGCCCACCCCGGGCTGGCCAAAGCACTGATCGGCGTTCAGCTCCAGTCGACGAGCTTTCAGTCTGAGCTCAAGATCAGCGAGATCGTCAAGCTGTACGCCGGTCTGTACGGAGTGCCGCTCACAAAGCAGGCGATCTTCGACCGCCTGACCGAAATCCACCTGGGCGACGAAGCGTCCAGGCGCTTCAGCCAGCTGTCAGGCGGGCAGCAGAAGCGCCTGTCGCTGCTCATCGCGACAGTCCACGACCCTCCGCTCGTCCTGCTTGACGAGCCGACGTCAGGCCTCGACCCGCAGGCGAGGCGTCAGCTTTGGGACCGAATCGAGGGCATCCGCAAGAGCGGCCGCAGCATCCTGCTGACCACGCATTCGATGGAGGAGGCGCAGTCGGTGTGCGACCGCGTCGCGATCATGGACAACGGCAAGATCCTGACCGTCGACACACCTGCCGGCCTGATCGAGAAGCACAAAAACGACCCCAATGTGCTCGCGGTCGCGAGAGGCCAGGTCACGCTCGAGGACGTCTTCATCGGTCTCACGGGACGTGAGCTCCGTGAGTGAGCCGAGCGCGGTCACGACTCAGCCGGCCTCGCCTCCCCTCCGTGCACCGGCGCTATCCGAAATCTTCAGAGCACTCCTGGAGGCCGACTTTACCGTGCAGCTGCGCAACAACCGCGCGCTGCTGCTGAGCTTCGCTCTGCCTCTGGTCCTCCTCTACGCTCTCTTTGCCTCTTTTGCCGTCAAGCGCGGAATCATACTGGGTGCTCCACAGTTCAAGGTCGCGGCCGCGCTGACTCTCGGCATGGCGTCAATCGCGATCCTGGGTTACTCGATGACTGTGGCGAGAGATCGGGAAAAGGGAGTGTTCCAGCGTCTACGCGTGACTCCAGCGCCCACCTGGGCGATCATGACCAGCCGCCTTCTCGTGCAGGTCGCCGCCAACCTGGCGATGGCACTCGTGTTGCTGGTGGCGGCCAACCTCTTCGTGGGCGTTTCCCTGACCGCCGAAGCGTATCTGCTCACCTTCATCTGCGTGATCTTCAGCTCAGCCCTCTTCCTGAGCGTCGGCCAAGCCCTGGCGGGCCTGGTCAAATCCGCCGACACGCTGAGCGCGGTCGGGCGCATCGCCTATTTGCCCCTGTTTACCCTGGGCCTGTTTGGCCAGTCGACCGTCTTCGGCACGACCTTCGAGCTCATCTCCCGATGGTCACCCGGCGGGACAGTGGAGACGCTCCTATCAGGCGCAATGAACCCATCGAGCTGGAACAGCGACACGTGGTTGGCGCTGGCGGTGAGCACTGCTTACTCGGTGGTTTTCGCGGGCATTGGCATCCGCTGGTTCCAGTGGGGCGCCCGCTGACCCCCCACCGTCGCCTGCGGCGACACCTCCCCCAAGACGGTTCGGGACCGTGAGGCCGAGGGTTCAAATCCCTCGCCCCCGACCAATTTCTAATCTCTACTTCGTAAAGCTCATTTGGCTTATCGGCTAGGGAGAGGGCCGCTGCGCGGTGGAGCGCAGGATTTTCTCACCACGAGCGAAGTCGAAAGCTCGACGTGTCCCCCCGTTCCAGCGCGACGCATGTTCTCGAAGGCGTCCGAATCAGCGGGGGTGGCCGAAGTACATGAGCTCCCAGATCGCGTCGTCCTTGTAGGTTTCGACCAGATCACCAGCGCGATACCTTGAGATCTGGAGATCACCGACGAATCGCAAGTAGGCGCCGTCGAAGTGCATCAGCTTGGCGGCGATCCGTTTGACGCCCTTGATCGTGTCAACCATCCGGTTGGCCGACAGGTCGTGAGTGCGCGTGAACGACACGACGTACCGATCCTCGTCGTCCTGATACGTGTACCGCGTCGTCGCTGCAACTGGCTTGCCGGTCTTCTGATCGATGTAGATCCCCTCCCGCTCGAATGTGACCTTGGCCGGGTCGTCGCCGACTAGGACGTTGTCGCGGGCAAGCATGAAGATGGGAATCGGCTCGAAACCGAACTGCTCGGATGCTGTGATGTAGGACGCGATGACCGTGTAAGGGCCGGCCTCACCGCGAGCCCAGTACCAGTCGTGCACCACCTTCATGAGTCCGACGTTGCCCCAGTTGTGGTCGTGGTACCCGACCCCTGTCGTCTCGTGCCGCTCGCCATTGATCGAGTACGACCCAGTTACCTGGCCCTGGGGCACCGAGGGTAACCAGGCAAATTCCATCGACCGATCCGCGCCGAACAGCATGTAGCCCGTTGATGGGCGCCAGGGCGGAACCTCACCCGTCAAGGTGACATCGACTGAGATCTCCTCCGCGGTCGCCTCGATCCGATACGTATGCAGGTCGCCCGTGAATCGGTTCTTGCCCAGGTGAACATCAGCATGGTCTTTGGCAGCCGACCATTCGCTGGGTTGGTAGTGCACCAGTTTTTCAAAGTGGCGGCCGTCGGGGAGGTCAAGGTTCAGTCGAAGCACAGGCGCCAGCGACTTCGGCGCCGCGAGGTCCATCTTGTTCATGAACGACGCGACGACCTTCGCTCCGTCGGCCAGGTGCGCGTCGAAGTACCACCATTCGTAAGTGCCGGCCGAGTCGTCGGTGCGCTTCCCGTCCTCCCACGGCGCGATCGCGGTGGGCGATAGGCCAAGCCGCTCGTAGTCCGAGGGTGAGTCTGCCATCACCGCCAGTTTTTCCGCCATCGACCTATTAGTTCCCTCCTGCCTCAGCCGGCCAGGCGCCCCGGCCCGGACTTACCACTTGGAAAGCCCCATCATCCTTCGGTTTCAGTGACTGTCGGCGCGGCCTGCGGTACTCCTTCGCACGAATTTTTCCGGCCGGCGATAATCGGGGCCTCATGACGTGGCGGTCGTCGGTGGTGGGGCCGCCGGCACGGCCGCTGCGGTCGGCGCCGCCCAGGCTGGCGGCCGTACCGCGCTGTTCGTGGCGTCGCGGCCCGTCACGTCACAGCCGGATCACGCATTCCCGGAACCAGGCGGTACCAAGAGGTCACGTTGGGACAGCGTGGAGGTGGCAATTGAGTTCGGCAGGGTCCTTGCAGAGCCATGGCTGGTGCGCACGGGGGCGCCGGCTCACAGCCGCATCACAAATTGCAGCCGGTTTACATTGAGGAGTTCATCCCAGTCAGCCCCGCGTTCTACGGTCCTCGCAAACCGACCGACCAGGATCCGGAGCGAGGCGTTCGCAGCAGAGGTGAGAGGCGGCCGGAAGAGGCCGCCGCGACAAGGAGTCATGAGATGACGCAATACCTGATCTCGTTCGATGACGGCGCGATGACCTTTCCCGAGGAGGAGCTGCCCGACGTGGCCGAGGCTGCGCACGCGGTGGCCCAGGAGGCCAAGGACGCCGGCGTGTGGGTGTTCAGCGGCGGGCTGAAGGACCACGAGGAGGCGAGCGTGGTGGCCACCGACGGGACGGTCACCGACGGCGCGTACCCGGAGAGCAAGCAGTACCTCGGCGGATTCGCGGTCGTCGACGTGCCCTCACGCGAGGAGGCGCTGGAGTGGGCTGCCAAGATCGCCGTCGCCTGCCGCTGTGCTCAAGAGGTCCGCGAGTTCTTGCCCGACCCGACCGTCTGATCGGAGGTCCGGGTCACCAACAGGATGTGATTGGTGGCAGCGATCATGAACTGGACGTAGGCAAGCCCCCGACCAAACATCTCTCTTGCTGTCTGGGACTTTATCTCGGTCTTGCGAGGAGAAGACCCTCGGCGAGCGCGCTTGAGCATGTCGTCCTCAGCTCACCGCTTTCTTCACGAGCGCGCCGATCCTTGCCCCTTCGGCGGCAGTCAACTCCTTCAGCGCGAAGGCGACCGGCCACATGGCGCCTTCGTCGAGGTTCGCCGCATCGCCGAAGCCGAGCGTCGCGTACCTAGACTTGAACTTCTGCGCGTCTTGGAAGTGGCAGACGATCTTGTCGTCCTTCGTATACGCAGGCATCCCATACCAGAGTCTCGGCGTGAGGGCTGGCGCGCTGGCTTTGATGATCTTATGGAGCCGTTCGCCTAAGGCGCGATCCGGTGCCGCCATGGCGGCGATCTTCGCGAGCACGTCGCGTTCCCCGTCCGCTTTGCCCGCGGCCGCCTTCAGCTCTTTCACGCGCTCCCTCATCGCGCTTTTTTCGTCGGCCGTGAATCCTTCGTACCTCTTCTTGACCGCGGTGCTGCTCCTGGCGGGCTTCTGCGTGCCCTTCTTTGCGGGTTTCCTCTCAGCCACAGTTTCGCTCTCCTCTGCGAGATTTGATGGGGACGACCCTCATGCTAAGCAGCCGCCCCCGCGGCGCCGTCTCCAAAACTGCTCGATCGCATCTCCGCCCCCGCCGCGTGGCGCAGCTCATGCAACTGAAGGGTTGCATTTAGAAGTGGATCCCGAGTAACATGCAACCATGGGATTGCATAAGACAACAGACAGTATCGAGAAACACATCGTGTTGCGCGCACCCCGCTTGCGTGTCTGGCACGCCCTTACCAACACCGAAGAGTTCAGCGCCTGGTTCGGCATTAAGCTCGAGGGTGCCTTCGTACCAGGCGCGACTGTCCATGGCCAGATCACGAGGCCCGGCCATCAGATCGTGACCATCGAGATGGCCATCGAGCAAATGGATCCCGAGAGCCGGATGTCGTACCGCTGGCATCCATACCCGTTCGAATCGGGCGTGGACTACTCGACCGAGCCGACCACGCTGGTCGAATTCCAACTCGAGGAAGTCGCGGAAGGCACCCAGCTCACCGTGGTCGAGTCAGGCTTCGACCGCATTCCGTTGGCACGGCGTGCTGAAGCACTTCGGATGAACGACGCGGGATGGGCTGAGGAGCTCAAGAACATCGCGCGACATGTTGAGTCATAGCACCGGCTGGCGCGAGGTTTCCCGCGCTGCGCCGGTGTTTGCGGCGCTCGGTGACGAAACGCGGCTGGCGCTGGTGGCCCGACTGAGCTCCGAGGGCCCTCTCTCGATTACCCGGCTAACCGCCGGATCTGCTGTCACGCGACAGGCGATTACCAAGCACCTAGACGTGCTCGCCACGGCCGGGCTCGTCTCGGATCTACGGCGTGGTCGCGAACGCATCTGGGAGCTCGAGCCGCGACAGATGGAAGTGGCGCGAACCTATCTCGAGCACGTCTCGAAGCGATGGGACGAAGCGCTCGGCCGTCTGAAGAAATTCGTTGAGGACTGAAGAAAGGAACCATGCTCTTGAACAACGAGGTCGCAATCGCGCGGCCGAGCGCCAAGACAGGCGCAACGGCAGCCGTGCTGACGGCGACGCTCGGGCTCGCCGCCGCATCCTGGGTCGTCGCGGTGCGGCAGATGAACGGAATGGACATGGGCGTTGCGACCCAACTCGGTTCGTTCGCATTCTTTGTCGCCCTGTGGGTGTCGATGATGGTGGCGATGATGCTGCCGGGCGCCGCGCCGGCAGTCCTGAGACGCGCTCATGGCAGCGGTGTGCGCGCCGTGCCCCTATTCGTTGGGTCGTACCTTGCCGTCTGGACACTCGTGGGCGTCGCTGTGTATGCGCTGTACCGGCCGCACGGGTTCTTCGCTGCCGGCGCGGTTGCGATCGCGGCAGGTGTCTATGAGCTGACGCCGCTGAAGCAGGACTTCCGCCGGCGCTGCCAAGAGAGCGTCCGCTCTGGATTCGAGTACGGGCTCTGCTGCGTGGGCTCGAGCATCGGATTGATGCTGATGCTGGTGGCGCTGAGCGTCATGAGCGTTACGTGGATGTCCGTGATCGCTGTCCTGGTCCTGGCCCAGAAGCTCGTGCCCGCGAGAGCCGCCATCGATGTGCCGCTGGCGCTTGCGATCGTCGGACTGGGAATCCTGATCGTCATCGCGCCCTCGTCGGTTCCCGGCCACCTGTTGTAACGACAAGAAGGAAAGAAAAAATGACCAATCACAAAACCGGAACACGTGAAGAGTGGCTGGCGGCCCGGCTGGAGCTGCTCGAGGCCGAGAAGGCGCTGACGCGGCGTAGCGACGAACTGGCGCAGCGGCGGCAGGACCTGCCCTGGGTTCGAATGGACAAGGAGTACCGCTTCGAGACCGACGAGGGTACAGCGTCCCTTGCCGATCTCTTCAGAGGACGCTCGCAGCTGCTCATCTATCACTTCATGTTCGGGCCCGACTACAAGGCAGGGTGTCCGTCCTGCTCGGCGATCGCGGACGGCTTCGACGGCTCCGTCGTCCACCTCGCGAATCACGACGTCACGCTCTGCGCCGTGTCGCGGGCTCCGCTCGAGAAACTGCAGGGGTACAAGCGGCGGATGGGCTGGAGCTTCCCCTGGGCGTCTTCCTTCAAGAGCGACTTCAATTACGACTTCCAGGCGGCGGTCACAAAGGAGGAGTGGGAGTCGGGAGCCGTCGAGTACAACTTCCGCACGGTGGACCTTCGGCTGCCGGAGGGCGGCGAGGAGAATCCGTTCATCGCCAAGCTCACGTCGAGCGTTGGAACGGACTGGCCGACGTACAGGAGCGAAGGGCCAGGCGTGAGCGCGTTCGCGCTCGAGGATGGCGTCGTGTACCACACCTACTCGGGATACGAACGCGGGATTGACGGACTCTGGGGCATGTACCAGTGGCTCGACCGCGCGCCTTTCGGTCGCAACGAGACCGATATGTGGTGGCGCCGCCACGACGAGTACGACGGCCGGTAATCCAAGGCGACCGACTAGATTTATTTCGAAGTGACTGCACTGGTTGAACCCACGCTCTCGGACGTGTTGGCCGCGGCCGCGCGCATCCGGCCTTATCTCGCGCCCACGCCACTCCGACAGTCGCCTGCGGCCAGCGAGATAGTCGGCGCTGATGTCTACCTGAAGCACGAATTCCATCTCCCCACCGGCGCGTTCAAGGTCCGGGGCGGCGTCAACCTGGTCTCTCAGCTCAGCACTCAGGAGCGCGAAGCCGGCGTGATCGCCGCTTCGACCGGAAATCACGGCCAGTCGGTTGCGTATGCGGCGAGGCTCTTCGGAGTCAAGGCCGTCATTTGCGCGCCAGAGAACTCAAACGCGGCCAAGGTCGAGGCGATGAAAGAGTTGGGGGCGACCGTGAATCTGGTCGGTGCTGACTTCGATGAGGCGCGCATAGCGTGCGAGCAGCTCGCCGCTGCCAATGGCTACCGGTACATCCACTCCGGAAACGAACCGCTGCTGATCGCCGGCGTGGGTACGCACACGCTCGAGATCTTGAGTGAAGAGCCGCGCATCGACGTCATCATCGTGCCGGTAGGAGGCGGCAGCGGCGCGGCGGGCGCCTGCATCGTGGCGAAAACGGTGAAGCCGGAGATCGATGTCATCGGGGTCCAGGCGGAGAAGGCGCCGTCGGCCTACCTTTCGTGGCGCGCGGGCAAACCCGTCGATTCGACCACGAGCACGTGGGCGGAAGGCCTTGCCACCCGGACCCCGTTCGAGCTGCCACAGCGGATCCTGCGCCGGCTGCTCGACGACTTCGTCCTTGTTTCCGAGGAGGCGATCTCAGACGCCGTTCGATTTCTGCTCGCGCGCAACCGGATCCTGGTGGAAGGAGCGGGAGCGTCGTCCCTGGCGGCTGCTCTAGCGCTCAAGGACCGGCTGGCGGGTAAGCGCGTGGCTCTGATCTTGACGGGCGGCAACATCTCGATCCTTCAGCTCAAGGCAGTGCTCGAGGGCGCCTGATCGCGCGCGCCGGCTCTGCGATACTGCCGCAGTGGCACCGCTTTCGAGGCGACTCCGCCGTATCGAACAACCAAGGATGGCGGCGCTCCTGCTCGCGGTGCCGCTGCTCGGGATCCTGGCGGCTTACGGCTACGCCCTGACGACCGTGAAACCGACCTTAGGCGGCCTCATCGCTGTCATCGGGCTGGTCGGAATCGCCGGGACTGGGCTCCTGTATGCTTGGCGCGCTTTCACCGGCGCCTCCGACGAGTAGCCGGCTAGGACTACTCTCACCAACCAACGGAGTGCGGATGGACTCCCTCCACGCGATCGGCTTCTACGTGTCCGCTGCACTGGCCGGGGTCGGCGGCATTCTCCTCGCATTCCTGCACGGTCACTGGCACCGCGGCCTCGCGCTCGGTGCGGTCGGGCTTGGCGTGGCCGGCATCTACGCGTCCCTCTCGGCCGGCTTTGCGGCCATCGTCGTGCTCTTCTGCTACATCGGTTGCGCGCTGCTGGTGGCACGGCCCGATTACCGCACGGTCGAGCAGGCCGCCGGCGGCCTCTGGCGTCAGATCGGCGCCCTGGGAGCGGCGCTCTTGCTCGTGGTCCTGGCCTATGCGGCGTTTCGCGGCCGCTTCGCCCTCGCGACCTTCTATGGAGGTCCTTTCAACAGCGTCTCGGTGGCGCGGCTGCTCTTCGCCCACGATGCACTTGCGACTGAAGCCGTCGCCGGCGTGGTCCTGGTGGCCCTGGTTGGAGCGGCCATCGCGTGGCGCCGGGAACGCCCTCGGGACGAGCGCGAGGGCCGGCGGTGAGCGTGACGCTGGTCTCGGTCCTGTTCGTCGCCGCGGGATTGACGGCGCTCGGGGCCTTCATCGCGGCGTGGAAGCGTGAGCTGACCGCCGCGCTCACCGGCCTGCCGGTGATGTTTGCCGGCGCGGGCGTCGCGTTCGTGGGCGTGGCGCGATTTGGTGCGACCTCGGGCGCCCCGGCTCTCGGCCAGGAGGTCGCGGTTCTGCTCGCGATCGCGGCGCTCGCCGCCGTCGGCCTCGGAGTCGGACTCGCCGGCCGGGAGAGCTCTCGCTGAGCCTGCTGGTCGCCATCGGCGATTTCCTGACCGCCGCTTCCGGCGCTGCCTCGGGTGCGCGCGCCGCGACGCCTCGCTTCAACTTCGATCCCTCGACGACCCTCGGTTGGGCTGTGCCGGTCATGGTGCTCGTGCCGCTCATGGCCTTCGTCCTGGCCGCGACCAGCGTGCGCACCCGCCGCTCGGCGGCCAACATGGCGATGCTCGGCGCGGTGGCGACGTTCGCGCTCTCCCTGCTGGTCGCGTGGGGCCTGACCCGAAGGTCGACACCTTTCCAGACCACGTATCCGTACCTGAATGTCCCCGTCGCCTTCACCGGTCCGGTCAACTTTCAGGGCTTCGGCATCGACATCATCCTTCGGGTCGATCGCCTCACCTCGGTCGCGCTGCTCGTGGTGGAGCTCTGCGTGATCGGCGGGATCGCGTGGCATCGCCTCATGGGGAGATCGGAACCTGGCGGCGCGCGTTTCTACGCGCTGGTGAGCGTGCTGCTGTTCGGCGCTGTGGCCACCCTGGTGAGCTACGACCTCGCTGAGCTGTTCGCCTTTTGGGGACTGGCCGGCGCCGCGACATACCTGATGCTCGCCCACCGCTGGGGCTCGATGGAGTCGTCGCAAAGCGCGCGTATCGCTCTTGTGCTCCCGTTTGCGTTCGACCTGAGCCTGCTGTCCGGCGTCGCCGTGCTCTACTCGCACTACGGGGTGAATAACATCGCGAATCTGGTGCCGATCCTCCACACCACCTCCGGCGTCGGCGTCAAGTCCATGGTCGCGGCATCGATCCTGCTCTTCGTCGGGGTCACCGGACGGCTTGGCCTGTGGCCCTTGAGTCTCTGGCTGACGCGAACGGCGACCACGGCACCCCCAGTGGCCAGTGCGTTGGCGCAATCCGTCTGGTCGGTCGTCGCGATCGTGATCCTGTACCGGCTCATGCCGATCATCGCCGCGCCCAACGTCGCGACGTTGCGCGACCTCGTCTATGCAAGCGGTGTGGCAGCGATCGCGGCTCCACTCCTGGCCCTCTTCGGCAACGAACCACGTCGGGCGATGGTGCTGGCGGGATCAGGCGTGGCGGCGGTCGGCGCTGCGCTCGTCGTCCACGCTTACCAGAGCACAGGCACCACGTACGCGGTGGTGGGGGTCGCGTGCGTGCTGGCGGCCGCGCCGGCGCGAGCCGCCGCGACCCTGGCCGTGTCAGCCATCGCCGCCGCGATGCGGACTGACGACCTGGCGGAGATGGGCGATGGGTGGCGCCGCATGCGCGCCACCACGACGGCGCTGCTACTGTCGGGGCTCGTGATTGCCCTGAGCGCGGCAGTTGCGATGGCGTTGGCGGCCAGCTCTCGGTCGCGGTTCGGACTGGCGCTGGGCGAAGCCGTGCTGCTGGTGTCGATCGCCGCGATTCGAGTCCCCTTCGCCATCGCCATCGGCCCGCTCCGCAGGCGCCGGGCCTTCGAGCCTGATCGCGTTCGCGAAGGCGCGGCCGCCTCGCTGAGCTGGCCGTACTGGCTGGCCCTGGCGGGCGCGGCGCTGGCGGTCGCCTCACTCTTTCCTGCCTGGATCGGGTTCCTCGACGGGCAGACGCACAAGGCCGCGATGGCCACCAGCCTGGCGCTGTGGGCGGGCGTCGCCTTGGTCGGAGTCGCGGTGACGGTCCTGACTTACGGCACCAACAAGGACGGCGCGCTCCGCGCATCGGCCTGGCTGGGGGTCGGGCTGGGCCGCGTGCGCGACGGCGGCCCCGCCGCATTCTCGCGTTTCATCGCCGAACCGATCGCGGCGATCGCCGAGCACGTCAGCGAGTGGATCCAACAGGGTGATGGCGAGCTGGCCCGTGCGGCGGCCGCTTCCGGACGCGTGGCCCTCGGGGCGGCGCGCGCGCCGGCGGTGCCGCTGATCGTCGTGCTGGTGGCCGCGTTGGCAGTCGCCATCGGTCTTCTCTCGCCCGGGGTGTTCAGATGATCCTCGCCGGGATCGCGCTCGCTTCGCCGACGCCGGCCGCGGTGCCGGGCGCCGGCATCTTCACGTCCCCCCTGATCCTCAGCCTGTCGATCTGGGTCCCGGTTGCGGTCGCGATTGGAATGAACTTGATCCCCAACCCGCGCGGCCGCTACGACACGCTGATGAAGCAGATCGCGTTCTTCACGAACCTCGGGATCGTGTTCATCCTCTTCATCGCCTACAACCAGTTCCAGACCTTCCTGCCCGGCATGCAGTTCGAAGAGAAGCTGCCGTGGCTCCCTTCCATCGGTGCGACGTACCACCTCGGTGTCGATGGGCCGGGCATGACGATGATGGTCCTCTCCGGAATCATCGGCATCGCCGCCGTGCTCGCGTCATGGGGTGTGCGCGAACGCGTGCGTTCGTACTTCTGTCTTCTGCTCCTCATACAGGCTGCCGTCAACGGCGCCATCGCGGCCCACGACATGTTCGTGCTGGTTCTCTTCTGGGGCGCCGTGATCATCCCCGCCGCGCTGCTCATGCTGGGATGGGGTGGACCTCGCCGCGAGGCCGCGACCTGGAGGCTGGTCGGTTATTGGGGCCTGGGCACCGCGGCGCTGCTGGTCGCGACGATGACCGCGTACGCCGCCAGCGGCGGCAGCAGCTTCGACATGGACGTGCTGTTGAAAGCGACGCTCACCCCACGCGTACAGCTGGCGGTCGGGGCGGCGTTGATCGTCGCCGCCGCCACGAGGCTCCCGCTGTTCCCGCTGCACGGCTGGGCCCGCGACGTGTACTCGGATGCGCCGCTTGGGGTCTCGGTCGTGATCGCCGGCAGCGCATCCAGGCTCGGCGCATTTCTATTGCTGCGGGCGCTGGTCGCCTCCAACCCGGACGCAGCGCGGCTCCTCGCCCCCTTCATCGCCGTCCTCGCCGCAGTGACGATCGGCTACGCGGCGCTCGTGGCGCTCCGGTCGGTCGACCTGCGCTCGGCCGCGGCGCATCTGGCGATGGTGCCGGGCGCGATCACGGTTTTTGGTCTCGCGGCGCTGACCCCGCTCTCGATCGCGGGTGCCGTGCTGTCGATGTTCACCGGTGGACTGGCCGCCGCGCTCATCGTGGCCACCGCGTGGACGCTCTCCGACCGCGCCCAGACGCGCAGCCTGCAGCTGCTGAGCGGACTTGCCCCTCGTATGCCGATCCTCACGTGGGTGTTCGTGATCGCGGCGCTGGCGCTGCTCGGCGTGCCGCTCATGGCGTCTTTTCCGGCTGAGACGATGATCTTGTTCGGCTCCTTCAAGACCCAGCCCGTGGGCGCCTTTGCCATCGCGGCGGGCCTCGTGCTGACGGCGGTGGCGCTGGCGGTGCTGGTCCACCGCGTGCTGTTCGGCGAGCCCAATCACGACGCGCCGGCGGTATCGGACGCGTCGCTCCGCGAGACCTGGTACCTGGGGCTGCTGGCCGGCGCGCTGCTCTGGGTCGGCCTGTTCCCAGGAGGGCCCAAGCTGCCCGGGACCGAACAGCCCATATTCGATGCCGGACTGATCAACATCATGTCGGCGGGCCTTAGCGACATCGCCTCGCCATACGTCCCACCCAACCCGGCAGCGACGCAGTGAGGAACTACGTCCTGGTTCCGGAGGCCCTGGTCGTGGCGGGCGCCGTCTTGCTCGTGCTGCTCGGCCGCGCGCCGAGGCGTTCGCGGAGGTGGGCGCCGCTCGTCGCCACGGTCCTGGTGGCCGTCGCCCTGGCGGTCGAGCTGTGGGCGGGGGCGACGCTCTCGACCTACCTCGGCGGCGCGCTGGTGCAGGATCGGTTTGCGCTGTTCGCGAAGGCGGCGGTCCTGCTGGCGGCGGGGCTCGCGATCGCCGTCACCGATTGGTCTGACGAAAGCGCGCCGGCGATCGGCATGGCGATGATCCTGCTCGCCGCGTTTGGGGTGATGATCGTCGCGTCCGCGACCGATTTCGTGGGCTTGTGGGCGGGTCTCGAGCTGGCGGCGGCGGCGGGCGTGGTGCTGGCGTCGGTCCGGCGCGCGGACCTGGGCCTGCGGCTCCTCGTGGCCGGCGGCGTCGCGAGCGCTCTGGTCCTGATCGGGCTGGCCTTCGTCTATGCAACCACCGGTTCGGCCGACCTGTCGACGGTGCGGCGCGTGGCCGCGTCGGCGACCGACACCCTGCCGCTCGCGATCCCGGTTTTCTTGCTTCTCGGGGGGTTGGCGGTGCGCGCCGGCCTGCCGCCGTTCCAGTTCGCGAGATTGCCGGTCGGGCTGGGCGCGTCGCCGCTGGGGGCGGGCATCTTGATCGGCCTTGTCGCCGCGGCCGCGCTCACGGTGGCGTTCAAGATCTCGGCTGCGCTCCTGCCGCTGCCGGCAGCGTTCTCTCCTTATCTGATGGTGGTCGCCGCGGTGGCGATGGTCGGCGGCGGCGCCGCCGCCCTGGCGACGCGATCGCCCCGGGCGCGGCTCGCGTACCTGGCGGCCGGCCAGGTGGGCTGGGTCGCGGCCGGCCTGGCCACGCATTACCGCATCGGGCTCGGGGCGTCGCTGTTCCTGCTGGGAGCGTTTGTGGTCGCGGCCACGGCCGGCCCCGCGGTGATGGCGGGTGCGGACGTGGGCGAGTTCGCTCTCGCCGGAATGGGCTTGCTGCGCCCGGCGCGCGCGGCGGGCATCGCCCTGGTCTTCCTTTCCCTGGCCGGCGTGCCGCCACTGGCGGGTTTCTTCGGTGAGTTCGCCGTCGCGTCGGCGCTGGCGCAGAGCGGCGCGTTCTGGCTCCTGGCGTTGGGGCTGCTGGGCGCGGTGATGAGCATGGCCGCGGCCGCGGGCACGCTGCGTGCGATCTACCTCCAGAGTCCACCCGACGAGAACCGGCGCGCGGCCGGCGCGCGGCTGCCGGTCTTGACCCGCCTCTCCACCGGCGGTGCCGTCGCGCTGTGCGCGGTGATCGCCGGCTACGGCGTGTTCGCCAACCCGATCATCAGCCTGGCCGACCAGGGGGCGGAAGCGCTGGGGCTTCGCTGAACTGAGCTCACGCCCCTCTCCCTAACCCTCTCCCCTGCGGGGAGAGGGGATTGTCGACCCTCTCCCCTCAAGGGGAGAGGGGACAGTCCGCTAGACTCCGGCTACCAGTCGCAGCTCTCGTCACACCAAACGTCCTGGAGGTCGTTCCCTGGCGGGCACATACCGTCGCCGTCGCGCCGGTCGGCGCGGCGCATCAGCGGGATCGCTGAAGCACAGGAGCCGATCGCGCCCTAGCGCACGACGCAGCCGGCACGGCCGGCGGCACGTGTCGCGCGGCTGGCTCGCGCGCACGGCTCTGGTCGCGCTCCTCGCGATCTGCGCAGTCGGTCTGCTGGGCAGTGTGACCGCCATTGCCATGGTCGACTACTTCGCCGGAGACCTGCCCACGATCGACCAGCTGCAGACGTCGAAGCTCACCCAGACCAGCCGCATCCTCGACCGCAACGGCAACCTGATCGAGGCCCTGTATCACCAGAACAGGACCGTGGTCCGGCTGAGCAAGATCAGCGCCAAGCTCCAACGCGCGACCATCGACACGGAAGACCGCTCGTTCTACGCCAACAACGGCGTCGACTATCGGCGGCTCGCGATCGCGATCGCCTACGACCTCACGCATCACACCTCCACGCTCGGCGGCTCGACGATCACGGAGCAGGTGGTCAAGAACGACGTTCTCGACACTCAAGAAGCGCAGACGAGGACCGTCAGCCGTAAGTTCCACGAGCTCGTGCTGGCGGAGGAGATGGAGCGTCGTTACTCGAAGTCACAGATCCTCGAGCTGTACCTGAACAGCATCAACTACGGCAACGGGGCATACGGCGCGGAAGCCGCCGCCGAGACTTACTTCCAGGTCCACGCCAGCGACCTGACCCTGGCGCAGGCGAGCTTTCTCGCGGGTCTGCCGCAGGCGCCCGCGAACTACGACCCCTTCGGCACGCCCGACCAGGTGGCGGCCGCGAAGGAGCGCTGGCGCGAGGTGCTCGACGGCATGGTGACGGTGGGCGATGTGAGCTCGGCGGCCGCCAACGCCGCGTACAACAGCAACCTGATCGAGAAGATGATCGCGGCGCGCAAGGCGCTCCCGATCTCGCACAACCCGCTCACCGCGCACTTCGTCGACTACGTGGAGCAGTACGTCGCCCAGCGGTACGGCACGCGCGCCCTGTACGAAGGCGGGTTGATGATCTACACGACGCTCGACCTCACAACGCAAGCGCTTGCCGACAAATGGGTCAAGTCGGGCGTGGCCGCCTGGGCCCGTCGGGGCGTGAACACCGGCGCGATGCTGGTCATGAATCCAAGCGACGGCGAGATCCTCGCGATGGTCGGCAGCGCCGACTACGGGAACGCGGCGATCCGCGGCCAGATCAACCTCACGGGCGTGGACCCGCTTGGCTGGCGGGGAGTGGGGTCGTCGTTCAAGGTGTACACGTACGGCGCCGCGCTGCAGGCGGGTCTGGTCACGCCGGCCTCGCTTCTCAACGACCAGACCGGAATCATCGGCGGCGTGACGTTCAACGACTGGGACACGAAGCACGAGGGATACATCCCTTTGCGGGTTGCTCTCGCTCAGTCGCGCAACCTGCCCGCGCTGTGGACCTACCGGCGGGTCGGCGGCGCGCAGGTGACGACCTTCATGCACCAGCTGGGAGTCACAGCGACGATCGAGAATCCGGACGGGGTCGCCACCACGCTGGGTCACGATCCGCTCTCAATGGCTGAGCACCTCGCCGCTTATTCGGCTTTCGACAATGGCGGTTACCGCATCTCGCCTCACCCGGTTTTGAAAGTGGTCGATGCGGACGGCACCGTGTTGGAGGCCTTCGATCCGAGCGCATCACGCGTCCAGGTGATCAGCCCCGACCTCGGGTACCTGATGACGGACCTCCTGCGAGGACCGGTGAAGCTGTACCTGGGCGACCTGGGCGGGCGGCCGGTGGCCGGCAAGTCGGGCACGACGGAGGCTTACACGGGCTCGATCTTCCTCGGCTACACGCCCGATCTGGCGGTGGCCGCTTCTTTGATGCACATAGATGCCGGGCCGGAATGCAAGTCGGGCTACGCATATCTCGCGACCAACTTCCCGCCTTCCGGATGGCAGTGCCCGACTGGAGTGCTGTTCGGCGAGAACGTCGGCACGTCGGTGTGGAAGCCGTTCCTCGAGGCGTACTACTCGAACCACCCATGGCCCGCGATGTGGACGCAGCCTGCGGGCGTGGTGACGCGAATGGTGTGCGCTTACGACGGCGGGTACATCAGCAGCGGGGGCTACAACGAGATCTTCCTCAAAGGGGTGGGCGAGCCTACCTATCCATGCGGAGCCAACCCGCCGCCGGGGGCGGCGCCGTACCAGCCGCCGTCGCTGTCACCCAAGCCATCGCCTTAGCCTGAGCGGGTGCGGACGGCGTGGACCTCGTTCATCTTCTCGCTCGTGTACCTCGGCCTCGGCCTGGCGTGGGTGCTCGGCGCCAACCCGCCCGGGGCCGCCGACGTCTACTTCGCGTGGTTTTTGGCCGTAGCGGTCGCGGGCATGTTCGTGCCCGGCATCGCCAACCAGGTGACGCTGGCGCGGGCGTACATGGCGGCTCCGGCGCTCGCGTATTCCCTGGCTCCGGGTCACCTAGGCCAGCTGGCGGTGGTGCTGGCGGTCGCAGGGTTGACCGACCTGGTCGACGGCACCATCGCCCGCCGTTTCGGGTCGTACTCGACTCTCGGCGGGGGGCTGGACCCAGTCGTAGATGGCGTGCTGCTTGGGGCGGTCGCGGTCGGGCTCGCGGCCAGCGGGGTCATCCCGCTGTGGCTCGCGGTCGTGATCGTGCTCCGCTACCTGCTGCCCGCCATCGGCGGCCTGGTGCTGATCTCCCTGCACCGGCGGCCGGAGCTGCGACACACGGTGAGCGGGCAGATCTCGACGGCGCTGATCATCGTCCTGATCGGAGGCATCTGCCTGTTTCGCTTTTTCAACCAGGACGCGAGCAACGTGGTCATCGGCGCCGAGATCGTGCTTCCGATCGCGACCGTGGCGACGTTCGTGCACCTGGGCTGGGTGGCGCGCAAGCCGGTTCCGGCGCTTGAGCCCGGGTAAGATGGACTGCGGTCGCGCTAAGTGGGGTGCTGGCGGTCCCCTGCACCGGCAATCCGCCTTAGCCGGACCGAATTCCCGCGCTGAGGTCAGGGTTCTCACGCCTGGCCGCGGCAAGTGGCGTTGAAGGTCGGGACCTGCGCAGCTCGGGTCTCCGAACCCCGTCAGGTCCGGAAGGAAGCAGCGGTAAGGAGAGAACCCGGGGGTGCCGCAGTCATTCGGGCCGGAGCCGCGAACCGTGGTGCGAGCTGGGAGCCTTCGATCGAGGCGGGGGTGCGCGACCATTTGAAATTTCATGCCTGAGTACCAGAGCCTCTACCGCAAGTACCGCTCGCAGACGTTCGGCGACCTGGTCGGCCAGGAGGCGGCGTCGCGCGCACTGCAGGGCGCGATCATCGGCGCGCGCGTTTCACACGCATACCTCTTCAGCGGCAGCCGCGGCACGGGCAAGACGTCGGCCGCGCGCCTGCTCGCGAAGGCTTTGAATTGTTCAGGTCGCGCGCGCGATTCCGCGGAGCCGTGCAATCGGTGCCAGTCGTGCGTCGAGATGACCGCGGGCTCGGCGCTCGATCTCATCGAGATCGACGCGGCATCGAACCGTGGTATCGACGAGATTCGCGACCTGCGTGAGAAGGTGAACCTGGCCCCGGCGCTGGGGCCGTTCAAGGTCTACATCATCGACGAGGCGCACATGCTCACCGAGCCGGCGTTCAACGCGTTGTTGAAGACGCTCGAGGAGCCGCCGGCGCACGTGGTCTTCGTGCTCTGCACCACGGATGCGCAGAAGATTCCTTTGACTGTAATCGGGCGCTGCCAGCAGTTCGTGTTCCGGCGGCACAGCGAAGAGCAGATCACCTCAAGGCTGACGCACATCGCTTTGTTGGAGAAGGTGGCGGTCGACGCCGAGGCGATGCAGCTCATCGCACGCACGGCGCAGGGCTCTATGCGTGACGCGGTCGGGCTGCTCGACCAGCTGGTGCCGCTTGCTTCTGGTCCGATTTCTATCGATGGTGCGCGTTCCTTGCTTGGAATCGCGGACCCACGCTTGCTCGACTCGCTTTTGGATCATGTGCTGGAGGGGCGCGCGGCCGAGGCATTGGAGGAGGTCAATCGGGTCTACACGGCCGGCGCGGAGCTGCGCCAGGTGGT
>DMCH01000181.1:0-1317 GCA_003446775.1 Chloroflexota bacterium
GCGACCACTGAGATCTACACAGAGTAGATCGTCGGCAGCGTCAGATGTGTATAAGAGACAGCAGGAATAGTGCGGATCGGACGATCATGGCGGCGCTGAGCCAGCTGGTGAACCGTGCGGCTCTAGTCGGGATGCTTGTCCAGCCGGAGACGGTTCACGGTTGGCATCGCGAGTTGGTGAGGAGAAGGTGGGCAGCCTTCGGTCGCCGGCGTGGCCCGGGTCGGCCAGGTCTCGATCCCGAGATCCAGAGGCTGATTCTGCAGATGGCGAAGGACAATCCGAGGTGGGGCTGTGTCCGAGTCCGCGGCGAATTGCTCAAACTCGGTTATCGGGTCTCGGCGACCGCGATTCGCAAGTTGCTACGCCGGAACAGGATCGGGCCGGCACCGTTGAGATCGCAGCAGACCTGGAAGGCGTTCCTGCGAGCGCAGGCGTCGGCGATCGTGCTCACCGACTTCTTCAGCGTGGATAGCGTGTTTCTGAAGCGGCTCTACGTCCTTCTATATATGGAGATGGCGACGAGGCAGGTCATCTGGTTCGCGGTGACCGACAGCCCAGACGCTGCCTGGGTGACCCAGCAAGCGAGGAATGTCAGCTGGGAGCTGAACCAGCGTGGTGTGCACGCGAGATTCCTGATCCACGATCACGATGCCAAATACGGCGGTGGCTCCGACCCCGTGTTCGAGGGCGACGGTATGGCCGTGATTAGGACACCGATCGCGGCGCCAAGGGCAAATTCACACATGGAGCGCCAAATTGGCTCGACCAGGCGCGAGTGTCTCGATTGGCTTCTGATCCTCAATCGTCGGCACCTTGAGCGCGTCCTGACTGATTGGTTTGAGCACTACAACCAGGCTCGGCCACATCGCGGGCTCGATCTGCAGACTCCGATTGCGCGCTCCGATCCGGTCGCGACCTCAGGATCGGTGAGCTGCAACGAGAGACTCGGCGGGCTTCTGCGCGAATATTCGCGCGAGCCAATCTCGGCCGCAGCATGAATCCGGGCTCGCATCCACTGGCTGCCAACGGTACTTGCCATCGGGACGATCCATCGTCGAAAAACCTTTCAGCTGTCCAAAGCGTCGGGACTGGCCGGGCGGGCGTTCTGACGAATTTGTGTGCCCCACAGCCGCCGACGTCTGGCCTGCTGGTGTGTCGGTTCGGGGATCGCGGCGGCGCGCGAACCTTGAACGGCATCCACGATGACCTTCATTGGTCGCGCCGAGTTCGGAGAACTGCAGTATCAGCTGCTCATGCGATCACCACGCGAATCGCTGATGCACCCGCCCCCGCGCAGCAGGCCCGCGTCAGCCGATC
>DMCH01000181.1:1652-1995 GCA_003446775.1 Chloroflexota bacterium
AGGAGTTCGGCGCCGTGGGCGCGCAGGCGGGCCACGGTGTCGTCGATGTCGTCCACGGCGAACATGATGCGATGCAGGCCCAGCGTGTTGGGCGGAGGGTTCGCGGGCTCGGCGCCGGACGCCGCAGGGTTGTGGTACTTGCTCAGCTCCAGCTTGCTGTGACCGTCCGGGGTCCGCATCATCGCGATCTCGCTCTGGACGCCGTCGAGGCCGACGGTGCGGTCCGCCCAAAGGCCTTCAACCTGCGCCTTGCCTTCCAGCTCCATGCCGAGCTCCGTGAAAAACGAGACAGCCGCGCCCAGGTCGTCGACGACGATGCCGACGTTGTCCATCCGCTGAATGG
>DMCH01000181.1:2298-7969 GCA_003446775.1 Chloroflexota bacterium
GCTGTCAGGGACTCGGCGGTTCCGGCCTCCGGGTCGGCACCCGTCATCACGACGGGGCTGCGGAGGTTGTTCGTGAACGACCTCGGCTTACCCGCGATGCGAGGCGCGTCGCGGTGGTCACCGATCGCGATTGCCTGATCGCGAGGTTTGGTACACCTTAAGGAAATACGGGACAGGCCGCAGTGACCTGGCTCAGCGGCGGGTCGAGAAACACCTAGATCCGGGCCAAATCCGGCCAAGGACGACGGATGTCGCGATCGAGCAGGTTTCGAGAAGCGGCCGCCGGGGCCGCCGCCTAGCATGAGGCGCGTTCCATCAATGTCCAGAGACAAGGAGACCTCCAAGTGAAAGCCAAGCCAAAGACCGCCACGAGACACGGCGGATTCTCCGACGAAGAAAAGGCAGCGGCGCGCGAGCGCGTCCGGGAACTGAAGGCGGAGGCGGCCAAGGCGGACGGGGAAACTGAATTGCTCGCCGCGATCGCGAAGATGCAAGAGTCCGATCGCGCCATGGCTAAGAGAGTCCACGCCCTAATCAAAGCCGCAGCACCGGCCCTCGCATCGAAAACCTGGTACGGAATGCCCGCGTACACCAAGGACGGCAATGTCATCTGCTTCTTCAAAAACGCAGGGAAGTTCAACGCCAGATATCACAACCTCGGCTTCAGCGACAAGGCGAACCTCGACGACGGCGGCATGTGGCCGAGTGAGTACGCGCTCATGAAGTTGACGGCCGCCGACGAGGCAAGGATCGGCGAGCTCGTGAAGAAAGCTGTCAGCTGAGGACTGAGCTCGACGCCGTCGCGGTCGTCACCGATCGCGATCGCCTGATCCGAGGTTGGTACACCTTAAGGAAATACGGGGCAGGCAGCGGTGACCTGGCTTAGCCCGGTCGGGCCGACTTGCTATCGGGCCCTGCCGTCTTGCGGCCTCCACGAGAGGCCGCCACGCGGGCCTGGATGCCATCGAGAACGACCGCCAATCCGGGGCGGAATCGGCTCGACGGAGCAGGAGCCTGGACGAGCGGCGCGAGGCTCATGAGGGTCGGGTATTGCTCGATCGATGGCGCAGACGACCGCCTGGGGCGGGTCGGCTCGCTTACCTGACCCGCAGAAGCCTCCTCTAAGGCGAAGCCGACGACGTAGGTCGTCAGCACCAGGGTCGCATCCACGGCGTCTTGCTCCCGCAGGCCGGCTTTGAGCAGGGCGGCAAGCATCGTCTCAGCCCCGCGCAGCCGGTGAGGTCCGCTCGGGGCTCGACCGGCGACGACCCTGGCGGCGTCGCGGTGTGCCATGAGGCAGCGAAGGTACTCGACCATGAGCCCTTCCACCTGAGCACGCCAACCGAGGCTGGGCTTGGGCCAGCGGGCGTCCGCCACCACACGGTCGGAGAGTAGGTCGAGCAGTTCCTCACGATCGCGCAGATGCCAGTAGAGCGAGGCGGACTTGATCCCAAGGCGCGCGGCCACTTTCCTGGTGGTGACTCCGGCCAACCCCTGTTCGTCGAGCAGTTCGAGCGCGGCTTCCACGATCTGTTCTCGATCGATGCGTCCCACGAATGGATGGTAGCCAGTCCCTATCGGTGATAGACTCACCTATCAGTGATAGAGGCGCCTCAACTCCCCGGCTGGCTCGGCCCGGTGAACGCGGTGATGAAGGTGCTTCAGAGGGTGGGGATCGCCTTCTTCTCGTTCCACCTGATCTCCATCCCCGGGCGCCGCAGCGGACAGCTTCGAACGACGCCGGTCTCGCCATTTACGGTGGACGGGCATCGATACATCCTCTCGTTCGGCCAGACGGAGTGGGTGAAGAACGCTCGCCAAGCCGGGTGGGGGATCCTCAGCCGAGGCCGTCGGCAGGCGCGGGTCGCCCTGGTTGAGGTTGGACCGCCGGAGAGCGGGCGCATTGCCCGCGAGTTCCCCCGTCTGATTCCTGCCGGAGTGCAGTTCTTCGTCATGCTCGGGCTGGTCGCACCGCCTGCTGGTCCTGAGCAGTTCGAAACTGCCGCCGAGCGCTTGGTGTTGTTCCGGATCGAGTCGGCGGAGGCCCGGCCAGCGGGCTAGCCCCCGCCGCGCGTGGTACTTCGCTTCCGCCGAGGCGTCGTCGCGGTGGACGCCGCGCCGCGTAGCCACGAGGATGAACTTCTTCGGGGCGTCTGTACACCTTTAGGAAATACAGGGCACGCCGGAGGCCTTTGGTTCGAGTCCGCCACGGCCCACCATCCCTTCCGTAATGCGAACCGGCGGCGAAGGCCGAGCTCCGTGCGCTCTTACGGCAAGAAGCGCACGGCTTTCAGTCGCCCTGCGTCGGCGGTAACTCCTGCATCAGGCCCTCTGACTCGGCGTAGCCCCACGCGTCCAGATCGTTGGGCCCGGGAAGCTCGAGGCCGAGCGCGCCGAGTATCGACATGATGTGGGAGCGGTGGTCACCGGCGTGGTGAATGGTTTGCGCCATGACCACTGCACCTGGCAAGTGCCAGCCGTCCGTGGTCGTGACATCGCGGCCAGGGAGGTCAGCATCCTGTGCCATGGCCTCCCAATGCGGGCCCATGCGCCGGATGCGCTCCGCGAGCTCATCTAGAGGGACTGGCCCATCCGGTAATCGGTCGGGTGGCCTTACAAAGGCCTCGGCTGCTGCCTTGGAAGGAAACCGCTCACGGGTCAGGATCGAAAAGTAGCCTTCCTCGGCGTCGACGATGTGTCGCAGGGTTTCGCGAATCGTGCCGTATGTGCCGGGAGTCGTGGCGTCCAGGTGCTTGTCCTCCAGGCTCTGGCAGTGCTCGATCAGGCGCAGCGTCGCCCAGGTCTTATAACGAAACATCTCAAGCAGCCCGTTCGTGACTTGAGGCGCATCGCTCATGCCCAAACTATGGCATCAGGGACCTACTCAAGTCAGCGAGATGACCTTGCCGATCAAGGTGAGTGCCGGGTTCGCGTTACGGTACCCCCGGCCCACCTCTGAGGACTCGAACCGGTTGTCGCCGCGCGGGTTAGCTACTCGGCCCCGCTTCTGCAAGGTTTCAGTACACGGCCGATTTACGTCAGTTTCGAGTTCGCCGTGGCTGTATATCCAGTCGGAGGCACTTCAACATCGCCTTCCACCTAATGGGGATGCATCGGCCCGAATAGGCTGATGGAGCCGAGCTGGTAGCGGTCGAGCCACTGACTTTCATGATGGCGATGTACTCGCTCGAACAGCGCCCTCGGCGCTTCACGTTTGTCTTTGCCTTCGGCTGTCTTTTGTCCAGCGCGTACGGCTTTCTGATAGGCGCCTGGCCCTTTGGCGTCGTCGAGATCATCTAGTGTGCGTTTGCGCAGCGGAAGTTTCAATTCCGACGCGATCAACCAACCCCCAGCTGAAGCATTAGCACAAGGCTCGAACTACCCGCGGCATTGTTTCGCGCATTCGGGCTGCGACGACGATTCCCGATAACCCGGTAAGGCAAGCGACCGTAATGATCGCGGCGCGAAACCCTGCAGCGTCTGCTATCGCGCCAGCAACGATCGCGCCGGCGGCGTAGCCGCTATCGCGCCAGAAGCGGTAGATGCCGACTGAGCTCGCTCGGTCCGGCGTTCGGGCGGCGTCGCTCACAACCGCGAGCAGTGTTGGATAGACAAGTGCGGTGCCCATCCCGAGCAAGATGCTTTCCGCCAGCCACCACCCGAAGCCGGGCATGATCACGAATCCGGCGATTGCGAACGTCTGGACCAGCATCCCGGCGACGATTAGGGACTTGCGACCGACGTGGTCGCTCATCCAGCCGGTGCCCAGCTGGCCGGCTCCCCAGATCAACGGATAGATTGACGCTAGCAGCCCGATCTCACGCAGTCCAAGTCCGTGGGTTGCGAAGAAAAGCGGCAACAGCGCCCAGGCCATGCCGTCGTTGAGGTTGTTCACTAAGCCGGCCTGGCAGGCGCTCGACATCGTGCGGTCACGGAAGCTGACCTCAGTTGCGAGCTTAACCAGTGAATCTGTCCGCGCCGCACCCCCCGACTCGAGCTCAACGTGCCCCGAAGTGTCGCGAGTAAACAGCGACAGCAGCAAACCACATACGGCAAGGCCCTCCGCAAGCAAGTAGGGACCGGGTCGTATGCCGTAATTCGCGGCGAGGAATCCAGCAACCGCGGCAGCCGCCGATACGGCCAGGTAACCCGAGGCTTCGTTCAGACCGAGCGCGAACCCCCTCCGGCGGGGTCCTACGAGATCGATCTTCATGTTTACAGTGGTCGACCAAGCGACGCCCTGATTGAGGCCGAGGAGCGCGTTTGCAAACACGACCCAGCCCCAGGAGGGCGCGAGGATGATCAGCGGAGGAACCGGCAACGCCGCCAGCCAACCTACGAGAAGCACGGTCCGCCGGCCAAAGCGGTCTGCGAGCCCGCCGGCAATGAAGTTGCTGGCGGCTTTGACCAGGCCGAAGCTGATCAGAAAGGAAAGGATCGCTGCGCTGCTGGCGAGGTGAAAGTCATGCTCCGCGAGCGGTGCCAGGGTCGACCGCTCGACTCCCACCACCCCGCCGACGAATGCGTTTATCGCCACCAAGAGCGCGAACTGTTGCCAGTTCGCGCGTAGGCCGAGCCGGATCGCCTGTGGTGCCTTCATCCGCCGGCTGGCCTCAGACGACAGCGCAGCGGTTGGCTCCCGCCTCCAACTCGCTGGGATCGCCTGGAACTTCTCCACGCTCGTTGAGCTCGACAATGCGTGAGTGGTTCGGCGGATTTGGAGGGATCCGCGCCAAAACGGCCTGCACGAATGCGGCTTCCTCGAGTCTGGCGAGCGCCAATGTATCCCGGATGGTCCCGACCGTCCTCCCCAACATCCGGCGGTCGAATGGTATTGGCTCCGAGACATGGCCGGGAAACACCTCAGCCGCGTAGGGCAGCTGGAGGAGATGGCGGACCGACATATGAAGTAGACGTGCGCGCGACGCTAGCTCCTGGTGGGTGCCGCCGTCGAGGTCAGGCCTGCCGACGCTGTTGAGAAACAATGTGTCGCCCGTGAACGCGGCGGCGCGGTCGAGCAGGTATGTGGTGCTCTCCTGCGTATGCCCAGGAGTGCGCATGGCAACCAGCGCCGTCGAGCCGAACGCGATCCGGTCGCCGTCGGCCACAGGTCGGAAGGGATACTGAGCGCGGTCCTGGGTGGGCAACCACACATCAACGCCTTCCTGGTCGGAGAGCAGCCTCGATCGCGAAAGGTGGTCAGCATGGATGTGGGTGTCGGCCACCGCCACCAGCCGCCATCCGCGCTCACGAAGTAACCGGACGTAGACGTCCGGATCGACCGAAGCGTCGATGACGACCGCCTCGGACTGTGACTCCACGATGTAGGAGAGGCATCCCTTTCCAGTCCTTCGGACCTGGACGACCTCGCAGCCAGAGATAGTTGTTTGGGCGGTGTTCCAGGCGAGCGACCAAGAGCGCATGCCGCCGTCGAGCGTCAGTGCTTCGACGCCCTTCGCTCTGAGCAGGTCGGTAGCGATTGCTGCCGTCCGGCCAACTCCACAGACAGTGACGACGGGTCCCGGAGGCAGGTTCAACTCCCCCAAAGGTCCCAGCCGACCGGATTGAAGATCACCGTACGCGTCCACGTGGATGCTCCCGGGAATCTCCCAATCAACATCCGAGGGCGACCGGACGTCGAGAACAGTGACCGGCCGGCCCGCAGCGAGCA
>DMCH01000181.1:8284-9287 GCA_003446775.1 Chloroflexota bacterium
CTCCTGGAGTTCGCCGACCGAGATGCAGTCAGCTGTCATGTCCTGCTCGACGGCCGCAGATGAGGACATAGCCAAGGAATGGGACCGCCCTCGAGATCCGGGGCATCATCCAGGCAATCCGATGGCGGGCGGCGCCACTGGTTATTGCTCGAGCCATCACGCGGATTGCGTTGCCAATGCCCTCGTCGGAGATGAACCCGCGAGCAGTCATCATCTCGAACGGACCGGTTTTGACCTGGAGGTCAACTAAACCGGCAGAGCTGTAGCGGGCGAGCCAATCATCGACCGTCTCGAAGAGCATGCCCGGGCAGACCTCGCCGAGGAAGGCATGGCGAGCCTCCGGCGTGGGTGGCTGCCGCCACTGGAACTCGGTCGCGAGCACCAGGCCGCCAGGCCGGCACACGCGAACCAGTTCACTGATCGCTCGGTCGCGGTCGACGAACATCGTCACGGCCTCGGCCACCACGCGATCGAAGTGGCCATCGGCGTAGGGCAGAGCGCAGATATCAGCCGCCTCCACAGATACTCGGTCGCGGACGCCGGCGGCTTCGACGTTCGCGATGGCCCGATCCAGCATGTCGGCCGAGACGTCGGCAGCCGTGACTGCCACCATGAACCGCTTTGCCATCGCGATGGCCGTGGTCCCCACGCCACAGCCGATGTCGAGCACCTGCTGCCCAGGCGCCAATGCCGCGAGTCCGAGCAGTTCCTCGGTTGCCTTGCGGCCGCCCGGATGGATCACCTGCTTTCCCAGGAGCCCGAAGAGAAGGTAAGGGTCTGCTTCCGCCATTGGAACGCGCCGCACCTCAGCCATTGCCCGCCACCTCCCGGAGTCTGTCTCTGATGTAGGTCATTTCAGGCGAAGGCGACCGTCTTGGCGCCGCCGACGATCTCTTCCACTATCTTGGCGGCCCCGACGATGCTCACGCCGCCGGCCAGCTGGTCTTGGGTGATGCCCCCCGGCTTGGCACAGGCGCCGCAGAGCCACACCTCTGTCTCTTAT
>DMCH01000179.1 GCA_003446775.1 Chloroflexota bacterium
GCCGTGCAGCGGGCGCGGCTCCTGGGTCGCGCTCCGGTGGTCGGGGATCGGATCGCGTTCGGCAACCCCGGCCACCCGGATGACAAGAAGTGAACCTGACCGCCGCGCCGCGATAGGCCCCATTCCCATGCGTTTTCATGGGGGCCGGACTGTTCGGTTTGAGGAAGCCCGCAAGCGCTTGTTCGCGTATACCTTGAGGATCAGACCGCCCGACGACGTTTACGTGAACGAGCCTTATCTGTCGATTCGATGGGACGGCGTGCACCACTACGTCTACGCGGAATGGAGGGCCTTCGCCAACAGCGCCGAGCTCCGCGCCGGAATGCTGAAAGGCCTTGCGGCGATCAGCGACAACCGTGCAGTGGCCTATGTAAGCGACGCCAGGAAGGTCAAGGTGATCGTCCACGAGGATCAGAAGTGGATCAAAGAGATCTGGATGCCCCAGGCCGTGCGCGCGGGCCTTCAGCGGCTCGCTTTTGTGACGGCGCCCACTGGGTTGGGAAAGGTAACCGTCGAGGAAGTCTGTGGATTGGTTGACGACCACGGGCTCCAATCGCGCACATTCGGCTCTATGGAAGCTGCGAGGCAATGGGTCTCGGCCGTCCCAGCGGGTCGCTGATGGCCAAACTGGTCGGCGAGAATGACGTGTCTCGCGGTTACAACGTCTACTTCAACCGCCCGGGCGTGGCAGTCGTGATCTGGGACCCGAAGCTGCAGGCCGTTTAACTCGCTCACGTAAGTCTCAGGCCAGGGGCGAAACCTGGTGGCGCGTTTGCGGGTAAGGTCGAATTGTGGCCAAGAAGGGCGCCCGAGCCGCCTACCAGCGCCCGGCTCCCACGGCGCCTGACCGCTGGCTTGTGTACAGCACGGTCCCGCTCCGGCTCTTTCTTGGCCTCACCTTCGTTTACGCCGGCCTGCAGAAGATCGCCGACCCGGGCTTTCTCCAGCCGGGCTCCGCCACCTATATCGGAACCCAGCTGGAAAGCTTCGCCACCCACTCCCCAATCGGCTTCCTGCTCGATTGGCTCGCCCTGCCTGTGCCCCAATTGGCCGGAATCGGCGTCATCGTCACCGAGCTGGTGATCGGCGCCATTGTCATCCTCGGGCTGGCAACCCGATGGGCAGCGGCCGCCGGGGCCTTGCTCTCGTTCGTCCTCTTCCTCACCGCGAGTTGGACGGTCCAGCCTTACTTCCTGGGCTCGGACAGCATCTACACGGTGGCGTGGATCACTCTCGCGCTGATCGGCGACCAGGGAGTGCTGACCGCAAGGCCGTTGTTCTTCACCGATCGCCCGGCAAGCGGCGTCAGGACACCGGCTGTCACCGACCTCGCGCGCCGCCGCCTGCTGATTCAGATTGGCGGGGCGGGCGTGGCGCTGGTGTGGGTCCTGGCGCTTCTGCCCCGCTCGCGGGGATTCATCGCTGCGACCCCCAACGCAAATCCCACCGGAGCTCCAACTCCGGTCGCATCGCCCACCGGCACGAAGATTGGAGCGCTCGCCGACCTCCAATCCCAGGGCAGCCTCACATTCCAGGATCCAACCAGCGGCGACCCAGCGGTCGCCGTCGCGTTATCGGGCGGCAGCGTGGTCGCCTTCGACGCAGTGTGCACACATGCGGGTTGCCAGGTGGCGTATGACTCGGGGCAGCGCCTGCTGGTTTGCCCATGCCACGGGGCGCAGTTCGACCCCGCGCACGGGGCGGCGGTGGTCGCCGGCCCGGCACCGACTCCACTGCCGTCGATCAAGGTGCAGGTCGGGTCCGACGGCGGCGTGTACGCCGGCTGATTCAGGCCCGCCTCAAGACACTCGGACTGAATCCTGGGTTCGAGCTGCTCCCATCGCCAGCACACGCCCGAGCGCACGAGCGTCGTGGGCGATCTCGCGCAGGTTGCCGCTGATCGGGTTCGAGTAACCGACGAAGAAAAGGCCGGGGGCTTGCGGGGACGACTGCGGGGCGTGGTAGCTCGGACGGCCGTTCGCGTCGAGGACTCCCAGGTGGCCGACCATCGGTTCCAGGCCCTGGCTGTAGCCGGTCGCGGCGATGACCGCATTTGCCTTCAGCCGGCGCTCGCCGCAGATCACCGTGCTGCCTTCGAAACCGGTAATCCCGGGCACGACCTCGATGCGCCCCGCCTTGAGCTGGGCCAGGAAACCGACGTCGATGAGCGGGATGTGTCCATCGAGTACGCGCGTGGCCACGCCCGCGGCGGGCGCCGCGATGCCGTATCGAAAGAGGTCGCCGATCACGAGCTTTTGCACGAGCAGGCTGAGTGGGTCCACGATCTTGAGTGGCAGCGGGCGCATCAAGATCCCGAGCTGCTGAGGGGCGATGCCACCGGGGCCGTCCCGCTTGACGATGTTGGGCGGCGTGCGAATGGAGATCCAGACCCTGTGGGCGCCTCCCTCGACCAGGTCGGCTGCGATCTCGGCACCCGAGTTCCCCGCGCCGACGACAAGGACGTCACGGCCGCTGAAGGGCGCCGGGTTGCGGTAGGCCGAAGAGTGGATGAGCTCGCCGGTGAAGGCGGCCTTGCCCGGCCAATCAGGCAGCCGCGGAGTGTGGTTATGGCCGGTGGCAATGACGACCTGGCCCGCCTCGAGCTCGCCGGCACTGGTGATGAGGCGCCAGCCGCTTGCCGCGGCCTCGATGCGCTCGACGCGCACTCCCAACCGGATCGGCACACCGATCTTGCGGGCATAGTGCTCTAAGTAAGCGATGAAGTCATCGCGCGCGACCCAGCGGCCCAGACGCTCCGGGATCGGGACGCCAGGCAACGCTGAAAGGCCTCGCGTCGTGTGCAAGCGGAGCCGGTCGTAATGACCGCGCCAGCTGGCGCCCACAGCCTCGGCTGCGTCCAGGACTTGGGCCCGAAGCCCGTTCCGGTGAGCCTCACCCGCCGACGCGAGGCCGGCCGGACCCGCGCCCACGACAATCAGCTGGGGTTTGTCGATCGGGAAAAGATAACGCTAGGCAGGTACGGGTGCAGCGACGGCAGGCAGGGCGACGGCAGGCAGGATTGATTCCAGGCTTCCGTCGCTCGCTGCCTTGGTCAGCGCATCAAGGACGGCGGGATCGAACTGCGACCCGGATCCGACCTTGAGCTGCTCGAGGGCGGCGGCGACGGTCAGCCGCTCGCATCCGCGACCGGCCGTCATGGCCTCATAGCCTTCGGCGACCGCCAGGATGCGGGCCGCCAGCGGGATCTGTTCGCCCGCCGCGCCGTCGGGTGTGCCCTGGCCGTCCCATCGCTCGTGGTGATGGCGCACGACGGAGGCGATCTCGGGAGAGAACTTGGCCGCCGCGACGATTCGCTCGCCTTCCTCCGCGTGGCCCGGCATCTCGAAACTCTGTGCATCCCCGCCGAGCGTCATATGCCCGACGTCGTGGAGAAACGCGGCCATGCGGAGCTCCTCTAGCTTGCCTGGCGGCAAGCCCACCCGTTGGCCGACAGCCTCCGCGATGGAGGTCACGCGGCTGGAGTGGCCCTGCGTCATCGGGTTGCGGTGGTCGACGGCGTGGGCGGCGGCGACGACCACCTGCGGCCCAGCGTCGGCAAGCATCGTGGTGAGATTTCCATCGGCCAGCTCGAGCTCCGTCACAAGCTGTGGGAACGTGCACGCGCGGTCCTTGCCCTCGCGCTTGGCGAGGTACAGGGCCTGGTCCGCGGCGGCGACCAGCTCCTGCGCCGTCAACGCGTCTTCCGGGTAGGTGGCGACCCCGACGCTGAACGTCAGGGACTTGCCCGCGGTGGTGGCCACCGCGGCTGCATGCACTGCATCGACGATGCGGTAGGCGAGCCGCTGGGCTCCCACCGCCGACGTGTCGGCGGCCAAGATCGCAAGCTCGTCACCGCCGTAGCGCGCCACCGAGTCCTGCGCACGCGCGGCACCGCGCGCAATCCTCGCGCCCAGCTGGAGCACGAGGTCACCGTGCTGATGGCCGAGCTCGTCGTTCACCGACTTGAAGAAGTCGAAGTCGATGAGCAGGAGCGAGATCGAGGCGGTGGACCGGTCGGCACGCGCAAATGCGGCCTCGATCCGCTTGTGCAACTCGCGAATGTTGTACAGGCCGGTGAGGCTGTCGGTGGTCGCTTCCTGCGTGCTCGCGTGATAACGGAGCGCGTTCGCGAGCGCAACTGCCGAGCTGCCTGACAATGCGGCGACCGCGAAGAGGTCCTGGTTGGTGAACACGCGGCTGGGTCGCTTCAGGGTCAGAAGGGCGGTCACTCCCCCGCCTGACGCCATCGGCACCACCATCGTGCCTCGATCCGTCGAGAACGCAGCCTCACCCGATCGGGCGACCTGGGCCAGCTGCGAGTCGTCGAGAGGCTCGGGCGCGCCCGCAGGGGCCTGGTCCAGCTTGGCTGTGGCCACGACCGAGAAGCCGTCCGGCGACGCGAGCACCATGCTGCCCAGCACCGCCCCCGTCATCTCGAGAGCGTTGCCCACCATGGCGCTGAACACATCCTTGATGTCGGTCTCGCTGCTGATGCTCGCGCTGAGCTCGCGCAGCAGGTCAGCCTGGGCCGCCCGCTGCACCGCCTGGCGGCGTTCGCGTTCGAGCTCGCGGGTCATGTAGCCGGTCGCCAGCGCCACGATGAGGAACAGGAAGACGATGCCAAGGGCGCCTACGCGCGAGCTGGCATCGTTGGAAACCGTGGTCGGCGTGTTGCTGCCTCCCACGAACAGGTAGATGAACGCGATGAAGAGGGCGGAGACCACGCTTGCGGTGGCCCCGAACCGGACTGCGTTCGTGATGACAGAAAGGAAGAGGGCAAGGGAGTAAGGGCTGTTGAATCCGTTGGTGAGGTAGACCAGCCCTGCCGCGAAGAAGATGTCCATGGTCATCGTGCTCAGGCTGAATTGCTTGCCCGGCCGGAAGCCCCTGAGGAGCATCAGCGTGACGACCACATTCATGGCGGCCCAGACACCGAGGGCGATGTCGACGGTCAGCTTTTCTGAGGTGCTGGTGAGCGACGTCAGGTTGACCAGCGCAGTGAGGACGACCAGAAAGATCCAGCGGAACATGACCGCCACCCGCTCGCCGATCTGGCGCCGCTGGGCGTCGAAATTCTCGTCCAGAGCGCGCGCTCGGACTTCCCTCTGTCGCTGGTCGCTGGCGACGACCGGTTGGCTGCTCATGGAGGTTTCCGAACTCGGCGGCCGGATCGCATCGGCAGGCTATCACTCGGCTTTGCCGGTCGCCCCCTGCGAACGGTGGGGATTTGGCGACCCCGACCACGAATGAGAACCGGGCCAGACGGGTAGTCTCCTAGGAGAACCGATGGAGGCAACCAAAATGAAGCTGGAAGGCATCCACCACGTCAGCTCGATCACGGGCGACGCCCAGGCGAACGTCGACTTCTACGCCGGCACGCTGGGGTTGCGGCTGGTCAAGAAGACCGTCAACCAGGACGACCCCACCGTTTACCACCTGTTTTACGGAGACGACAAGGGCAGCCCCGGCCTGGACCTGACGTTCTTCGAGTATCCGGGGGCGCGCCCGGGCCGCCCGGGGCTGGGAATGATCCACCGGATCGTCCTGCGGGTCGGCTCCGAGGAGGCGCTTGACTTCTGGGAGCAGCGGCTTAAGGGCAGCCGGCGGTCGCGTGGATCGCTCGAGTTCTCAGACCCTGAAGGCCTTGGCTTGGAGCTCCGGGTGGTGGCCACTTCCGATGCGCCGCTCACCGCATCGCATTCTGAGATACCTGCCGAGCGCGCGATCCAGGGCTTCGAGGAGGTGCGCGCGTACACGTCCAACCCCGAAGCGAGCCGCGAGCTGCTCGAGGGCGCGCTGGGATTCGAGCGAGCCGGCGACGTGTCGTGGCAGGCTCGTGGCGACAGTCGAGGGGGGCGCTACGTGTACGACCCCGCGCCCGCCGAGAGCGGCCTGCCCGGGGCCGGAACGGTGCATCACGTTGCCTGGGCATCGCTTGACGACGAGCAGGTGGGCTGGCGCGATCGCGTCATCGCGG
>DMCH01000018.1:0-325 GCA_003446775.1 Chloroflexota bacterium
CTCAAGGATAGCCCGCAATTGGCGCTAACAAAGTTATCACGATCGTGTGGCACCCGCCAGCCGTGCCGGGGCATCCGTGACCGGGCATCCTGGAAAAGCGGGTGATGTTGCCGACGGCCCGATCACGCGGCGCCATCCTCGGGCGACTCGCCCGCGATCGGGTACGATTCCGCACCAGGCGCCGGCCGGAGCGACCAAGCTGGATCGCCTTGGAACACCCTCCCCTCGAAATAACCGTGGTCGATGAAATGTTCGCGCGCCGAACTTAATGATCCGGCTTCTATCGCCCGCTGCAGATCGGGGTTTGTTTCAACATAAAATTGGA
>DMCH01000018.1:529-4099 GCA_003446775.1 Chloroflexota bacterium
GCAACGCCTGCCCTCCTATTTCAACATCGACCGGGAGTACGTCATGCAAAGCTGATGAATACCTATGAGTGAAAGTCTCATCTGGCTAAAGCCGTAGCGGGCAGGCCGGGACCGAGTCTTGCGGGCGTCGTGGCAACGCGGGGTCTGAAGTGTAGACAGGGGTCATACAGGGTGCGGGATTGAGCCTCGAAATGTGTAAGATCGCGAAGGCCGAGAGGGTTCCCTTTCTCGAAGGCAGCATGTGCGCCAGCGTTATGCGAGGTGGCGTCGCTTCGCCGGGGTCGAAGGCCGGATCACGTATGGAAAGTATTCATCGGAACATGAGAGGCCCGACCGGGTCCGCCAGATTGGTCTCTGGCGGGGGAGGGTGGCGAGGCGATGCCGGAGCCGCCCACCGAGCTGAGGTCGGGAGTCGGACTGGTTCATAGTACTGATGACGCCGTCGAAGGAAACGAGGCGCGCCGAGGGAAGGGACCAGCCCGGAAGGAACCCAAGCGAGAAGGGGCGGGGCCGGACACAGAGCCGGGTTGCCCAGCCATCCAATCTCGCACGGGTGAACGCGGCGGCCCGCTCGGCCGTCCAGACCCGGTTCACGGCTTTGCTGCATCACGTTGACATCGCGGCGCTCGAACGAGCGTTCCGGCGTCAGAAGCGGCAGGCAAGTGCGGGAGTCGACGGGATCACGGTGGCAGACTACGAGCAGAACCTGGAGATCAAGCTTCAGGACCTCAGCGTACGGGTCCACACCGGGCGCTACCGGCCACAGCCGGTTCGGCGTTTCTACATCCCGAAAGCCGATGGCGGTCGGCGTCCACTCGGCGTCCCGACCCTGGAGGACAAGATCGTCCAGGGCGCGGTCGCCGAGGTGCTGAGCGCGATCTACGAAGTCGACTTTCTCGGGTTCTCCTACGGCTTCCGGCCGGGGCGAAACCCGCATCAGGCTCTGTCGTCGCTCCATACGGCGATCATGAGCCAGCGCGTGACCTGGGTGCTCGATGCCGATATTCGCAGCTTCTTCGACTCGGTTGACCACGAGTGGTTGCTGCGGATGCTGGCGCACAGGATCGCCGATCCTCGAATCCTCCGGCTCGTCCGGATGTGGCTCGAAGCCGGCATCCTGGAGAGCGATGAATGGTTCGAGACGGACAGGGGTACGCCGCAAGGGGCGGGCATCAGCCCGCTTCTCGCCAACATCTTCCTGCACTACGTCCTCGACCTCTGGGTCCATCAATGGCGCCGCCGGGAGGCGCGCGGTCGGGTCTCGATCGTGCGTTACGCCGACGACTTCGTCATGGGCTTCGAGAGCGAGGCCGATGCCCGGCGGATGCTGTCAGACCTCAAGGAGCGGCTGGCCAGGTTCGGCCTGGCGCTCCATGCAGAAAAGACGCGTCTGATCGAGTTTGGCCGTCTACCGGCCCTGACTCGGCAGAGACGCGGCGCCCGGCGCCCGGCGACCTTCGCCTTTCTCGGCTTCACCCACTACTGCGGGTGGACCCGCGATGGCAGGTTCATCGTGAAGCACAAGACACAGAGCAACCGTCTGACGCGCAAGCTGACGGCGGTGCGCCAGGAAGCGTGGCAGTTGATGCACACGCCGCTGGCCGACCAGCATCGCTGGTATTCCAGCGTGCTGCGCGGCCATTACGGCTACTTCGGCATGCCGCATAACTGGCGCTCTCTCCACGCGTTCCGGCAGGAAATCCGGCGCATCTGGTTCAACTGCCTGAGACGGCGGAGCCAGAAGAACCGGCGCATGGGCTGGGATTGGTTCGAGACTGTGACCGCGTGCTTTCCCTTACCGCCACCTCGAATTACGCACCCCTGGACCCCACGAGCGGCCCCATGCGGGTGACTTCCGGGAAGAGCCGGGTGCGGGAAAGCCGCCTGCCCGGATCTGTGAGGGCGAAGCCGAATGGCCGAGCTACTCGACCGTCTAATTCGAGGCATTGTAATACCATCTTAATTGCCGATTTCAGATTTGCCTCATCCGGACACGAACCTTCGACGTCGATGATTTGCGATCGTATAATTTCATATGTCGGGAAGTATTTTATGTAAGAGGGGCAAAAGGCCGGGCAACGGCATCTGGTGCTATGGAGTGGGCGAGGACACAAGATCGGGTGCGACAGATTGAATCGGGGTATGGCTAGCCGATTCCACTGGCGGCCGATTTCAGGTCCTGTGGCGGCATGTCGCCGCCCGCTGATCTTGATGGTCTGTCCGCCGCCGCGCTGAAGGCGCTGGTGGTGCAATTACTGGGTGAGATTTCGGCGCTGAGGCAGGTGGTTACCGAACAGCGTGCCGAGATCGCGCGGCTGAAGGGGCTCAAGGGCCCGCCGTCGATCAAGCCGAGCGGTATGGAGCAAGCGAGCGAGCCGAAGCCGCCGGCCGGTCGTGGCAAGCGCCGGCGTCGCGGCAGCAAGCGGATCGCGCGTGTCGTGGTCGAGGACCGGGTGCTGAGCATCGCAGTGCCGGCGGGATCGCGCTTTAAGGGCTATGAGAGTTTCCTTATCCAGGATCTGGTGCTGCGGCCGGTCGCCATTCGGTTCCGCCGCGAGCGCTGGGTGACCCCCGATGGTCGTAGGGTCGTGGCGCCGCTGCCTGCTGGGATCGACGGCCACTTCGGGCCGGAGCTGCGCCGGTTCGTCCTGGCGCAGTATCACCAGGGCCAGGTCACCGTGCCCCGGCTGGTGGCACTGCTCGAGGCCATCGGTATCGAGGTTTCCAAGCGGCAGGTCGTGCGGCTGCTGATTGGACGCCAAGGGCGTTTCCTCGACGAAGCGCGCGAGGTGTTGCGCGCCGGGCTGGAAACGGCGGCCTGGGTCACGGTCGACGACACCGGAGCGCGCCACAAGGCAGCGAACGGGTACTGCACGCAGATTGGCAACGATCACTTCACCTGGTTCGGCACCACCGGCTCGAAGAGCCGGCTCAACTTCCTCGAATTGCTGCGCGCCGGCCACGCCGACTACGTGATCAACACCGAGGCGCTCGCCTATATGCGCGGCCGATCGCTCGCCGGGTGGGTCATCCGGCTGCTGGCCGAACATGACGACAAGCGCTTCGCCGATCGGGCGGCATGGCTGGCGCATCTGCGTCGGCTCGACATCGCCGGACTCGACGTGACGCCCGATCCGGTCAAGATCGCCACCGAGGGCGCGCTGTGGGGCAGCATCAATGCCCATGGCTTCCTCAAGGATACCGTGATCCTCAGCGACGATGCCGGCCAGTTCGATGTCGCTCGCCACGCCTTATGCTGGGTCCATGCCGAGCGGCTGGTGCATAAGCTTGATACCTTCACCGACCTCCACTACGCGGCGCAGCAGCAGGTCGCGCTCCTTGATCTGGTGGTTCTACCGGGATCTCAAAGCCTACCGCTGTGACCCGACATCCCCTCACAAGGCTGCCTTGCTGGCCAGGTTTGACTGGATCTTCCAGCGACGCACCGGCTTCGACATCCTCGACCGGTTGCTGGCGCAGGCTCCACGCCAACAAACCCGAATTGCTGATGGTGCTCGAACGACCTGAAATCCCGCTCCACACCAACGGCTCCGAAAACGACATCCGCTG
>DMCH01000103.1:0-27752 GCA_003446775.1 Chloroflexota bacterium
AACGAGATCGGGGATTCCGAATCCTTTCTCGACACCGTCAAGGTCGACCTGTTCCAGGACGAGGTCTACGTCTTCACGCCCAAGGGCGACGTCCTCAACCTGCCCGCTGACGCGACCCCGGTCGACTTCGCTTATCGAATCCACACCGAGGTCGGGCACCACTGCATCGGCGCCAAGGTCAACGGGCGCATGGTGCCGCTCGACTACGAGCTGAAGAATGGCGAGATCGTCGAGATCCTGACGTCGAAAGGTCCGCACGGGCCGAGTCGCGACTGGCTCAACTTCGTCAAGAGCGCGTCGGCGAAGGAGCGAATTCGCAAATGGTTCAAGAGCCAAAGCCGCGAGGAGAACGTGGCCAAGGGCCACGACCTTCTCGACAAGGAGCTCCACCGCATGCACAGGGTCAGCCTCGCCGACCTGCCCGAGGTCAAGCTGGTCGACATCGCTGCGGCGCACAGGTTTCCGAACATCGACGACTTCCTGGCGGCCATCGGCTACGGAGACCTGTCTCCACATTCGGTGGTCATGCGCATGTCGTTGACCTCGGATGTCGCGGGCGGGGACCTGCGCTCGATCCCGCTGATACCGAATGTGCAGCCGGTCCCGCGCGTGCTGGTGCGCGGCGAAAAGGGGATCCTGACCAAGATCGCGCCGTGCTGCCAGCCGGTGCCAGGCGATGCCATCGTCGGCTACACGACCCGCGGCCGCGGCGTGACCGTCCATCGCGCGGACTGCATAAATGCGGTCAATGCCCAGGACCAGGCCCGTGTCGTGCCGGTCGACTGGGACGCGGAGGCGACCCACATCTATCCGGTCGATATCAAGATCGAGGCGTGGGACCGCCAGGGGCTCCTGCGCGACATCGCCACAGTCGTAGCCGAGAACCGGGTCAACATGTCAGCCCTCGAGGTGCACGTGTACGACGACAAAACGGCGGTCGTGTCGGCGACGGTCGAGATCGATTCCCTGGCGCAGCTCTCACGCCTGATGGAGAAGCTCGAAGGCGTGAAGGACGTGCACACGGTCGCGCGCGAGGCCGGCTGAAGTTTCCGTCTTGAGCGTCCGCATCACCGCCACCGCCGACCGCAGGTACGGCACCAACTCGTACCTGGTGGAGGACGAGGACACGCGAGATGCGGTGGTGATCGACGCCAACTTCGAGCCCGAGCTGATGACGCGGCTGATCCGGGAGCGCGGTGCAAAAGTGAGGGCGATCCTGCTGACTCACACGGACGTCGACCACATCGCCGGCCTGGCGGACCTTTTGACAGAGCTCGGTCCGCTGCCGGTCGCGGTGCATGACACCGAGCGCGACGTGCTGACCGAAGGCAAGCCGCTGCGCCACGAGTTTGCGATGCCGTCTACGCGCGTCGACAACGTGGTCAGCCTCATCGAGGGCCAACCGTTCCAGGCCGGCTCGCTCGAGTTCGAGGTTCTACACACGCCTGGCCATAGCCCAGGCGGGGTCACCCTTCGGATCGGCGATGCGCTGTTCACGGGCGACGCTCTGTTTGCGGGCTCCGTCGGCCGCTCTGACTTCCGCAACTCGAATGGCCGCGCTCTGCTCGAAGGCATCAAGACCAGGCTTCTTTCCCTGCCGGACGACCTGACCGTTTACAGCGGCCATGGGCCCGCGACGACCATCGGGCAGGAGCGCCGAACGAACCCTTTTCTCTAGTCCTTAGTGGCGGGACTGGATGGTGAGCACGACCAGCAGGGCGGGGCCGAGGATGATCAGCCACAAAGTCGGGAAGACGCAGCCGACGGTGGGGAGGAGGATCTTCAACGATGCGCGTGCGGCCTCGACGCGGATCTTCAGCCGGCGCTTGACGCGCATCTGTGCCGCATGCGCCGCGATGGTCCGCGCGATGGGCACGCCTGTGCGCTCCGCGTGGAGGATCGAGCGGATCAGGGCGACGAAGTCCTCGATCCCGGTCGCTTCCGCCATCTCCTCCAGCGCGTCGGCCCGAGGCCTGCCCAGCTCGATCTCTCGCAGCGCGCGCGCGACCAGGAGCGTCAGCGGGCCTTCCTGGTGGCGGACGAGCTGTTCTGCGGCGCGATCCAGGCCCAGGCCCGCCTCCATGCTGATGGCGATCACATCGAGCGCGTTGGGGAGCGCGGCCTCGATCTCCGCCCGCCGCTCCCGGACGAGCTGGTTGAGCCAGGCGATCGGCAGGTAGAAGCCGAGCGCGAGCCCGAGCACCAGAAAGATCACGAGGGCGACTGTGGAGCCGATCAGCACGCCCAGGCCTACGCCGATGGTTCCTAGCGCGGCCGCTGAAGCGATGCGGATCGTCTGCACCCCCGCGGGGTCCAGCCCCAACGGGTTCCCCGCGAAATCGAGCTGGCGCTGGAAGTTGGCGGCCTGGCCGGCAGGCGTCACCCGCTTCATCTGCTTGCTGAACCAGGACCGAATCGGTGAGGTCAGTCGCTCGCCCAGCGGCTTTTCGAGCGCCAGCGCGATCGCGCTCTGACCGAGGCCGAGCTCCTGGCGGGCCAATCTCTGCCGCGCGAGGGAGGCGGCGTCGCCGGTGCGCGTGCTCCTGACTCCTGTGGCGACCAGCCAGACGCCGACAGCGGCGGCCAGCCCCACGATGATAGGTATTACGCTCACGCGATCGCCGTCATGCGCCTGATGATCACGTTGCCGATCACCAACAGCCCCGCGCACAAACCGAGGATCACCCACCCGAGCGGGTTGACGAACATGGGCCGGAAATAATCCGGCACGATGAAAAACAAGAACGTCGCCACGACCAGCGGGAGGAGCGTGATGAGCAAGCTCGACGCCCTCGATTGAGCGGTCGCGGCCATGATCTCCTCGCGCATCTCTGCCCGCTGCCGCATGGTGTCGGCGAGGGTGGTGAGGATGGCGGGCAGGTCGCCGCCGACGGCGTGCTGAATGGTGATCACCATCACCATCAGCCGGAGGTCGGTGCTGCCCATCCGCTTGACCATGTTGGAAAGCGCGCTCTCGACCGAGGCCCCGAGCTCGACCTCGCGCTGCGCGAGGCGGAACTCCTCGGATACCGGCGGGCCCGCATTCTCGGTCACGGCTCCGAGGGATTGCGAGACGGACTGGCCCGCCTTCATGGAATTGGCGATCAGCTCCATGGCGCGCGGGAGCCCCGCTTCGAACTTGCCCAGCCGATGGCCGCGGCGGTTGCGGAGGTAAAGGGCGGGGAGGACGTAGCCGACGACGGCGAGGACGGGTACCGCCAGGTTGACCCCGAAGCGCGTGAAGGCGATCAGCGCGAACGCCAGCGCGACGCCGACCTGCAGGATCCGGAACTCGTACGGGCGCAGCGCCAGGTCGGCGCTGGCGAGGTCCGCGGCCAGCGGATTGGGAGCCTGCTGGGCGGCGATCCAGACGGGTGCTCCGGTGGGCTCGAACCGGCGCCGCAACTGCTCCCTGACATCGGCCAGCGTGCGATACGTGACACGAGCGCTCGGGCTGCTGTCGGCCTCGATGTTGGCGCGGTTGCGCGTGACGATGCCGTACATGACGAGAATCACCCCGAGCGCGGCTGCGACCGACACGACCACGACCGTCAGCGGCATGGCTACTCGTTCACGGGACGGATCACTTTATCGTCGATGACGTGAAGCTCCATTTCTTGTCCACGTCCTTTGGTCCGACCCCGCCTGCCGAAGCGAGGGTGGGGCAGTTCGAGTCGGGCTGAGTCGGCGCCGTCCCGTAATCCTTGTACGACTCCAGCGTGTATTTGAGGATCGCGTTGTTGAGCAACCAGTACATGTACTCGGAGTCGCACGCGGTCATCAGCACTGTAAGGCTGCTCGTCAGCTGCGCGGCCGCATTGGTGGCCGAGGCCGGCCCCACCCTGATGACGTAGAGGTTCTTGAACACTGTCCGCACGACCGACACGCCCGGAGTGGCCCCGAAGACAGAGGTGTTGATGGTGGCGAGCACCGCGATGCGGTCGCCGACCTGCACGTAGCCGCCCACGCCCACCAGTTCGGAGGTCGGCACCTGGACGGCGACAAAGCCTTGCGGGATGGGCAGGTACGTGACGTCGCTGCTGCTGAGCACGTCTGGCGACTCCGCGATCAGGTTCGCGGTGATGGGAGCGTCGGCCGGGATGTCAACTCGGGCGCCTTTGCCCTCAACCGCTTTGACGTCATAGAACGCCAGCTTTGGAACTGGCGTGATCACGGCCATCGTCAGGTCGGAGGCCTGGATCTGAGTGCGGGCGCTGATGGCGTTTTTGGCCACCACCACTTTCGTGCCGATGGCTGCTGACGAGAAAAAGTAAGGCAGGCTGGCGACTCCCGCGGCGGTCGCAAATGCGAGGACGGCGAGGACGGTCCCGATGATGATGTAGGTCCGGCCGCGTCGCGACCGCCTCATCTCAGAAGACATGTGACGGGCTCAGTGGGGCGTTAAGTGGGTGTTTCACGTGGCGATTCACGGTGCACATGATGCGCGAAGTGCACCGGTTTTTCATTCGATCAGGATCGCTTCGACGGTAGCAGTGCTGATCCCGTAGTCGCTCCCGACCCCGATCCCGGCACCCAGAGCGGCCGAGATCGAAAGCGTGCCACAGGCCAGGGCGCCGTCGATCGTACTGGTCCCGTTGATGGCGTACGTGCAGGCGCCGGACCAGTCGATCGTGCCCAGGAGCCAGGCACGCACGGCCGTGCCCGTCAGCGCAATCTGCCCCGTGGCGACGGCCGGCTCGTAAATGAGCAGGTTCTGGCAGGCCCGGTCGCCGGCAGGGCACCACGAACCGGAGCAGCTCGTGTCCTGGGTTCCAGTCGCCGGGGGAGCCTGCGAGCAAGGTGCCGCGAACCAGGTATTGCCGCCCAGCGGGGCGAGTGGATCGGCGAGTGCGTTGGGCGGGCAGACCGAGATCGAGCATGGCGTCGACCCGAACTGGCACGGCGCGGCGCAGCCGGAGCTCGACCCGGCAGGCAAGATCGGCGACGAAGAAGAGATCTTGCCGGGGTAGTTGGAATTATTATACAAGAAGTTCTCGTTGCCGGCGGCGGTGCTCCCCAACACCTCGAGGCAGAGATACGCCCCGCCTGGGATGGTCACGGCTGCTGCCGATGCGGGAGACGTCACCGCATTGCCCCCGGTTCCGGAGAAATCGGGTAGCGGAACGGCCCACGAGATCAGGTTGGTCGCACCGGTCGGCGCTGCGCAGGGAGTGGCGACGCTGTAGTAGAGCGTGACCGTCGCGTTGATCGTCCGGCCCCCGTTGCTAGAGTAAGTGAGCGTGTAGATGGTGCCGGCCGGAACCGTCTGAGCGCCGGCGTTGGAGGTCGTCTCCGACCAGATGTCCGAGTCCACGGTCGGGGTGTATTTGACACTTTGCTGTCCGGTGCTCGGATCTGTCGCCTGCAGGTGGCATCCGGGCGCCTTGCAGTCCGCGGTCCCCTCCAGCCAGAAGGTAGAAGGTCCGCTGCCGCCGGGCGTGCATGTCCCCGCGGAGAAGCCGGCCGCGTTGACGAATTCCAGCGTGACGTCGCGCCCCAGCAGGGTCGAGCTGTTCAGGCATAAGCCACCACCCCCAGCAAACCCAGAGCCGTTGAAGTAGAAGAAGCCCGCGTCAAGGACGGCTAGCTTGCTGTCCAGCAGCGAGGGGTTCAGGTAGCCGTAACAGCTGGGCTTGAAGTGGTAGTACCCGCTGGCATCCTTGACCGGGGCTGGAGCGAGACCGGTGCCGACGGTGACCCCGCCCACGACGATGTTGGGGTAGACGCCGCCGGCTGAACAGGCCGCGCCCCCGGTCCCCTGCAGGGTCGCGATGGCGACCGCGTCCGTGTTGGGGTCCGGGGGCAGCAAGGTCGAACGCGCGAAGACCGGCTGCGCTGCCACTCCCGCCGCGCACGGATTCGGGTCGATCGCCGCGCCGCCGGCCGACAGGAGCTGGCTGGTCCCGGTAGTCCCGCAAGCCGGCGTGAGGTGGCCGGATACCTCGGAGCCATCGGCGCAGACGGCATTGCTGGAACCTGAGTTCAGCCCGGGGGCACAGGCGCCGCCGCCGCCGACCCAGCTCTGTCCGTCGGCGTATACGCGGACGTTGCCCAGGCTGGAGTAAGTCCCCGACGCAGCGTCGAAGCGGGAATGCGCGTACAGCGCGCACGTGCCGCTGATGGCAATCGCGTTCTGCGCCAGCACGTCGCCGCCCACGTTGACCTGGCCGCCTCCGCATGTGAGCGAAGTGGCCGAGATGGCGGGTACGGAACCTGGCAGCGCTTGCGCGACCGCCCGGCGAGTCACGGTCGTGTTGGTGGTCCCCAACTCCGCCCCGAAGGAGATGGGAAGCGCCAACGTCAGGATCACCTCGACCTGCTGCTGGTGCGCCCTGTATGGGTAGTTGTAAGTCGCGCTGAGCCCCCCGCCAAAGAAGTCGGTGCCTTTGTAAGGCGTGGCGCAGGTGCCGGCCGCTACGGCGTAGGGACCGAGCTTGGTTCGCCGCGTGGCCAGGAAGTCGTCCCCCTCCTTGAGCACCACATTGGCCTTGGTCGAGTCGCAGCTGGTGCCGATCGTCAAGGCGGAGTCCAGCGCGGTCGAGTCGGCGAGCTCCTGGAGCTGGTTCTTCTGCCACTCGACCGATCCGGCGAGGAGGATCAACGCCGCCGAGCCGATCAGCGCCAGGAGGGCGACCGCCACCAGCACCATCACTTGGCCTCCCTCTCCCCTATGGGGAGAGGGTCGGGGAGCGGGGCGTGAGTTGGCGTTAGCCATCAGAACTCCATCCGCTCCACGGACTGCGAGTCGAACGTGATCGCTGCCGGCAGCCCGAGCAAATGCGCGAGGACGGGCTGCCAGCTGAGCTTCAGGTCGACCACGACGCGCTGATGCCCGGGCGTGCGCACATAGGCGCCGTTGGCGGCGGCGCAGGTCGGGCAGCTCCACCGAGGATTGGGGTTGCCGGCCGTCGAATCGATCTCATAGATGAAGACATAGACGGTGTTGTTGACGGTCGCGCCGGTCAGGGCGATGGTGCCCGGCTGGGTCGGATCCGCGTTCGGGGTGTAGGTTCCGTAGGACGGAGCTGAGCCGATGGCGGTCGAATCCAGATATGTGACCTGCACGCCCAGCGGGTCGAGCAGGTGGGCGCTCTTGACCAGTGCGGTCAATGAACACGGGGTGGCCAGTGCTGTGCAGGCCGGCGGCAGGTTGTTGGACCCGCTGTAGTCGACGAGGGCTGCCTGCCGGGCGGTGTCTCGCGATGCCCCTTCGAGCAACGTGTACAGAAGGAGCCCTCGACCGAGGTCCACGGTGGCTCCGATGATGAGCAGCAGCACCGGCGCGATCAGCGCGAACTCCACTAGTGCCTGCCCTGGGCTCCCCACCATGTGGGGAGCTCCCCGCCGCGGAGCGCCGGGGTGAGGGGACGGACACTTTTGTATGCGGTGGCCGTTCACCAGGACGTGGTCGTCTTGCTCGAACCAGTGAGGGTGACCAGGCCGCCAAGCAGGTTGAGGTCGTTGAATCCGTAGTAGACGTAGACGTCGACCTCCGAGTGGGCCTGGAGGTTGGCGCTGCCGGCGCAGTCGACGCTCGCGCCGCAGTAAACGGCCACCACCGCCTGGCCGCCGGCGGGGACGGTGTAGTCCACGCCCGGCCTGGGCGGGACTACAGGGGCCTGTGTCGCGCAGCTGACGTTCGTGGTCACCGCGGCGAGGTCGGCTTTGATCAGGTTGCACATCGCTGTGATCCCCGGACCGTTGGTGGTGGCGGTCTTGCCGGCGACGTATCGAGCGCCGTCGCGCGCAGCGTCGGACACCGCGACGGCATACGAGTAGCCGCGGCCGAGCTCGAGGACGCCCGCCACCACCAGGATCAGGATCGGCAGCGCGATCGCGAACTCGACCAGCGCTTGTCCCTGTGTGCGACCGCGGCGGCTACCCATCGAGCTTCAACTTCCCGGCGATCAAGCGCGCGAGCTCGTTCGCGCCTCGCGAGACCTGGGAAGAGGGGTCGCGCTGAAGGACCAGGCTGCCCGCCAGCGTCGCGTCCTCTGGTCGCGTGTCGTCGAAGTTGACCGTCAACGACATCTTGTGACCGAGGATCGACTCGACGGCGCCGCGATCCAGCGGCGCCCCGGGCACGCGTTGGTTGAGGACGAGCTCGAGGCGGTTGTCGGGAACGTTCATGATGTCGCGAAAAACCGCCAGCGACCGCCTGGCATCGGTCATCGCCGCGATCTCCGGCGGTATCACCACGATGAGGCGCTCGGCGCGTTCGATCACCACCAGCGCCGACTCGCCCAAGGAGGTGCCGAGATCGGCCAGCACCAATCGGTGCCAGCTCGCCGCCACGTCCAGAGCGCGGGTGGTCAGCTCGGCGGTCATGAGGTCGACCTGTTCGGGGCGGAGGGTCCCGGGCAGCACGCCCAGCCCAGTCTTGTGGTAGACGATCGCGCCCCTGAGGTTCTTCTCGAAATCGCCCGATTTGGAGGCCCCGGCGATGGAGCCGGTCGCCACCAGGTCGGCAAAGAGGGCGGCGTGCCCGAATGGGGCTGAGAGGTCCATGAGCAAGACCTGGTGCGGGTAGCGGTTGGCCAGCGCGGCGGCGGTGTTCACGGCCAGGGTGCTGACACCCGAACCGCCCTTGGCGGAAAAGAACGCCACGATCGGGGCCGAGCTTCGCGACTCGGCTTGGGCCTGGGTCGCGGCGGCGGCGGCGACCTGCTGCTCCCACAGCTTGTCGAGGGCGATGGCGACCTTGTCGACGTCCTGACCCAGGCCGTCCAGGAGGCCGTCCCGGTCGAGTGTGAGCAGGATCGAATCGGCGATGCCTTTGATGCTCGTGACGTAGCGATCGCCCGTGCGCGGGGCGGGAAGAATGAGGAGGTCGCCAGGAGCCGGGCGCGTCGAGAGCAGGAGCTTGCCGGCTGCGTCCGTGATCGACTGCTCCGCCGCCCCCGAGGCCAGGAAGATGACGACATCGCCGCCTTTGCCACCCACTCGTAAGGTGTCGCTGGGCGCCAGGTGGATCGTCTGCATGCGGCGGGCGAGCGCGCGAAGGACGCCGTCGGAGAGCTCGGCGAACACCGACGACATTTCGAGGACACGGACGCGCAGCTGCAGGACGGACGGAAGATCCGCCCCGAGCCCGCCGCTCGCAGCCACCTGTGCTCCTTCCTCCCCCGCCCCGGGGCCCTCGCGAACCTCGCGGGCGTTCAAAACGCCGATAATGTACCAACGTCCCCCGAGATCGACCCTCGGTTGCCGGTACAGCTTGAGCAGCAAACCTCCGCCTGAACTCGATTTACGACGCACCACACGGCGGACGATCCGACCGGAAGCTCCCCGAACGCGCCTCGCCTCCAAGATCGAACGCGTGCTGGCGACTGCGATCGGCAGCGACCCGCGGGTAGTCCTCAACGTCAAATCGGCAGAGGTGCTGGCGGAGCCGGGGCCGGTGACCGAGGTGATCTCGGCGGCCCTGGAGAGCGCGGGGAACGGGCTCATGGCGCAGCTGGCCGTCGCGGACACGTTTCGCCGCAGCGGCCTGGAGCCTGACCTGCTCAACTCGCTGGCCAGCCCTGACCCGGTACTCCGGATGGCCGGCGCCCGCGTGTGTGGGGCGCTGCGTCTCCCGGACGCGGTGCCGTGGCTGGCCGACCTGCTCGACGAGCCCAGCCCGGCGGTGCGCGACGTGGCGATCCGCTCCATTGCCAACGCGGGCGGTCACCGGGTGGTCGAAGCCCTGTTGGCGCGCGCCGATCGCCTGCCTATGTACCGGCTGGCTATGGCCCTCGCGCAGGCCGCCTCCGACATCGATCTCGAATCGCTCTTGCGAGAGGCGAGCCCGGCCAAGACCATGGTGGCGGTCTTGATGGCATGTGGATTGCGCAGAGATGCCCTGCACGGGCACCTTGTCGTCAGAATGGCGCAAGACCGCGAATGCGAAACAGAGATTCGAGTGGCCGCGTGCCGGGCGCTGGCGATGATCGGTGAGCCGGCCGGGGCCGACGGCATGCGCCTGCTGGCCACCGACGAGGACGAAACCGTTCGCAAGGCTTCGGTACGCGCGCGCATGCGCATCAGCGCAGCGATCAGGAGGCGGATCGCATGAAGCTTTCTGAGCGCTTCGACCGCCGCTACCAGCAAGCGCCGACGGGGACCATAGTGCCCCCCGGGTCGGCGGCGACCCTGCCGCAGGTCGTTCCACCGCCGGCGGCCGTGCCCACACCCTCGCCGGATCTTGCCCCCGCGACGAGCGAGTTCTCGAACGTCGCGCCCGAGCTCTCGGATCAAGTCATCAACCTGAGCCCGGCGCTGGCCGCGGCGAAGGCCGAGATCCATGCCCAGCTGCTTTCGCACCACACCGCCCAGATCGACATCAACAACCGCGCGGGCATCCGCCGCCTGCTGCTGCAGCTGACCGAAGAGCACTTCCGCTCGAAGCCTCCCGCGGCCGTGGTGACAGCCGCCGACAAGGAGCGCCTCGTCGAGATCCTGTTCGACGAGGTGATCGGCCTCGGGCCGCTGGAGGCGTTGCTTCGCGACCCCGAGGTCAGCGAGATCATGGTCAACAGGCCGGAGCAGATCTTCGTCGAGCGTCGCGGCAAGATCGAGCTGACGTCGCTGTCCTTTGAGGACGAACGCAGCCTCCGGCGGGTGATCGACCGAATCGTCCAGACGATCGGCCGGCGCGTCGACGAGTCGGAGCCGATGTGCGATGCGCGACTCAAGGACGGATCGCGAGTCAATGTCGTCATCCCTCCCGTGGCGATCTATGGCCCGTGTCTCACGATTCGAAAGTTCGGACGCGAGACTCTGAGCCCAGAGCAGATCGTCAGCTCTGGCGGCGCCACGCCGGCGATCATGGGCTACCTCGATGCCGCCGTCAGGACGCGGCTGAACGTCATCGTCTCCGGTGGCACTGGCTCGGGCAAGACCACCCTCCTCAACGTGTTGTCCGGCTTCATCCCGGCCAACGAGCGCATCGTCACGTGTGAGGACGCGGCCGAGCTGCGGCTGCGGCAGGTGCACGTGATCAGCCTCGAGTCGAAGCCGCAGAACGTGGAGGGAAGAGGCGCGATCTCAATCCGCGACCTGGTGCGCAACTGCCTTCGCATGCGGCCGGACCGGATCGTCGTCGGCGAGTGTCGTGGCCCGGAGGCGCTCGACATGCTGCAGGCGATGAACACCGGTCATGACGGATCGATGAGCACGCTGCATGCGAACAATCCGCGCGACGCGGTGAACCGCCTGGAGACCCTGGTGCTGCTGGCGGGCACGGAGCTTCCGTCGCGCGCGATTCGCACGCAGATCGCGTCGGCCGTCAACGTCATCGTGCAAGTGGAGCGGCTGCGCGGCGGCGCCCGGAAGGTCGTCAGCGTGGCCGAGGTGCTGGGCTTGAAGGATGGCGACATCGCCCTCCAGGAGCTGTTCGCATTCCGTCAGGTCGGCGTCTCCCCGGACGGGCGCGCCGTCGGCTATCACAGCGCCACAGGAGCGCGCTCAATCTTCATGCAGCACTTCCGCACCAACGGGGTCGAGCTGGCGGAGGAGATGTTCGTGCCGGTGGCCCAGCCACCGGACGACCAGCTCTACTGATCGCCATGGATGCGCCAAATCCGACCAATGAGACCAACAAGAGAGTCGCGACAAATCCGCCGCAGCCGGTCCTACTCCCGAACGCCGATCCACCTCTCTCGGCAGTTGGGCGAGAAGACATCCTGGCCGATTTCGGACATCAGCTGCGCAATGAGCTCAACGCAATCGCGATGGCGGCCAACATGCTCTCTGCGACCGCCGCCTCGAGCGAGCAGCGCGAGCTCTCGGCCATCGTCGAGACTGGCGCCAATCGGGTCGCGAGGCTTCTCGATGACGTGCTCGATGCCGCCTTCATCCAGAGCGGAGACTTCGAGCTGGCGCTTCATCCGTTCGACGTGCGCGCGAGCGTGGAGTCCTGCCTGGGGATGGTCGTCGAAGAGGCGGGAGGCAAAAGCCTGGATCTGTCGTTTCGCGCCGAGCCGGATGTTCCCAGCATCATCGTCGGGGACTCGCGCCGCATCGAGCAGGTCCTGCTGGCGCTCCTCCACGGGGCCCTTGAGCGCACCGAAAAGGGCGGGATCGGCGTCGAGCTGAGCTCCCAGCCGCGTGGGGACCTGTTCGAGCTTCGATTCAAGGTGCGTGACACGGGTCGCGGGGTGCCGGCCAGGATCCTGCGCAGCGGCCTGGGCGACGACGCGGTGGTGCAGGCGCAGCAGGTCGAGCCGGGTGATGCGATGGCCATCGTCAGCCTGTCGATCTGCCGCCGGCTCGTCGAGATGATGGACGGCCAGCTGCGAGTCGAGCAAGGCGGCGTCGAGGCCGGGCCCGACGCGGGTACCACGTTCGACTTCACGATCCTCACCCAGGTGATGCATGCCCCGTTCGCGGTGGCGCCGCGGACTTTGGAGGGAATGCGTGTGCTCGTCGTCGCGGCTGACGCCACCGAGCGGCGCGTGCTCGCGCTGCAGACGGAGCTGTGGGGCGCGCCTTCCACCGCCGCGAATGTCGCTGACGCGCTCGCTCTCATGCAGACGGGCCAGCCGTTCGACATCGCGATCGTCGAGCACCGGCGCCCGGCCATCGACGGCCTGGCGGTGTCGATCGCCCTGAGGTCTCTGCGTCCACCGGCCGAGCTTCCCATCGTGCTCATCGCCGTCGCGCCCCCCGGTCCCGAGGAAGCGGGCGCCGCGGACAGCGGGGTCGTCCAGGCGACGCTGACCAAGCCGGTCCCCCCGCATAAGCTCCACGACGTGATGGCGCAGGTCGGGGCGCACCAGGAGGTCGCGCCGGCGCCTCAACCGGCCGCCGCCCCCGGGGTCTTGAAGGTCCTCGTCGCCGAGGACAATCCGCTGAACCAGAACACGATCCGGCGGATGGTGACCAGGCTCGGGCACCACGTCGACGTGGTCGGCAACGGTCGCGAGGCCGTCGCCGCCGTCGCGAAGGAGGCCTACGACGCGGTCCTGATGGACGTCCTCATGCCCGAGATGGACGGTCTGCAGGCGGCGGAGGCGATCTGCCGGCGCTGGCCGCGCGGCACGCGCCCCCGGCTGGTCGCGCTCACGGCGATGGCCGCGCCCGGTGACCAGGAGCGCTGCCTTCGGGCCGGCTTCGATGACTACATGAGCAAGCCCATCCACCTGGACGAGCTGTCGGACGCGCTCACCGCCGCCGCCGGCTGGCGCGCCACCCCCAAGGTGCTCTAGGCCTAACGGCTGCCGCTGAGGCGCTCGTCGAGGCGGTCGGATCGATCCAGGCGGGTGATCTGTCGAGAAGCGCGAGCTTCGAGGAAGACGACGACGATGACGATCATTCCGCCGAGGACCATGAGGCCGCCGAGCAGCTCGCCCTCCAGGCCCACCGGTCCCACCACGATCTGGATCATCGCCGAGCCGAACACCAGGATGTAGCTGAGTCCCAGCAGCCGGACGCGCGGCGCAACGCTTGTGTTGTCCTCGCCGCGCCACGGCCTTCTGCCGATGATCAAAAGGTACGCGCCCATGATGAGCGCGAGCCCGGCGAGCACCAGGGAGACGAGCTGCACGAGTGAGGTGATCTGGGCCGGCATGCGCGCCAGATACTAAACGGCCGCGCCCCGATCTGAGGTTGGTTTCCCATCTAGGGGTCCCCGCGAACTCAAGGCGAAGCCTCCGAGTTCGTGGGGTGACTCTACCTACAATCTCGGGCATGCCTCGCTCCGAGCCGATCAAGGCTGTCCGCGGCGTTCGCGACCTCCTTCCACGCGACCGTCCTCTGTGGCGCGCCGCCGAGCTGGCCGCCGAGGACGTGGCCCGTCGATTCGGATATGAGGAGATCGTGACGCCGTTGATCGAGCACGCCGAGTTGATCGAGCGCGTGGGCGAGGACACCGACGCGGTCGCCAAGGAGCTGTACCGCTTCGAAGACCGCGGAGGACGCAAGCTCGCCCTGCGTCCTGAAGCGACCGCCGGCGTCGTCCGAGCGTATTTCGAAGGCCACCTCAACCAGGAGCCACAGCCGGCTCGGCTCTACCTGATCGGCCCGATGTTTCGCTACAACCGCCCCCAAAAAGGTCGATACCGCCAGTTCTTCCAGTTGGACGTGGAAGCGATCGGCAGCGCGAGTCCGGCTCTCGATGCCGAGGTCATCGAGATCGCCGTCACGTGGCTGCACGACCTGGGCCTGGGTGAAGTGAGGATGGACCTCAACACCATCGGCGACGCGAAGTGCCGACCTGCTTACCTCGAGCTGCTGAGGGCCTATTACCGTCCGCTGAGGGACAAGCTCCACGGCGATTGCCAGCGCCGCCTCGAGACCAATCCTCTCCTGTTGCTTGATTGCAAGGTCCCGCAGTGCCAGCCGTTCAAGGCGGACGCGCCCCGCATCACCGACCACCTATGCGAGGAGTGTGCCGCGGCCTGGGCGGCTGTCCGGCGGTTGCTCGATGCCGCCGGCATCGAGTACCACCTCGATCCTTATCTCGTGCGCGGCCTCGACTACTACACACGTACCGTCTTCGAGATCTATCCAGCCCAGACTGGCGGCTCCCAGGACGCGCTTGCGGGTGGGGGACGCTACGACGGACTGGCGGAAGCGGAGGGATGGCCGGCGACTCCAGGCGTGGGCTTTGCCAGCGGTCTGGACCGGGTCACCGAGATGGTGAAGGCAGTGGGCGTGGAGATCATCGCGGCTCCGGCGGCCGAAGTCCTGGTGCTGCCGGACGCCGAGCTGGAGATCGCGGCGGCCGAGGTTGCACACATCTGCCGGGCCGTGCGATCGGTGGCCGTCGACTATGAGGCCAAGAGCCTCAAGGCCAAGATGCGATCGGCCAACAAGCTCGGGGCCAGATGGGTCGTGCTGCTCAACGCCGAGGATGCTCAACAGCGCACCGTGCAGTTAAAGGAGATGGCGAGCGGCGATCAGGTCGCGGTCCCCTGGGACGACCTGCCGGCCCGCCTGGCATGAGCGGCTTCACCGCACCGCACTGCGGCTCTCTGCGAGCGTCCGACGTCGGGCGGGAGCTCGAGCTTTACGGATGGGTCGCGCGCCGGCGTGACCACGGCGGCCTGATCTTCATCGACCTTCGCGATCGGTGGGGCGCTGTGCAAGTCGTGTTCAAATCAGCTGAAACGCGTGCCGTTGCCGCGGACCTTCGGCTGGAGTTTGTCGTCCGAATCACGGGCATGGTGTCGCGCCGGCCCGCCGGCTCTGAAAACCCCGCGATGCCGACCGGTGAGATCGAGGTCGAGGCATCCGAGCTCGTGATCATCACTCGCGCGAAGACTCCTCCGTTTCCGATCGAAGACGACACGACGGCCGATGAGAGTATTCGACTCAAGTACCGATATCTCGACCTGAGGCGGCCGCGCATGCAGCGCATCCTCGAGCTGCGCCACCGCGTGAACAAGATCATCCACACCTACATGGACGAGCACGAGTTCATCGAGGTCGAAACGCCGCTGCTTGTGAAGGGAACACCCGAAGGTGCGCGCGACTTTATCGTCCCATCGCGCCTGCACATCGGCGAGTTCTTCGCGTTACCCCAATCACCGCAGCAGCTGAAGCAGCTCTTGATGGTCAGCGGCCTTGGGCGTTACTACCAGATCGCTCGCTGCCTGCGCGACGAGGACCTGCGCGCGGATCGAGCGCTCGAGTTCACGCAGCTCGACCTCGAGATGTCTTTCTGCGATGAGGAAGACATCTTCACGCTCATCGAAGGCTTGTGGGCTCGGATCTGGAAGGAGATCCTCGACGTCGACCTGGTCGTCCCATTTCCGCGCCTGGACATGAAGGAAACGCTGCTCCGATACGGCACCGACAAACCCGACCTGCGTTACGAGCTCGAGATCGCGGACCTCGGCGAGGTGCTCGCGCAGACGGAGGCTCAGGTCTTCAAGACGGTGCTCGCAGAGGGAGGCGTCGTCCGCGGATTTGCCGTACCTGGCGGCAAGGACATGACGCGCCGGGAGCTGGACGATCTCTCGACGATCGCCAAGGGCGCCGGCGCCAAAGGCCTCGCGTGGCTGCCCGGTCCCCTGGACAAGTTCGTCTCCGCATCGGAGATGGAGGGCATCAAGCGCGCGACCGCGGCTGGACCCGATGACCTCGTGCTGATCGTCGCCGACAAGCGACGCCGGGCCGAGAAGGTGCTGGGCCTGATCCGGCAGCAGGTGGCGCGAAACCGCAAATTGATCCGAGCCAACGAGTGGCGCTTCCTGTGGGTCTATCCCATGTACCTGTTCGAGGAGGATGACGAAGGCAAGTTGACATACGGCCACCACCCGTTCACCTCACCGATGGAAGAGGACCTGGCTTTCATCGACGAGGTGCCGTACGACGTTCGTGCCCACGCGTACGACATCGTGTGCAACGGCTACGAGCTGGGCGGAGGAAGCATTCGCATTCACGACCGCGCGCTGCAGGAAAAGGTCTTCGAGATCCTCGGCCACTCGCGCGATTCGATTCGCGAGCGATTCGGTCACCTGCTGGATGCATTCGAGTACGGCGTGCCGCCTCATGGCGGCATCGCTCCAGGAATCGATCGCATCGTGATGATGCTTGCCGGCACCGAGAACATCCGCGACGTCATCGCATTTCCGAAGACCCAGAGCCACCAGGACCTGATGCTGGGCGCGCCGAGCCCGGTCGACCAGGCGCAGCTCGAAGAGCTGCACATCAAGGTGGTACCTCCGCAGAAAACGGACCGGTAAGATGGCTTTGCTCCCGAAGGGGCGCGCGTACGTGCGCGTTGCCCAACAGACGATCGTTAGGGACCCCGGAGTCCGGATAGCCGACCAAATGCCCGCTAGAGGACCCCACGAAATCTTCGATTTCGCGGGGACCCCCCTAAGACGGGACTTGGAAAGCCAAGGCAGGGGACCCACCTGAGCTCGCTCAGGACAACCCACCGCCGCGTCCCGGAGGGAGCCTTTTGGACCAGCTGCTGAAGCTGGTGCCGCCCGGCCTCGTGGTGGCGGTGCTTGGGGTGCTGATCCTCTCCCAGCTCTTCTACGCATTCCTGCGCTACCGCCGCCGGGCCTACCTCCCGATCCTGGTGATGACGGCCGCCGGCTTTGGGCTGGGCCAGCTTTGGGACTACCTCGGGCTCCCGTCGATCCGCATGGGCCAGGTCGCTGTTGTGCCTGCCGTCGTCTTCGCGCTGCTGCTCCAGCCGCTCGCCCGTTTCCTGCCCCGCCCTCAGCGCCGGCCCAAAGAACCTGCGGCGCCGGCCGCCCCGGGGCAGCCGCGCACTTAAAAGGTGGCCAGTAGGCCGGATTCTCCGGCCGTCCCTAGCGTGGTGAGGCACCGCCCGGCGTTGCAGCTCGTAAACAAATTCGGAAATCCGAACCTCTCCGGAAGTAGAGCAGCCGCGCGCGAAGCGCCCGGCGAGGAGACGGAACCGGCCGGGTTCCGTCTCATATACCCTTGCGTTTGTTTGCCGTCCGGGCCTAGAGGGTATTCAGCACTTGCAGAACTTCATGTGGTTGGCGTTCGGGATCGCTGCCCTCGTGGTGGCGCTGGCCCTGGCCGCCTTGCTGTTGCGGCTGCGCAGAACCCTGGGTGCTGTCGAAGAACTGCTGGAGACGACCAACGAGGAGATGAAAGAGACGCTGCCAGAAGTTCGCCAGACGATCGGCAACGTCAATGACATCACGGCCGGCGTGAACATCGGGCTCCGGACCGCTGGTGGCGGCGCGGCTGCGGTCGGTCGCGGCATCAAAGCCGGCGTCCACGGTGTCAGGGTGGCGGGCAGTAGCTTATTTCGACACGTATTAGGAGGTTAGCTGTGGCCGATGAGAGCAATGGCGGCGGCGGCGGTTTCGGTTGGTTCATCCTGGGCGGGCTGATCGGTCTCGTGGCCGGGGCGTACATCGCTTCGGGTCCAGGCCGAAGCCAGGTCGACAGCTTCAAGAGCAAGACCATTGAGCTGTCGGGCAGCGAGCCGGTACAGAAAGCCAGGGAGGCTGCGCAGAGGGCGCGCGACATGGTCACCGACCCCGACCACCCGGTCGGCAAGGCGATCCAGGACGGGGTCGCGGCCGCGAAGCGAAAGCGCGAGGAGCTGGAGTCGGCGGCCGCGCGCAAGATGCGGCAGACCAACGGCGAGGAAGGCGAGTCGTAACTAAATGAAGCGCGATCTCGCGGAGCTGAAGATCCCAGCGTCGGCGGCCTTCATTCCCGTCGCCAAGCGGGTGGCATCGACGCTGGGGGGCCAGCTGGGGCTGAGCCTCGTTGACCTCGACGAGCTTTCGATCGCGCTCACGCAGGCATGCGACAGCGCGATCGCGGCCGCGGCCAACCTCGACGGCCCGGCCGACCTCAAGCTGAACTACTTCGCGACCAATCGCGCCCTGGTCGTGGACGTCGACCTCGTCTCGAGCGAGGGTCACCTCAAGGCCGCCGTGGCGGGGCCGGATCCAGAAGCCGAAGCTGAGCTCCAGCGGCTCGCCTACGAGATGATCCGCTGCTTCGTGGACGACTTCCGGCCGGAGGTCGAACCCCGAACGGGACACGTCCGCTTCCGGATGGTCAAGTACCTGGCGTCCTGACCGGCCCAAACTAGACGTATTGGCTGCCAAGCCGCGGCCGTCCCGCGAGGAGCTGCGGGCGCTCCACCGTCGCTACAAAGAGACCGCGGATCCCGCAGAGCGCGATCGCATTCGCGCGCAACTGGTTGACGCCTATCGCGACTTCGTCTACTTCCTGGCGCGCAAGTTCCAGAACCGCGGCGAGCCGCTGGACGACATCGTGCAGGTCGGCTACCTCGGGCTGATCAAAGCCATCGAGCGCTTCGATCCCGACCTGGGTTACGAGTTCACGACGTTCGCCACCCTGACCGTGGCGGGCGAGATCAAGCGGCACTTTCGGGACAAGGGCACGGCCATCCGCTTTCCACGTCGCCTGCAAGAGCTCCATACGTCGGTCGTTCGGGTCAACGAGCAGATGAAGAACGAGCTCGGCCGCGAGCCGACGGTCGGGGAGCTAGCGGAGCGGCTCGGGGTGACACCCGACGATGTGACAGAGGCAATCGAGATCGGGCCGGCCTACGTGCCGCTCTCTCTCGACCAACCTATCGGCTCGAGCGACGGCCAGGATGCGCGCTCCATCGCCGACCAGATCGGCACCGTCGACCCCGAGCTCGACCGCGTCGAGATGCGCGATGTCTTGAATCGCGCCATGGAGCACCTCACTCCACGCGAGCGCGCGATCATGGCCATGCGGTTCTACGAGCAGATGTCGCAGTCGGAGATCGCGCGCCGGCTGGGGATCAGCCAGATGCACGTGTCGCGTTTGCAGCGGGCCGCCCTCGAGCAGCTGCGCAAATACGTGCCGCAAGAAAGCGCTTAAGTGCCCCTGATCGAGTCGCGGGCGCCGGCCGACCCGCTGGGGCTGTTCCAGCGCTGGTATCGGGAAGCGGAGCGGAACGGCGTGCCGCAGCCGGATGCGATCGCCCTGGCCACGGCGGATTCGCGCGGCGCTCCGTCCGCGCGAATGGTGTTGTTCAAAGGGATAGAGAAGGAGAGGTTTCTTTTCTACTCGAATTACGAAAGCCGCAAGGGCCGCGACCTCGCGTCCAACCGCCGGGCCGCGCTCGTCTTCTACTGGTCCGCCACGGGCCACCAGGTGAGAGTGTCCGGTCGGGTCAGCCGGTTGCCACGAGCCGCCTCGGCCGCGTACTTTCACTCGCGCCCGCGTGGCGCGCAGCTATCCGCGCTGGCGTCGCGGCAAAGCCGCGTAGTCGCCTCGCGCGCCGTCCTGGAGAAGGCGGTCGCCGAGCTCGATCGGCGGTATCCGAAAACGGTGCCGCTGCCCCCGGATTGGGGTGGTTATGCCCTGCGGCCCGACTGGATCGAGTTCTGGGAGCACCGCGCCGATCGCCTCCACGACCGCCTTCGCTACGTCCGGAAGCGTGGGGGTGGTTGGCGATTGGAGCGCCTCTCACCGTAAGCTAGGTGCGCCCCGTGACCGGGAACGAGATCCGCACACGTTTTCTAGAGCATTTCGCGAGTCGGGAGCATCTGGTCCTCCCCAGCGCGCCGCTGGTGCCGCGAGGAGACCCGAGCACGCTCTTCATCTCGGCCGGAATGCAGCCGCTTCAGCCCTACTACCTGGGCTTGAGCAAGCCGCCCGCGCCCCGGCTCGCCACCGTCCAGAAATGCTTTCGCGCTGTCGACATCGACGAGGTCGGCGACCGGACCCACACCACGATGTTCGAGATGATGGGCAACTTCGCGCCCACAGGCGCGTACTTCAAGGAAACGGCGATTCCGCTCGCCTGGGAGCTCGTCCACGAGAAGTTCAAGCTGCCCGTCAACCGGCTGCGTGTCACGGTCCATCCCACCGACGCCGAAGCCCTACAGCTCTGGACCGAAAAGATCGGGATCCCTGCGGACCGCATCCACCAGATGGAGAGCAACTGGTGGGGTCTCGGTCGCGGGCCATGCGGGCCCGACTCGGAGATCTTCTACGACCTGGGACGCGAGGTCGGCTGCGGTCTGCCCGATTGTTGGCCCGATCATTGCGACCGCTACCTGGAGATCTGGAACCTCGTGTTTCCGCAGTTCGACCAGCAAGAGGATGGAACGCTGGTTCCGCTCCCGAGGCCTGCGATTGACACCGGCAGCGGTCTCGAGCGCACTGCGGCCGCCCTGCAAGGAGTGCAGGACGTTTTCACCACGGATCTCTACGCCCCGATCATCGGCTTTGTCCGTGAGCACAGCGCCAGAGACGAACTGCGCTCCGAACGAATTGTGACGGACCACCTTCGGGCCATGACCTTCATCATCGGCGACGGTGTCGTACCGTCGAATGAAGGGCGCGGCTACGTGCTGCGACGAGTGATTCGCCGGGCGCTGGTGCATGCTCGCAAGCTCGAGATGAAACGGCCGCTCGCCGACGCGGTCGCCATCACTACCGGCCTCTTCGGGGAGCCCTATCCCGAGTTGAAGCAACAGACGGCGGCCATTGCCGAGGTCATCCGCGGCGAGTCGGAGAGATTCCAGAAGACCCTTGAGCAGGGCATGGAGCAGTTCGAGAAGGTTGCGTCACGCGGCTCGAAGATCGTCTCTGGCGCCGACGCCTTCCGCCTTCACGACACCTTCGGTTTTCCGTTCGAGTTGACGCGGGAGCTCGCCCGCGACCGTGGCCTCGACATTGACGAGGAAGGATTCAAGAGCGAAATGGCAGCACAGCGCGAGCGCTCGCGTCGCGCCATGCCGCATCAATGGGCGCTGGTGAAGGACCTCCCGAAGTCCGAGTTCACCGGTTACACAGAGCTCACGACCGAGAGCAAAGTCGTGGGCATCAGGAAGGGCGGAGGGCCGGCAGATGTTGCGTCCGAAGGCGAGGCGATCGAAGTCTTCTTGGATCGCACACCTTTCTACGCTGAGTCGGGTGGGCAGGTTGGCGACACTGGCACCATCACGACCGAGAGCGGCCGTCTGCGCGTGGAAGACACGCAGAAGCCGGCCGACGGTGTGATCGCCCACCTGGGCGCGGTCGTCACGGGCGAGCTCAGAGTCGGCGAGGCCGCGACCGCGGCCGTCGACGCCCCGCGGCGCCGGCAGATTGCGCGCCATCACTCCGCGACCCATCTGCTGCACAAGGCGCTCCGCGAGGTGCTTGGTGATCATGTTCAGCAGAAGGGGTCATGGGTCGGGCCGGAGCACACCACGTTCGACATCCCGTTGAACCGGGCGATCACCGACAAGGAGCTAGAGCGTGTGAACCGGCGCGTGATGGAGAAGGTTCGTGAGGCGCTGCCGTTCCACGAGAGCCACAAGCCATACAAGGACGCGGTGGCGCAGGGCGCCATGCACCTCTTCGACGAGAAGTACGGCGACGTCGTCCGCGTCGTGTGCTTCGGCGACTGGACGTGCGAGCTGTGTGGCGGCACACACGTTGCGAGCACGGCGGACATCGGGCCGGCGGTCATCGTGTCCGAGTCGAGCATCGGCTCTGGCCTGCGCCGCATCGACATGGTCGTCGGCGAGGCCGCGGACGATCTCATCTGGCGCGAGCGCAGGCTGCTGTCAGAGCTCGCGCGCTCCTTCAACACCGGCCCCGAGCACCTGCCTGAGCGGGTGGAATCGCTGCGCGGCCAGCTCAAGGACGCAGAGCGGAGGTTGAAAGCCCTCTCCGAGCAGCTGCGCTCGGCCAGGGTCAAAGGCCAGGGTGGCAACGGCCTTGTCATCAAGAAGGGCAAAGTACCGTTCGTGACCGAGACCGTCGAGGCCTCCACGCCGGACGAGCTGGCCGCGTATGCCGACCGTTACCTCGAGATGGTGGAATCCGGCGTCGTAACCGTTGTGGCGGGCGATCAGTTTGTGATCAAGGTGTCCAAGGACCTGACGCCTGAATACAATGCTGCCCGCCTGGCGTCTCTGCTGGGCAAGGGCGGCGGCCAGGCGCATCTCGCACGCGGCAAGCTCGACGTCCCGGCAGCCGAGGCGTTCGAACGCCTCGAACGGGAGCTGAGTTGACCAAATTCAAGTTCCTGCGCAAGCGCAGCGACTACTACCGCCACTTCACCGTGCTCGACATCGGCACCGACCTCATCAAGGTGCTCGTGGTACGGCGCGACGGCCTGGACGGCGAGGTCCTCGGAGTCGGCCGCGAGCCGCAGGCGCCCGCCGCGATGTCGGGTGGCGCGATCGCGGACCTGGAGTCGGTGATCCAGTCCTGTAACCGAGCGCTCGAGGCGGCCGAGGACATGGCCAAGACCGTGCCCGGCCAGGTGGTCGTGGGGATCGCCGGCGAGCTCATCAAGGGCTTCTCCTCGACGATCGCCTACCCGCGCGAGGACTCCAAGGGACGCGTGCGGTCGGGCGAGGTGTCGGCGATGCTGCAGATGGTCCAGCGCCGTGCGCTGCGCGAGGCTCAGCACCTGCTCGAGCTCGAGCGCAGCTACGGCCAGCTCGAGGCTCGCCTGGTGCACTCCGCGATCACCAACATCCGGGTCGACGGCTACCCGGTCACCAACCCGGTCGGCTTCACCGGCAAAAACCTCGAGATCACCGTCTTCAACACCTTCGCGCCGATGACTCACATCGACGCCATCAACACCGTCGTGAAGGAGCTCGACCTCGAGCTGGCGGCCGCTGTCGCGCAGCCCTATGCGCTCGCGCGTGCGTGTGCGAGTGAGGAAACGTGGGCGGAGGGCGGGATCTTCGTCGACATCGGCGGGGGTACCACAGATGTGGCGCTTGTTCGAGACGGCGGCGTCGAGGGCACGCGAATGTTCAATCTTGGCGGCCGGGCCTTCACACGCCGGCTCGCGCTGGCGTTCGGCCTCAGCTACGAGGAGGCGGAAGCGCGCAAGCTCCGGCACTCCGAGGGATTGCTCTCCGCTGAGCAGCACCGTCAGGTCTCCGAACTTCTCAGCGCCGACGCCGAGGTCCTTCTGCAGGGGCTGGCTCTCAGCGTGAAGGAGCTCTCACGTGGTGAGAGGCTGCCCACCAACATCTACCTGTGTGGCGGCGGCAGCCTGCTGCCCGAGCTGACGCTCGAGATGGTCAAGAACCACTGGGCGACCGGACTTCCGTTCCCCCGCGAACCGCACATCCGCCACCTGGTCCCGCCGGACGTTCGCAACATCACCGACTCGACCGGCCAGCTCTCCAGCCCTCAGGACATCGCCCCGATGGGTCTTGCCAACCACGCGTTGAGGACCGAGGCGGAGGACCGCGCCCGGATGAATACGGTCATGCGCCGGGTCCTAAGCGGTATAAAGGTATGAATTCCACCTCGCCAGGAGACCTCTAGACGATATGGCAACCAATCCAATCTACGTCGAGACCGAGGAGGAGATCCCCGAGCTCGTAGAACGTCTTCGCCGGTATCGCGGCGACGACACCATGCTCGTGCTGCCGATGCGCTCGCGCATCGGACAGAGCAGATTCAACTTCCAGCTCCTTCGCAACTACGCCGCGCGCATGGGCAAGCGGGTCACGGTCGTGTGCGACGACCCGGCGGTGCAGAAGATGGCCTCCGAGAGCGGGTTTCCGGTCTTCGGGGCGGTCGGCCCTTTGGGCGAGGGCATCGCGTCCGAGCCCGAGGTGGAACCGCCACCGCGGAAGTGGTGGCAGCGGCGGCTCGTGGCCCCGGTCACTCACGTCGGCGTGGCCGCGCCCACCAAACTCCTCACCAAGAGCGCCACCGAGGTCAAGCCGGGTCGCGTGCTCCTTTACATGGTCGCGGCCGTGTTGCTGCTGGTCGGCCTGGTCGGGGCGGCGATCTTCGTCCCGTCCGCGTCGGTGACGCTGGTCGCGCAGGCTCAGCCCTTCTCGGAGCGTGACGTGGAGATCCAGGCCCAGCCCGGCAAGCCTTCGAGTGTGGCCAACGCGCCGATCCGGGTGCGCGTGAGCGTCATCTCGCGCTCGGACTCGCAGGGCTTCAAGACCACGGGAGTGAAGGCGGTGCAGCTGGCGCCGGCGATTGGCCAGGTCGTTTACACGAACCACTGCACCAATAACAATCCGACCTTCTACTTCAAGAGCGGCCAGCGTTTGTACGACCCGAGCAACCAGCTCACGTTCGCCCAAACCTCGTCGACTGTCGCGGTGGATGCAGGCAAGAGCGTGACAGTCAACATCCAGGCCGTCGTGCCGGGCGTCGCCGGGAACGTTGGCAGTCACGTGATCACTCAGATCGTTCCCAACGATTTCGCCTGCCTCAACGTCGACAACCCTCAAGCGACGGGCGGAGGCGCTGACGCGTCGTCGACCCCACAGATGACCGAGACGGACTTCGACGCCGCCCGCGCCCAGCTCGAGGCCCAGCTCCACCAGGCCATCGCCCAGCAGCTCGCAGCCGGTTTGCTGACGGGTGAAAAGCTCAGCGAGAACATCGTCTACAACGCACCCCAGTTCAACACCGACCACCAGCCCAATGACACCGTCCCGAGCTTCAGCGGCACGATGACCGTCGTCGGCGAAGGCGACTACTACTTCGACTCTGACGTCACGAAGGCGTTTCAGATATACCTCACGCAGCGCGTGCCGAACGACCAGCAGCTGCTGACCGAGAGCGGGATCCAGACCACATATCGACTCCTGAGCGCGAGCAAGGGCGGCAACCTGACGTTCGTCGGCAGCGCGACCGCCTACATCGCAGCCAAGCTCGACGAGGCCAAGGTCCGCGCTCAGATCGTCGGCAGGCCCGTGACGGCCGCCAAGATCTATCTCCAGTCGCTCGGCGTCAAGTCCGTGATCATCAAAGAGCTGCCGATGACGCTGCCGTTGATGCCGGTGCTTTCCAAGCGCATTGCGATCCACTACGTGGTCGAGCAGGGTGTGGCGCCGCCGTCGACGGGGACGCCCACGCCTTCACCGACGCCGAAGCCATCTCCGTAGCGCGGGCAGTGCGGATCCTTGCGGTCGATCCCGGGTCGAAGCGTGTCGGCCTGGCCCTGAGCGACCCGACCGAAACCATCGCCCAGGCGCTCGAGACGGTGCCGGCCGAGCCCGAAGCAAGCCTGGCCAAGCGGCTGGCGGACATCGCGCGCACCCACGAGGTCGCCAGGATCATCGTCGGCCTGCCATTACGCCTCGACGCCACCCACGGTCCAGAAGCCGCGGCGGCAAGGAGGCTCGCCTCGGCGATCCGCCATGAATCCGGCCTACCGGTCGAGCTCGTGGACGAGCGCTTGACGACCAGGGCGGCGGAACGTGCCCTCATCGAGGGCGGGGTAAGGCGTGAGCAGCGGCGCCAAGACGTCGACCGTGTGGCGGCTACGATGTTGCTCCAAGGCCACCTCGACCACCGCCGGAGACAGAAGCGTGGCTGAAGACCTGGAACACCCACAACACGTCACCCTGATCGACGAGGCCGGCCGCGAGCGGCAGTTTCAGCTCCATGACGCGTTCGACCATGAGGGTGGCGTCTACTACCTCGTCGAAAACGTCGACGACCCTTCGCAAGTCCTGCTTCTGCGAGAGGCGGGCGGCGGGCTCGAGACCGTCGAAGGTGAGGAGTTCGAGCGGGTGATCGCCGCGCTCGAAGGGGATGAGGTCGAATGAGGCGGCTGGCTACGGTCGTGGTCGTCATCGCCGTGCTCGGCTTCGGGACCTCGCGCGGGCTCGACTGGTGGAACTACAGCGTGAACACGCCGGCGTCGACGACGAGCCAGCCGGTCGTCTTCCACGTCGATCGCGGCGAGCTGGCCAGCCAGATCGGCGATGACCTTTACACCCAGCACCTCATTCGCGATCGCAACGCATTCGACGTGTACGTCCGGATCACCAACGCCGGCCCCAAGTTCGAGGCGGGAACCTTCCTGCTCAACCGCAATATGACCCTGGTGCAGATCGTCGATGGGCTGCAGCACGGAACGGCGGACCAGGTGGTGGTCACCATCCGCGAAGGCTTCCCGCTCAAGTTCCAGGCCCAGGACGTGGAGAAGTCCGGTCTTGGGACGGCCGCTGATTACCTCAGTGCCGCCAAGGACCCGGCCCTGGCCGCGGCCTATCCCTTCCTGGCGTCGCGGCCAACCAACGCCGACCCGCCCCTCGAGGGATACCTGTTCCCGGACACATACAGCATCGACCGCACCGGAGGTGTGACGCAGCTCGTCAAAAAGCAGCTTGACCAGTTCGGAACCGTGTTCTCGCCTGACCTACGCGGACAGATCGCTCAGGCGACGGCGACCCGGCCGGCGGAGAGCGTGGAGGCGATCGTGATCCTTGCGTCCATGGTCGAGCGAGAAGCGAACAAGGACGCCGATCGCGGCAACGTGTGCAGCGTTTACTACAACCGATTGAAGGCCGGCATGCCACTTGGTGTGGACGCCACGCTCCTGTATGCGCTGGGCAGACTCACGCCGGAGCCGACGTATCCGGAGCTGCAGCTCAACACCCCGTTCAACACGCGCACGCACGCGGGACTCCCGCCGGGACCGATCAGCAATCCGGGCAAGGCGGCGCTGCTTGCGTGCATCAATCCGCCGTCGACCGGTTACCTCTACTACTTCACGGACCCAGACGGGGTCACGCATTTCGAGACGAACCAGAACGACTTCTGCCGCGAACTGGCACAGCACGGCATGAGCTGCTGAAGGTCTATTTACTCGGCCAAGGGATCTCCTACTCGGCGAGCCCCGCCATGCATAACGCGGCGTTTGCGGCGCTGAGGCTGGACTGGACCTACGAGCTGCTCGATGTCCCGCCAGGCGAGCTGGCCGGCGCAATGCGCAGTCTGCGCTCGCCAGGCGCGGGTGGAGCCAACGTGACGATTCCCTACAAGCGCGCGGTGATGGAGCACCTGGACACCATCGATCCTGAAGCCCTGCGCGCCGGCGCGGTCAACACGATCGCGAGCGAGGGGGTACGGCTGACCGGGTCAAATACCGACGTCGCAGCCATCCGCTCGGCGATCGCAGACGTCGGGCTCGAGTCCCGTGGAGCCAACGTCGTGATCCTCGGGGCCGGCGGATCAGCCCGGGCGGCGGCCATCGCCCTCGACGGCGCGCACCTGACCTTCGTGGCCAGGCGACCAGACGAGGTCGAGTTGCCCGGTCGGGTGGTCGCGTGGAGCGATCCGTCGTGGCCGCGGTCGGCGCGGTCGGCCGACCTGCTCCTGAACGCGACTCCGTTGGGCAGGCGTGAGGAGATGCCGCTCCGGCCCAACGCCCTCCCGCGCGATGGCGCGGTCATCGACCTCGTCTACGTCCGGGGCGGCACACCCCTGGTGCGCAAGGCACGATCGCTGGGCCTGCGCGTTGCCGACGGGTGGGCAATTCTCCTCGCGCAGGGCGCGCGTTCCTTCGAGATCTGGACCGGAAAGCCCGCCCC
>DMCH01000103.1:28049-29053 GCA_003446775.1 Chloroflexota bacterium
GCGGCGTGCGGCTGGCTGGTGCGCTGGGGCTCCGTCCGGCTCGCGAAGCTGGAGGGCCTCGAGCCGGGCAACAAGCCCTGGCAGGTCTGGGGACCTGTCCTCGCGTCCGCGTTGGTCTTGGCCGCCTTTGGCTACGAGCTCGGCGCGACCTGGTTGCTGATTCTGCATTGCGTCTTCGGCCTGGTCCTGGTGCAGGTGGTCTTCTTCGACCTCGAGCACCGGCTCATCCTCGACCGGGTGATATTCCCGGCGATGGGGCTCGCACTGGCATTGAGCATCTTCAGCCACCCGTGGTGGGCGGGCCTGGCGACCGGCCTCGGCGCCGGCTTGCTTTTCGCGCTCATCGCGCTGATCGGCGCGCTCATCTTCAAGGCCGAGGCCATGGGTTTCGGAGACGTCAAGCTCGCGGTGTTCATCGGCCTGCTGCTGGGGTGGCCGTCCACCGTGACGGCCCTTTTCTACGGCGTGTTCCTGGCCGGCGTGGTCTCGATTGGCTACGTGATCTGGAAGCGGTCGTTGAAGGGGACGATCGCTTACGGTCCATACCTGGCAGTCGGCGCGCTGATCCTCCTCTTCGAAATGCGATAGGGTAGGCGCCTCATGCCGTCTGAGCTGCTTCCCGGCGAAAACCTCGTCCTCAAAGCCCACCCGCACTGGATCGTGATCGTGAAATCGCTGGTGGTCCCGGTCGTCCTGCTCATTGTCGTCGCCATCCTGGACTTGACCTACCTCAACGCCAACTACGTCCCGCATCTCCGGACGGTCCTCAGCCTGGCCGCCATCGGGATCGCCGGGTTGTGGCTGATCGTCGTGTGGATCCGCTGGCAAGCGACCTCCTACACCCTCACCGACCAGCGCATCAATATCGAGACAGGTGTCTTCAGCCGGTCATCGAAGACCATCCCGATCGACCGCATCCAGGACTGCACGACCAAGCAGACGCTCTTCGGGCGCATGCTCGGCTATGGACGGGTCGAGGTCGATGCCGCCGGCGCGCAGGGGGC
>DMCH01000103.1:29429-45922 GCA_003446775.1 Chloroflexota bacterium
GCCGGCGAATCCAAGCGGCGTGTAGTCAATCCGGAAGCCACTCGCTCTCATCGGGTTCATGGGTTCGGGCAAGACGGTCGTCGGCGGCCTGGTCGCGCAGCGTTCGGGAGCAGCATTTCGCGACCTCGACCTGATGGTCGAAGACCAGGCCGGCATGGCGGTCTCCGACATCTTCGCGATCCACAGCGAGGCCGTTTTTCGGTCCATCGAATCGAGTCTGTTGCCAAAGGCGCTCCAGCCCGACACCGTGGTCGCGCTCGGCGGCGGCGCGACGCTTGACGACGCCAACTGGAAGCTGACCCGCGAGCGGGCGACGACCGTTTACCTCGAAGCATCCTTCGAAACCATCTGGGGGCGGATCGGCCACCAGGCGACTCGACCCCTGTTTTTCGGCCATCCCCGCGACGAGATCCAGGCACTGCTGGAACGGCGCCGGCCCCGCTATGAGGAGGCGTCGCATCGCGTCAACGCGGACGCCCCGCTGGATGCGGTGGCGACCGAGGTTCTGAAGCTTTGGTCCGTCTGATCGTCGACGCGGCGCGGGGGAGCTACCCCGTGATCATCGGCAGCGAGGTGCACCGCGAGCTCCGCAACCTTGTCCGCCGATTAGACCCATCGTCGGCAGTGATCGTCACCGACTCCAACGTGCGGCCGTGGGCGCACAGGGTCGCCAAGGCCATCAAGCCGTCAGGTGTGAAGCCGTCGATCTACGTGGTGCCGGCCGGAGAACGCTCGAAGTCGATGACTGCGCTGCATGACGTGCTTGCCTTTTTTGAAAGACAGAAGATCGACCGAGCCGGACTGGTGATCGCCGTGGGTGGCGGCACCGTCGGCGACCTGGCGGGATTCGCCGCGTCGGTCTGGCTGCGCGGGATTCGCGTAGTCGCGGTCCCGACCACGTTGCTCGCGATGGTCGATTCGAGCGTCGGAGGCAAGACGGGCGTGAACGGGGTACGTTCCAAAAATGCAATCGGAACTTTCTGGCCGCCATCAGCGGTCGTGGCGGACATGGCCTGTCTGGAAACATTGCCACCGGTGAACTATCGGGACGCGTTTGCCGAGGTTGTAAAGTACGGCGTCGCGATGGATCGCGGCATCTTCGAGCTCCTGCAAAAGGAATGTGAGCGGCTGCGTGCTCGTGACCGCCGCGCCCTCGAGCGGGTCGTCTTCCGCTGCGTCACCGCCAAGGCTCTGGTCGTCGCGAGGGACGAACGCGAGCGCGGTCCGCGCGCCATCCTCAACTACGGCCATACCGCCGGTCACGCTCTCGAAGCGGCCAGCCGGTTTCGCGTTTCCCACGGCCGGGCCGTCGCCTTCGGCATGCGCGTGGCGGCCAAGATCGCACTGTCCCTGGAGCTCTGCGGTCCGCGCCTGGTTGAGGCGCAGGATGCGCTGCTGACCGAGTACGGATTGCCCGATCGATCGCCGGCCGTCGATCCCGCGCGCGTGCTGGCCGCGATCGAGCACGACAAGAAGGCGCGCCGAGGGAGGGTGGCCTGGGTCATGCCGCGGCGCCTCGGCCACGCGGAGCCCGGACATGTGGTGCCGGCCGGGGTCGTGCGCAGGTTCGTGCGCAAGGCGCTCGCATGAAGCGGTTCCTAGTCGTCAACGGCCCCAACCTGAACCTGCTCGGCAAGCGTGAGCCCCACATCTACGGGAATAAGTCGCTGGCCGACCTGATGGACGCGATTCGCGTCAGAGCGGGTGAGCTCAATGTCCAGGTTGAATTCTTTCAGGGCAATGGAGAGGGCGAGATCATCGACTTCCTGCAAAAGCAGGCTCCGGGATCCGCAGGCATCATCATCAACCCGGCCTCTTTCGCGCATTACTCGCTGGCCCTTTTCGACTGCTTGCAGGCGCTCGCCGTCCCGACCGTAGAGGTGCACATCTCGAATGTTCATGCGCGCGAGGAGTTCCGGTCGAAGATGGTGACGGCGCGCGCTGCGCGCGGCGTGATCGCAGGTCTTGGATTCACCGGCTACCTGCTCGCGATGGAGTACCTGGCCGATCAGCCCGAATGATCTCGACCAGTGACTTTCGCAACGGGACCATGTTCGAGATGGGCGGCCAGCTGCTCGAGGTCGTCACCGTCGAGCACATCAAGCTCGCCCGCGCGGGCGCCGTCATCAAGGCCAAGCTGCGCAACCTGCTGACCGGGTCGATCTTCGAGCAGAGCTTTCGCAGCGGCGACAAATTCCCGACGGTCCGCATCGACAAGACGGAGGCGACATACCTTTATTCGGACGGCACCCACCACTACTTCATGGACACGCGCACCTATGACCAGGTGCCTGTCGACGAGGAGATGCTCGAGTCCGTGCTGCCGCTGCTCAAAGAAGGCAGCATCGCGCACCTGCTGAAGTACCAGGGCAAGCTCATCGGGGTCGAGCTCCCCATCAACGTCGAGCTGAAGGTCGTCAAGACAGACCCTGGGTTCCGCGGCGATACGGTGTCAGGCGGCACGAAGCCGGCCACGCTCGAAACGGGAGCGGTGATCCAGGTGCCGCTCTTCATCGAGACCGGGGATGTAATCCGGGTCGACACCCGGTCCCAGTCCTATATGGAACGGGCTTAGGGCGCGAGGGCGTAGCATCGGCTCCATGGGTAGCAACGGCAGCTTGGGTGCGGTGCGAGTGGCCAACGAGGTCATAGCCAGCATCGCGGCGCTTGCCGCCTGCGAGATGGAAGGCGTCTCGGGCATGGATGAGCACTCGGCGCGCCATTTCGGAGACTGGGTCCGCCGGCAGACCGCCCATCGAGGCGTGCGCGTGATCGTCGAAGCTGATCGGTCCATCCACCTCGAGGTGTTCATCACCGTCGACTCCGATGCGAAGCTGGCGGATGTGGCGAGTGCGGTCCAGGGCAACGTGGTGGAGGCGACCGAGCGAATGCTTGGGCTCGAGGTCGGCGAGGTCAACGTCTTCGTCTCCAGCATCGCCTTCTCGAACTAACAGGTCAGCCATTGGGGAAGCGGCACCAGGCCAGGGAGCTGGCGCTCAAGGTCCTGTTCCAGCTCGAGGCTTCGGCTGACGATCCCGAGGAGGTCCTGCTCTATCACGCGGGTGAGGGCGCGGCGACCGCTGACGTCACGGCTTTTGCCGGCCAGCTCGTGCGTGGCGTCATCGCCAACCGAGAGAAATTGGACGCAGTCCTCAGCGAGGCCTCCGACAACTGGAAGCTCGACCAGATGGCCAAGGTGGACCGCATCGTGCTTCGGATCGCTGTCTACGAGATCACCATCGACCGCCGCGTGCCCACCAAAGCCGCCATCAACGAATCGATCGAGCTCGCCAAGACATTCTCGGGCGACGAGGCCGGGCGCTTCGTCAACGGCATCCTGGGTCGCGTCGCCGCGACGGTGACTTGAGCTCTCAGCCTCAGCCCAGCTTCGAAGAGCTGCTGTCGAGCCTCGAGCAAACCATCGGACGGCTGGCGGAGGGTACCGCCCCGCTCGACGAGCTCGTCGCGGCTCATGAGCGCGCCGCCCGGCTCCTCGCCGAGGCCGAAGCTCGGCTGGAGTCCTTGAAAGCCAGGGCGGACGCCCTCTCCGCACAATTGCGGGGTTGAAATACCTATTAGCCCCGATCGTGGCCTGGACGATCTGCCAGGTCGCCAAGGTGACGCTGACCTCGGTGCGGCAGCACCGGCTGAACCTGCGCGTGCTTGCCGAGACGGGTGGGATGCCCAGCAGCCACAGCGCGATCGTCGCGGGCCTGGCGACCGCCATCGGTAAATATGCCGGCGTCACTTCCCCTCAATTCGCGATCGCCCTTATCTTCTCGTTCGTGGTCATGTACGACGCCGCCGGCCTCCGCCGCGCCGCCGGGCGCCAGGCAGCTGTGCTGAACCGCCTGGTCGAGGACCTGGTGCACATGCGCGGTGTGCAGGAGCCGGTTCTCCGAGAGCTGCTCGGCCACACGCCCTTCGAGGTGCTCGTGGGCGCCGCCATCGGGATCGGCGTCGGGCTGCTCCTCTAGAAGTGACTCGCCTGGATGTGCTGGTGACCAGAAGCGGCCTGGCCGAGTCGCGCGAGCGGGCTCAGGCCTTGATCCTCGCGGGCAAGGTGCGCGTCGCCGGTGAGACGATCCGAAAGCCGGACCGCTCGGTGAGCGAGGATGCCGCGATCTCGGTCGAGTCAGCGCCCGACTACGCGAGCCGCGGTGCCCTCAAGCTGGCGCCGGCGCTCGACACCTTCCGGGTCGATCCGTCGGGCCGTGTGTGCGCCGACATCGGAGCTTCCACCGGCGGTTTCACCGACGTGCTGCTCCGTCGCAGGGCGGCGCGCGTGTACGCGATCGATGTCGGCCGCGGCCTGCTGCACTGGCGGCTGCGGTCGGACCCGCGCGTAGTGGTGATCGAGCGGGTCAACGCCCGAGAGCTGGAGTCGTTCCCGGAGCCTGTGTCGCTCATCGTCGTCGACGTCTCCTTCATCGGGCTGGAGAAGGTGCTGCCCGCCCTGCGACGGGCCGCGCCGGAGGCGGAAGTCGTGGCGTTATTCAAGCCTCAATTTCAGGTCGGGCGGGCCGAGGTGGGGAAGGGCGGCGTCGTACGCGACCCGGCGGCGGTCGAGGCCGCCCTACGCCGGCTGCGCGAGTGGTGCGCCGTCCACGGGTACGAGGTTCGCGCCGAGGCTCCCTCCGAACTGACCGGCGCGGAAGGCAACCAGGAGATCTTCCTGCACCTCATGCCGGCATGAAGGTCGGCATTATCCACGCGCCGCGCGCAGAGAAGTCCGTGATTGCGAGTGCGGTCAAAACGATCAAGGCGCACAAGGGCGAGGCCTGGGAGGTCGATCGCGACGGCCCCGTGAGCGCGATCACCCGCCGGCTCAAAGGCACGACCCTCATCATCACCCTCGGCGGCGACGGTACGTTCCTCGCCGGCGCGCGCCTCGCCGCGCCGCGCGGCATCCCCCTCCTCGGCGTCAACCTGGGACGCTTGGGCTTCTTGACGGAGCTCGACGCGGACGAGCTCGAGCCGGGCCTGAAGCGATTCTTCAAGGGCGACTACCGAATCGAAGAGCGCAACGTGCTGCAGGCAACCCTGACCCGAAACAAAAAGAACATCGCGAGGGTGATCGGGCTCAACGAGGCCGTCATCAATCGCGCGGGTGAGGCACGGATGGTCAGAGTCGAGATCGACGTTGGCGGCCAGGCGGTCGGGGTCATCGACGCCGACGGGGTGATGGTCGCGACGGCCACCGGGTCCACTGCATACGCGCTCGCAAGCGGCGGGCCGATCCTCGAACCGACGCTGCGCGACCTCGTGCTCGTGCCGATGAATCCCTTCGCGCTCACCGTGCGGCCGATCGTGTTCCCACCGGGCCAGGACATCACCCTGGCGGTCGTTCGCGGGCCCGCGGAGCTGCGCATCGACGGTGGACGCCGGAGTCGCTCGGTCCAGGCCGGAGACAGGTTGCGGTGCGGCTCGCATCCGCGTCCTCTAATGGTCGTGCGGTTCAGCCCGCCTGAGAGCTTCTACCGGCGGCTTGGCGAGAAGCTCGGTTGGGGCCGGCCGCTGGTCCCCATGAAGTAGGTTGCTGAAAGAACTCAAGGTCCGCGACCTGGCGCTGGTGGCCGAGTCCCGCGTTCGCTTTGGGCCCGGGCTCAACCTTCTGACCGGCGAAACCGGCAGCGGCAAGTCGCTCATCGTCGACGCGCTTGGTCTCACCCTGGGCGCGCGGGGTGGCGCCGACCAGGTCAGGCATGGCGCGCAGCGCGCGACGGTCGAGAGTGTGTTCGAGTCCGGAGGTTCGGCCCTGGTCCTCGAACGCGAGCTCGGGAAGCGCGGCACCGCCAGGATTGACGGACGCAGCGCCAGCCCGGTGCAGCTTCGCGAGCTCGGCCGCAATCTGGTGGCGGTCCACGGACAGCACGAGCACCATGCCCTGCTCGACACGGACACGCAAACCGACCTGCTGGACGGATATGCCGGCTGTCGAGAGATGGTCGTGGCGGTCGGGGTGGCGCACACGGCCTGGGCCGCCGCCACGAGCGCGCTGGCGGAGCTCGAGACTATGCGGTCCCGCGGGCACCGAGAGCAGGAATACCTGCGCTGGCAGCTCGAAGAGCTGAAGAATGCGAACCTGCGCCCGGGCGAGGACGCGGCTCTCGCCGCCGAACGGGCTGCGGTCCGGCACGCCGCAAGGCTCGCGGAGCTCGGACACGAGTCGGTGAGCGCCCTTCATGAGGACGGGATCGCGCGCGCTTCGGCGGCGGTGGGGTCAGCCGCCGACCTCGATCCGAGACTGGCGCCGCAGGCGGCGCGGCTGGCGGCCCTGGAAGAGGAGGTCGCGGACGTCGCCGCGGAGCTCCGCCGCTACTCGGAAGCCCTCGACTCCGACCCGGGACGCCTGGAGGCGATCGAGACCCGGCTGGCGGTGCTCGACGCCATCAAGCGCAAGCACGGCGGCACCCTGGAAACCGCCATCGCCGAGGAGGAGCGGCTGCAGCGGCAGGTCGGCGCCACCGAAGATCTGGACGGCGCGGTCGCAGCCGCCGAGCGGGAGCGGGATCAAGCTCGTGCTCGCCTCGAGGCTGCAGCCGGCCGCCTGACCAAAGCGCGCGTGGAGGGGGCGCGGCGCATGCAGAAGGCGGTCGCCGCCGAGCTCCAGGGCCTGAGCCTGGAAGGTGCCCGCTTCGAGGTCGAGCTCCGGCCGCGGGCGGAGATCGGGCCACAAGGCGCGGAGCTCGCCGAGATGATGTTTTCGGCCAACCCCGGCGAGCCGCTGGCGCCGCTCGCGCGCGTGGCTTCGGGCGGCGAGCTGGCGCGGTTGATGCTCGCGATCAAGACGGTCGGCGCCGACGCCGATCGGATGCCCACGCTGGTCTTCGATGAGGTCGATGCCGGCATCGGCGGCGAGGCCGCGACTCAGGTCGGCCTGCGCCTCAAGGCGCTCGGTGCCAAGCGCCAGGTGCTCGTGGTCACGCACCTCGCTCAGATCGCGTCCTTTGCCGACCACCATCTGCTGGTGGAGAAATCCCCGGGCTCCGACGGGCGCAATGTCGTCTCGGTGCGCGAGCTGCACTCCGACGATGAGCGCGCGGCGGAGCTCGCCCGGATGATGAGTGGTGGAGTCACCGCCAAGGCGCTCGCGCGCGCACGCGAGCTGCTCGATGAGGCCCGCACGAGAAAGTGATGGCGGCGCGGAAGCTCTTCAGCGGACCTGACGATCGCCGGATCAAACGCGCGCTCTGCATCGTTGCGCACCCCGACGACATCGAGTTCTACTGCGGCGGCACGGTCTTGAAGATGACGGCGCGGGGAGTGATCGTCGACTTCGTCCTCGCCACCTCGGGTGACAAAGGAGCGCGAGATGTCTCCAAATCGCGCGCGAAGGTCGCACGCCTTCGCGAGCGCGAGCAGGAGGCGGCCGCGTATGTGATGGGCGTGAAGCGCGTCGCCTTCCTGCGCCATCCAGATGCAGAGCTGGTCGAGGACCTGGAGCTGCGAGAGGAGCTCGTGCGCGAGATCCGGGCCACCAAGCCCGACGTCTTGCTTACGTTCGATCCCAACGTCGGTTATCGCTATCACCCCGACCACCGCATCGTGGGCAGGGTCGCCCTCGATGCCGCCTGGCCTTGCGCCCGCGACCCGCTCACGTACCCGAAGGCCGGAGAGCCGCATGAGACGAAGGAGGCCTGGTGCTTCGCCGGCCAGCAGCCGACCCTCGAGGTCGACGTCGGCGACGTTCTCGAGGACAAGATCGAGGCCCGCCTGGCGCACGCGAGCCAGACCCCGAGCCCGGCGGGCCTGCGCCGTCGCTGGCGTTACAGCGCCAGGGCCGAGCGGTTCCATCAAGTAGACCTTCGATAGAGTTAGCCCTCGTGGAACCGCCGGTCGCTGGCCCGCGTAATCTCGCGAACGCGGCCAGATTGGATGTCAAGACGCCAGTTTTTGAAGGACCGCTGGAGCTGCTCCTCGCATTGGCAGAGCGCGAGGAGGTCGACATCTTCCAGGTCTCGCTGGCGCGCATCACCGACGCCTACCTGGTCGAGATCGCGGCACGCGAAGTCGCGGATCCAGAAGAAATGGCCGAGTTCCTCTGGATGGCGGCGCGCCTGCTGCTGCTCAAATCGATCCGGCTTCTGCCCGGCGAGCCGCCGACCGACGAAGAAACCGACCTTCTCGGTTGGGAGGAAGAGGTGCGTAAGCGGCTCGAGGAGTACCGGATTTACAAACAGATGGCCGAAGGACTGATGGAGCGGGCGGAGCAGGACACGTTCTCGTTTCCCCCGCCCGCGCGTCCCATTGAGCCGGGGGGCCAGGAGCAGCCGCTCGAGATCGGTCTCCTCGTCGTGGCTTTCAACAGCGTCCTCGCGCGCATCCCGCCGCGCCCGGTGGTGGTCACGGGACGCACCTGGACGCTCGCCGAGAAGCTCGATGTCATCACGCAGCGGCTTCGCCACGGACCGATCGAGCTGCTCGAGCTGATCCTCGAGTCCGAGGACCGGCTGGAGGCGGTGGTCACGTTTGTCGCGGTGCTCGAGCTTCTGCGCCGGTCGTTGATCAGCGTGCGTCAGAAAGAACGCTTCGGGCCGATCCATATCGAGCCCAGACAATCGAACAGCGCCACTTGAGCAGCCTGCCCGCGGCGATCGAAGCCATCCTGTTCAGCTCCAACCGGCCCCTGACGCTGCGTGAGCTGCAGCAAGCCACTGACAGCGACAAGACCGCGGTGGACCACGCGCTGGACAAGCTGCGCGAGTCGCTCGAGGGCCGAGGCGTGATGCTGATGCGGCACCATGACGAGCTCCACCTCGCCACGAGGCCGGCGTTTGCTGCGGCCGTACGGCGGGCGCTGCGTCCAGAGGTTTCGGGCAAGCTCTCCGCGGCCGCCTACGAAACGCTGGCCATCGTCGCCTATCAGCAGCCGGTTCCGCGTTCGCGCATCGAAGAGGTGCGCGGCGTCAACTGCGAGAGCGTTCTCACCAACCTCGAGCTGCGTGAGCTCATCGTCGAGGTCGGCCGCGGTAGCGGTCCCGGGCAGCCGAAACTCTATGGCACGACGATGCGATTCCTCCAGGTGATGGGCCTGGAGTCGCTCGATCATCTGCCCAAACCGGCACTCTCGGCCCAGTGAGACTTTGGACCCGGCTTGATTGGAAAGGCTGAACCGCTTCCTGGCGCGGTCCGGCGTCGCCAGCAGGCGGCGCGCAGATGAGCTGATCGCCTCCGGGTCGGTGCGTGTGAACGGCGAGGTCCCACCACCTTCGGGCGTGCTCGTCGACCCGGATCAAGACACAGTCACCGTCGACGGCCGGGCCGTCAAGCCGCGCACGAAGCACCGTTATCTCATGCTCAACAAGCCGGTGGGTGTGATCACGACCGCGAAAGACGAAGCCGACCGCGCCACTGTTCTCGACGCGGTCGGTGAGGAGGGACTGTCCGGGCACCGGCTCTTCCCGGTCGGCCGTCTCGATGCCGACACGAGCGGCCTTCTCGTGCTCACTGATGACGGCGAGCTGGCGTTTCGACTCACGCACCCGCGGTACAAGGTCGCCAAGGAGTATGTCGCGATCGTCGCCGGGAGCCCGAGCGCGGGCGACCTCGATTCGCTGCGGAAGGGCGTCGATCTCGATGACGGCAAGACCGCGCCCGCGGAGGTCGAGGTCGCGGGCTTCGATCCGGCCCTGGGTTCGGGCCACACCGAGCTGCGCGTGGTCATCCGCGAGGGTCGCCACCGGCAGGTGCGCCGGATGCTGCACGCGGTGGGCCACAAGGTGCAGTCCTTGCGACGCACGGGTTTCGGCCCGCTCAAGCTCGGCCGCTTGAAAACCGGCGACTGGCGTGTACTGGGCGAAGCCGAGGTCGAAGCCCTGCATCGCGCTGTGCGGATCGAGCCTCCGTGATCATCGCCATCGACGGAGGCGTGGCGACCGGGAAGTCGGCGGTCGGCAAGCGCGTCGCCGAGCGGCTCGGCCTCCCTTTCATCGACAGCGGCCTCATGTATCGGGCCATCACCAGGCTGGCGGCCGAGCGCGGCATCGACCCCGGCGACGCCGACGCGGTGGCGAGGCTTGCACACTCGGTGCAGCTGACGGTGGAGGGCGACCGCGTGTGGGCGGACGGGGTCGAGATGACCGACGGGATTTACGACGCCGACTTCGCCGAAGCCCTGCCTCGCGTATCCGCCAACCCGGGCGTGCGAGAAGCGCTCGTCGCGCAGCAGCGGAAGCTGGGACGCACAGGCGTTGTGATGGCAGGCCGTGACATCGGCACCGTCGTATTTCCCGATGCGGACAACAAATTCTTCCTGGTCGCGAGCCTGGACGAGAAGGTGCGCCGGCGGGAAGGTCAGTTCGAGCGTCGCGGAGAGAGCGTCGATCCCGCGGTGATGCGTCGAGAGGTGGAGACCCGAGACCGCTTCGATACCGAGCGCGCGGTGGCGCCTCTGCGGCCGGCGCCCGATGCGTTTGTGGTCGACACCGACAACCTTGACGTCGACCAGGTGGTGGACCTCATCGCCCGACGCGTCGACAAGAGAGGCGTGGGCCGGTGATCTACGCATTCATGCGCTGGCTCATGCGCGCGATCACGCTCACGTTCCTGCTCGGTCTGTTCAAAGTAGTCGGCGTCGAGAACGTGCCTCGCCGCGGTCCATTGATCATCTGCCCGAGCCATTCGGCGACGCTCGATCCGCCGATGGTCCCGGCTTTCCTGCCGCGGAGCGACTCCTGGAGCATGGCGAAGTCCGAGTTTTTCAAGGGCGGATTCGTGACCTGGTTGTTCCGCAATTACCACGCATTCCCGGTGGTGCGCCACTCCGCGGACCGCACCGCGCTGCGCATGGCGTTCGAAATCTTGAAGTCCGGGCACGCGCTGATCATTTATCCAGAGGGCACGCGGGTGGAGTCGGGAGTGCTCGCTCAGCCGGAGCCCGGGGCGGGTTTCATCGCCCAGAAGACCGGCTGCCCGGTCGTGCCCGTCGGGCTCACCGGCACCCGTGAGTGCCTACCCAAGGGGGCGTGGTGGCCGAGGCGCACACGCGTCAGCATCACCTTCGGGAAGCCGTTCATCGTCCTGTCGAAACGCCCAGACGGTACGAAGATCACCCGGGAGGAGGCATCGGACGCGATCATGCTCGAGGTCGCGGAGCTGCTGCCCGAATACCAGCGGGGAGCATTTCGAGACCTGGCCGCGTGGCGAAAACGATTGCGAGGAGTGACCATCCCCGCTGAGACCTAAATCGCCCTATCCCAGGCAATTGACTGGGAAGAGGGAGTTGGGGCCGGGCCGGAGGCTGAAAGCGCGCCTGGTTTGGGAGGGATGGCACTGGATGCTCTAAGCACTCCTTGTTTTCGTGTTTCTTGAAATTAACCGGACGATTTTGTTGACGCTCCAAACAGATGTTCGTACAATGTCGTCATGACGGTAGGGTGTGGGGTTGGTATGTCAGGAGAGCTGCTGGGCTACAAGCTCGTCGGCCTCCGCCAGACCATCGACAGCCTGGAGCTGGAGTTCGCGCAGACCGCTGCTGAGTTCGCCGGCACCAACGAGTACGACGAGCAGGGTTCGACCAGCCCCATCGACTGGATCCGCCACACCTGCCATATGACCAGCACGACCGCAGCCAACTGTTTGGCTGTGGGCGAGAACCTGGAGCGACTGCCCGAGAGCTTCCAGGCTGTGAAGAGCGGCGAGATCGGCTTCGCTCATCTCACCGTCATGGCTCGCACGATGAATGCCGTGCCGGATCGCTTTCAAGAGGGCCGGCTCCTGGAGCAGGCGCGCGAGAACTCGCCGGGCAAGTTCCACCACATCTGCCGTCATTTCCGCCACGCGGCCGACCCGAAGGGTTATGCCGCCGAGCAGGCCGAGCAAGTCGAGAACCGCAGCCTCCACCTGAGCATGTGGGCGGACGGTTCTTACCTAATCAACGGGATCCTCGACGCCGTGGGCGGGGCGGCGGTGCGGACCGCGCTCGAGCCTCTGGCACGGGTCTGCGGCGAGGACGACACCCGCGAGCGGGATCGCCGGCTGGCGGATGCCCTCGTGGAGCTGGCGGAGGGTGCCATGCCGAGGCCGCAGATCCAGGTCACCAGCTCTGTGGAAACCCTGCTCGGCCTGGCCGGCGCGTCTGCGGCGGAGATGGACTTCTCCCTGCCGATCTCAGCCAAGACGGTGGAGCGATTCGCGTGTGACAGCGGCGTTACCCGCGTCCTGCTCGGATCGGAATCAACTGTGATCGACGTGGGGCGCTCCAAGCGAACCGTGTCGGGGCCCGCGCGCCGGGCGCTCAACGCCCGCGACGGCCACTGTCGGTGGCCGGGTTGCGACCGGCCGGCAAAATCGAGCGCTGCGCACCACGTGGTCCACTGGATCCACGGCGGATCGACCGATCTCTCCAACCTCATCCTACTTTGCCACCGGCATCACTGGATGGTTCACGAAGGCCATTGGCAAATCGTTCGCAGCGATGACGGGCGCATGCTGACCATTCCGCCCACCACGACGTTCGGGCAGCTGGCGCGCGGGCCGGACTAGGCGATTATTCGCCCGGCTTCAGCGCGATTAAGTGGTCCTTGCGCACGACGGTCATTGCCGCAACTCGTCTCGCAGATAACCCCGCGTCTCAACATCTCCGAGACAGGACAGCCTAAATGCCGCGCGCGGCTCATTGATCAGTTCAGCTTTGCTGGGTTAGTGCGAGAGAGCCGTACGCTCCAAATCGTGGCGAATGCCGCGGCGCCGGCGAACAGCATGGCCACGATCGAAGCAATCCACGCGGTTGTGCCTCGATTCCACAAGATCAACAGAACAATCATCGGAGGGCATGCAGACCCTGCCAGAACGCTCGCCCAACCGACCATGCGAACGACTTCGAGCGACAGATTGTCGCCCAGGGGCCACTTCCAAATTCCCCTCATCCAGGTTGGCAATCTGGATTTAGCGATCAGCCAGGCACCAAAGCCGGTCAACGGGACGCCGAGAACCAGAAGCAGGACCGCAAGGGCGACGCGCACCGACTACGTAATCGCGGGTCGGGCCCAGTCCTCTTCGGTCAGGCTGCCGAGCGCGGGGTTGAAGCAGGCGTCGAATGCCTCCTTCAACGTCTGCGGCGTGAGCCGGGGCGGTTCCTGCCGGTAGTTGGCCAGGTCGACCAGGCGGGCGATGAGCGCGCGCGGGTGAGAGCCGCGGAGCGGCTTCTTGCCGTAGAGGTTGTTGAGGAGATAACCGATCGCCTTCTCGTCGAACGAGACGCCCTGGCGGTCGCACTCGTAGCGCAGGATGCGGCCGAAGGCTTCAGGCGACGGATTGCTCACGCCGATCTTGTACGCCATGCGGCGGAGGAAGGCTTCGTCGACAAGCTCGGTGGGCGAGAGGTTGGTGGAAAAGACGATCTGGCACAGGAACGGCAGCTCGATCTTGCGGCCCGAGGCGGAGAGGTCGAGGTAGTCGACCTTCTTCTCCATCGGCACGATGAACCGGTTGAGGAGCCGCATCGGCGGCACTTCCTGGCGCCCGAAGTCGTCGATGACGAACACGCCGGCGTTGGCCTTCCACTGCAGGGGGGCCTCGTAATAGCGGTTGGATGAGTCGTACGTGAGATCGAGCTGCACCAGCTTGAGCTCGCCGCCGGCGACGACCACGGGCCGCTCGACCTTGACCAGCCGCCGGTCGATCGGCTGAGGGCCGTCGGCGATCTTGTGGTAGACGGGGTCGATGACCCGGATGATCTCGTCGCCCACGGCGACTGCATGCGGGATCTCGACCGGGGCGCCCATCAGCAGCGCCATGCGCTCGGTGATGGTGCTCTTGCCGTTGCCGGGCGCACCGAAGATGAACAGCGAAGCGCGCGACACCATGGCGCCGCCGATCTGGTCGATCACGTGCTGCTCGAGCTCCAGGGTGCCGAGCGCCTTCTTCAGCGAGGCGTCGGTGACATTGGCCTTGCCCGTGGACTGCGAGCGGATGAGGGTGAGGTAGTCGTCGAAGTTGATTGGGCAGGGCCCGAGGTAGCGCGTCTGCACGGCGGACATCTCCGCCGCACGCTGCCGGCCCGCGCTCGACACCGTGTAGCTCATGCGGACCGGGATCGGACGGCCCTCCAGGCCGGGCTCGTTGGAGAAGCCCATCGTGTCCATGAGCTGGCTCTTCTGGAATTCCTCGATCAGCGGCTGGAGGGTCTCGAACGGAAGCCCGAGCCTGGTCTCGATCGCGGCGCCGCTCAACTGGTCGGCGAAGGCCAACGTCCGCAAGAGGAGGCTGGCGACCAGGTCCCTCCGGACGTGCAGATCCTCGAGTTTCTTGGGGGCCTCGATCGCGCCGGTCTGCATCGCCGCGCAAATATACCAATCGCCGCACGTCTCAACGCCCCTGATACGGAGGGGACGTCGCTCGTAAAATCCAAAGCGCCGGTGCCGGAATACGCTGCCATTGACCTCGAGACGACCGGTCTCGACCCGGCCCGTGACCGAGTCATCGAGGTCGGTGCGGTCGCTTTCACGCCCGCGGGCGTCACGGCATCCATGGAGCGCCTCGTCGACCCTGGGCGATCCGTGCCCGAGCCGGTCCTTCGCTTGACGGGAATCAAGGCCGAGGAATTGCGAGGAGCCGGAACGGAGGAGACGGCTCTGGCGGAGCTGGGCGAATTCCTGCGCGGCCGTCAGCCCGTTGGCCATGGGGCCCGCCTCGACGTCGACTTTCTCACGGCCGCCGGCCACTGGAACGAGACAACCGAGATCCTCGACACGCTCGACCTCGCTCGCATCCTGATGCCGGCGGCTCCCAGTCACAGCCTGCCGCTGCTGGCGACTGACCTCGGCTTCTCGCAGCCGAGACCGCATCGCGCGCTGGACGATGCCGACGCTACGCGCCAGCTCCTGCTGCGCCTGCGTGACGAGGCGGCTGCGCTCGACGAGAACCTCAAGGAATCGATGCTCGCGCTGGTTGCGCCCTATGCCTGGCCGATCGCCCGGTTTTTCGCCGACGCCCTGGCGGCGCCGAATCCGGACTCGACTGCCGCTTCGGCGCCTCGGGTACACACCCACCACGCGGCGAAGTCAGGGCTGCCGCCCGACGACCCAGACCTGGTCGCGGCTTTGCTCGGCCCCGAGGGCCCGTTGGCCGGCGTGCTCCCAGGCTATGAGCACCGCGAGCCACAGCTGCAGATGCTGCTCGCCGTCGCCCAGATCCAGGCCCGGGGCGGGAGCCTGCTCGTGGAGGCGGGCACCGGCACGGGCAAGAGCCTTGCCTACCTGGTGCCGTCCATCGCGCGAGCCGTGCGCCATGGGGAGCGCGTGGTCGTGTCGACCGACACCCACACGCTGCAGGAGCAGCTCATGGGCAAGGACCTGCCGGGCTTGCGCGAGTGGCTGCCGTGGAACTTCAAAGCGTGCCTCCTCAAGGGCCGGTCCAATTACGTGTCGCTGCGGCGGTGGCGCCGCTACCTCGGCGAGCCGTGCCAGGACTCCGACGACCTTCGCTTCAAGCTCAAAGTCCTCGTCTGGCTCCACAGCACCGAAAGCGGCGACCGTTCCGAGCTCAGGCTTCACGGCCGCGAGGAGGTGTTCTGGGCGCGCATCGCGTCCGACCCGATGGACTGCGTCGGCATCCATTGCACCAAAGAAGACTGCTACGTGCACAGGGCCCGCGCGGAGGCCGAGGCGGCAGACCTCGTGGTGGTCAACCACGCGCTGCTGCTGGCCGACGCCGAGATCGGGGGCGGCCTGCTGCCGGAGTTCGATCATCTCGTCATCGACGAGGCCCACCATCTCGAGGACGCGGCCACGCGCGGCCTGCGCCAGGAGGTCGACGGGCCCGGGCTCCAGGCCTTGCTGGAAAGACTGGGCGGAAGTCGAGAGAGCCCGTCAGGCTTGTTGGCCGAGCTCCGACGCCAGCCGCACCTGGGCGCGTCCGACGAGGCCTTTGCCGAAGCCATGCCTTTGACGCTGGCCACAGCCGAGCGTGTGCGCGAGCTCTTCGCGTCAGCGGTCACCTGGGTCGCAAGCCGCCTCAACGATTCGGAAAGGCGCGAGGAGTCGCTCCGCCTGACCCCGCCCCTTCGCGAGGACGAAGGCTGGGAGAGGGTGCGGCTCGAGGGGGAGAATGCGACCACCTCGCTGGCGGCCCTCGACGGCGTGCTGCGCCGGGCGGTGGGCGGCGCGCGGGAATGGCTGGGTGGATCGGAACCCGACCAGAGCGTGCGCGAGCTGGAGATCATCCGCGGCCGGCTCCAGGGCGCCACGACCCTGTTGGGAGAGGCTCTGCTCGAACCCGACCCCAACCGCGTTTATTGGTTCACCCTCGCCGCCCGCAGCGAGAACCTCGTCCTGAGGGCTGCGCCCATCAACGTCGGCACGCTGCTGCGGGAGCGCGTGTACTCGGAGCGCCGGTCGACGGTTTTCACCTCGGCGACCTTGGCGGTGGGCGGGAGCTTCGACTACTTCCGCTCCCGCATCGGCCTGGGGCCACAGGCGGAAGAGCTCATCCTGCCCTCGCCGTTCGACTTCCTCCACCAGGCTCTGGTCTGCCTGCCGACCGACCTGCCC
>DMCH01000103.1:46230-47945 GCA_003446775.1 Chloroflexota bacterium
GTGCTGTTCACATCTCACCGCCAGCTGCGCGACGTCCATGCGGCTCTGAAGCAGCGGGTGGACCTCGATGACGTGCTCATCCTGGCCCAGGGCATCGACGGCCAGCGCCGGCCGCTGCTAAAGGCATTCGAGGAGGCGGAGCGGCCGCTCCTGCTCGGGACCTCCAGCTTCTGGGAGGGGATCGATGTCCCTGGCGAGCGCCTGAGCTGCGTGATCATGGTTCGCCTTCCGTTCCCGGTGCCGACCGATCCCGTCTACGCGGCTCGTGCCGAGCGGGTTCGCGACGGATTCACGCAACTGGCGCTACCACAGGCAGCGCTGCGGCTGAAGCAGGGCTTCGGGCGGCTCATCCGCCGGTCGAGCGACCGCGGGGCGGTGGTCATCCTCGACAACCGGATCCTCGGACGCGATTACGGCCAAGCGTTCCTCGACGTCCTTCCGCCGGCCTCGAGGTTCGTGGGCCCGTCGGAAGAGATCTCGGATCGGGTCGGCGAGTGGTTGGAGGATTGAGCCGATTATTCGTGGTGGCGACGCCGATCGGCAACCTGGAAGACGTGACCGCCCGTGCGGTCAGGATCCTCGGCGAGGTGAGCGCGATCGCGGCAGAGGACACACGCATCACGTCGCGGCTGCTCGCGCGTCACGGCATCCGCAAGCCGCTCATCAGCTATCGAGCGCCTGTCGAGCGGCGCGGCCTGCCCCGCGTCCTGTCAGCTCTCGACGAAGGTGACGTCGCCCTGGTGAGCGACGCCGGCTCGCCCACACTCTCCGACCCTGGGCAGGCGCTGGTAGAAGCCGCCTGGGCCGGGGGCCACACCGTGGTGCCGATCCCCGGCGCGAGCGCGATCACCGCGGCGCTCTCAGTGGCGGGGTATGGGGGACCTGGCTTCACCTTCCTCGGCTACCTGCCGCGCAAGCCCGGCGAGATGCGCCGCCTGCTGGCCACGCTCGCGGACGATCCACGTCCCGCGGTCGCATTCGAGTCGCCCTACCGAGTGCGCAAGTCGCTCGCAGTGGTCGCCGAGGTCTTGCCCGAGCGCCACGTGACAGTGGGCCGTGAGCTCACGAAGCTCCACGAGCAGGTTTTGCGTGGAACGGCGCCAGAGGTGCTTGCCGCACTTGGCGACCCGCCGCGCGGCGAGTTTACCCTTGTGATCTCCGGTGCCCGAAACAAAGCCTGAACGACGAACGGTCCTGGTGGCGCCGGCATGGCCCTATGCCAACGGCCCTCGCCACATCGGCCACGTGGCCGGCTTTGCCGTGCCTGCCGACGTGCTCGCGCGCTTCGAGCGGTTGCGTGGCTCCCGCGTGCTGATGGCGAGCGGGACCGACGAGCACGGCACTCCGATCACCTACGAGGCCGACAAGCAGGGCGTGCCACCGCGCGAGTTCGTCGACCACAACAGCGCCTTGATCGTCGAGGACCTTCGCCGACTGGGGATGACGTACGACATCTTCACGCGCACGACGACCGCCAACCACTATCGCGTCACCCAGGATCTGTTCCTCAAGCTTTACGAGAAGGGCTACCTGGTCAAGAAGACGCAGATGGGCGCTTTCGATCCCGCCAGCGGTCGCACGCTGCCGGACCGCTACATCGAGGGCAAGTGCCCGATCTGCGGTTTCGATAGCGCGCGCGGCGACCAGTGCGACAACTGCGGCAACCAGCTCGACCCCATCGACCTGATCGATCCACACCAACGAGGCAGCGACGC
>DMCH01000112.1:0-707 GCA_003446775.1 Chloroflexota bacterium
GTCGTCGCCCCGATGCACTGGATCTCACCGCGAGCCAATGCGGGCTTCAGGATGTTGGCCGCGTCGATGGCGCCCTCAGCGGCGCCGGCGCCGACGAGCGTGTGCAGCTCGTCGATGAACAGGACGACCTCGCGGCTCGAGCGAATCTCGTCGAGGATCTTCTTCAAACGCTCCTCGAACTCGCCGCGATACTTCGTGCCGGCCACCAACGCGCCCATGTCGAGCGTGAGCACGCGCTTGTGCTGCAGAGATTCGGGCACGTTGCCGAGATTGATCTGCTGCGCCAGCCCTTCGGCGATCGCCGTCTTGCCGACGCCGGGCTCGCCGATGAGCGCGGGGTTGTTCTTCGTGCGCCGGCTGAGGATCTGGATGACACGCTCGATCTCGGTCTCGCGACCGATCACCGGGTCGAGCTGATTGCGCCGCGCAAGCTCCGTCAGGTCGCGGCCGAACTGGTCGAGAAGCGGTGTCTTGGAAGGCTTCTTGGGAGCCGGCTCGGCTTCGGTTTCGGCGCTCGAGTCGTGCAGCAGGCGCTCGATCTCTGAGCGCACCTTCTCCAGTGTGGCGCCCAGGTCTTCGAGCACATGGGCGGCGATGCCCTCGCCTTCGATGAGCAGCCCGAGCAACAGGTGCTCGGTGCCGACATAGTTGTGCCCCATCCGCCGCGCTTCCTCGAAGGAGATCTCGATGACCTTCTTGACGCGCGA
>DMCH01000112.1:1009-4420 GCA_003446775.1 Chloroflexota bacterium
TGGATGATGATCCGCTCGTTCCGACCGAGGACGGACTCGATCGTCTGGCGAACCTTGCCGATCTCGACGCCAAGGTTGTTGAGGACCTTGGCGGCCAGGCCTTCACCTTCGCGAAGCAGGCCCAGGAGCAGGTGCTCGGTTCCGATATAGCTGTGGTGCGATCGTTCTGCTTCTTCTTGGGCGAGCGTCAGAACCTTCTTGGCTCGCTCAGTAAATCTCTCAAACGGATACAAGATCGTTTCCTCCTGGAACCCGGCTACCGAGGTGGGGCCAGCACCTCCTCGATCTGAGCTTGGGTGCCTCCCAGCACCCTCGCTTCTAATATAGCGTCCGACTCAGCCGTCGGATTTCTTTATAGCGGAGGCGCTATGAGACCAATTCTTGAGCGCCTCGGGAACTACCTGCCGGCCGCCATTGCTTTAGCGCTTCCGACTGTCTTTATACCCAACGCGGTCGATTCATTCATCTTGCCGCGCATGTCGATCGTGATCGCCGGCGCCTGCATCGGCACGGGGCTGGCCCTGCTGCTGCCCGGAGGGCCCGGTCTGGGGCAGCTCCGCCTGCCGCTGATCGCCGCCGCGGCGGCCGCGCTGATCGCCTTCGCGTTCTCTGTGTCGTGGCCGCTGAGCCTGGCCGGCGCTTACACACGATACGAGTCGCTGCCGGTGCGTTTGAGCTACCTCGGCCTTCTGGCCATATCCGTCTGGCTGATTCGAAACGAGCGCGGCCGCGAGTGGGTGGTGGCGGCGTTCGTCTTCGGGACCTCGGTTGCGAGTCTAGAAGCCGTGATCCAGGCAGCCGGCAGGGTCGACTTTCGGCCTGACGGGAACATCGGCAATGCCAACCTCCTCGGTGCTCTGATTGCGATGGCGTTCCCCCTCGCGGTCGCTCGCGGTTTCCGCCTTTCCGATCGCTTCCTCGTCGCCTGGTGGCTGGGCGCGGCGGTGATGGCGGGGGGTCTATACGTCTCCACGTCCCGGAGCGGAGGGCTCGGCGCACTGGCCGGCTGTCTGGCCCTGGTCGTCTTCGCATTTCGTCGCCCGCTCTGGGCGGCCGGGTCGGCACTCGTGTCCGGCGCGCTGGTGTCGGCAGCGTTGTGGACGATCGTTTTTGGGCCCCTCAGCCTTCTCAACAACGACCCGGCTCGAAGTCGACTCCAGCTGTGGCCCGACGCGCTGCGCCTGATCGCTGCACGACCCGTGACCGGTTGGGGTGAGGACGCAACCGGGCTTTCGTTCGGAGGCTTCGTGAGCGCGGACTGGGCGCCGGGCGTCACCTACGACCGCACCCACTCGGGGATCCTCGAGACCGCGGCCACGCAGGGGATCCTCGGCCTCGCCGCCCAGGGTTGGGTCCTGCTGACGCTGCTCCGAGGCATCTGGCGGCATCGCTTCAGTGATTCCGTGGCCGCGCTCGGCGCCGCGTGCATTGGCTACACGGTCTGGGTGTTGTTCAACTTCGATTGGGCACCGGCCACGGGAGCGTTCTGGTTGCTCGCCGGCACGGCGTGGTCGGGCGTCCGCGCGGCGGAGACCGAATCCCCGGCAACCTCGATCGCGGACGGTGCGAGCCCGCGTGGTACCGCTACTGCGCGGTCGCTGGTGGCCTTGGCGCTAGTAGCGGCGGCTGTCTGGTTGAGCGTGCTGCCGGTGCTCGCCGAGACCTGGAACTGGGAAGGCCGGTCCGACCTGGCGGTGAGGGTCGATCCGCTGCAGTCCCGATACCACTGGAATCTAGGTCGAACCCTTACCGCTTCCGGTGACGAGCACGCAGGAGTCATTGAGTTGCAGCGAGCCGCCGACCTCGGCGAAACGGAGCCACAGCTGTACGTCGATCTCGGCGATGCCGAGCTCAGGCTCGGCGACGAAGCATCAGCTCGACGCGATTATCAGCGGGCCCTGGTCATCGATCCGTACTACGCCCCGGCCCACCAGCGACTGGCCGACCTCGGCGCCTGAACTTAGACCGGCAGACGCGTCCGGCTAGGACTCGTCCCCCATGTCCTCGTACTCCTCGGTTTCACCAGTGCGCCGCTCGCTGCGGCTCGCACCCAGGCTCGCCGGAGGCGCCGACAGCTGCTTAAGGCTCAGCGAGATCCGCCGCCGCGCGGTATCGATCCCGATCACCTTCACCTGCAGCGTCTCGCCCACCTTGAGCACGTCCTCGGTCCGCTCGACGTGATCCCACGAGAGCTCCGAGATATGCAGCAAGCCCTCGATCCCGATCATGATCTGGAGGAAGGCCCCGTACTTCTTCGTCTTCGTGACCTGGCCCTCGACGATCGAGCCGATCGGCATCGACTGCACCAGCTTCTCCCACGGGTCCTGCTGCAGCTGACGCAGCGACAGCGAGATGCGGGTCTGCTCAGGGTCGAGCTTGATGACCTTGACGGTCAGCTCCTCGCCCAGCTGCAGCACGTCGGTGACCTTGGAGACACGGTCCCAAGACAGCTCCGAGATGTGGATGAGCCCGTCCGCGCCGCCGATGTCGACGAACGCGCCATAGCTCGTGATGCCGGAGACGGTCCCCTTGACCGTGGAACCCATCTGCAGCCGGCTGAACAGCTCCTCGCGCTTGCGAGCGCGATCCTCGTCCTCCGCCGCCTTCTGGCTGACGATCAGCCGGTTGCGCTTGCGGTTGACCTCCAGGATCTTGACCGGGATGCGCTGTCCGACCAGCGACTCGAGGCTGCCTGCATAGGCACGCGCCACCTGGCTCGAGGGCAAGAAGCCACGGAGCCCGAGCACGTTGACGATGAGACCGCCCTTGTTCTGCTCACGGACGTCAGCCTCGATCACCGAACCATCGGTCTGCTTCTCCGCGGCCACGAGCCACGTGGTCTCGGCGCGGGCGCGCCGAAGGCTGAGGACGACGTTGCCCTCTTCGTTTTCGGGCTGAAGGACGTAGACCTTGATGAGGTCGCCCGGCACAAGGCCGATCGATTCCACCTCTCCGCGCAGGCCGAGCTCCTTGCTCGAGATGACCCCTTCCGCCTTGGCGCCGATGTCGACCAGCACCTCGTCGGGGTCTACGCGCACCACGATGCCATCGACGATGTCCCCGTGATTGGGGGTCTTGAAGGCCTCCTGGTCGTAGTGGAGGTAGTCCTCCATGGTCATCGGCGCTGACGAGTCCTGGTCGGTCGCCTCCTCGTGCTCTTTCAGGACGACACCGGACTCTGTAGACAAAACGTTCGAGTACCCCCTAAAAAATTATTGGTGTGATTCTTGGTCGTCAGTAACGGCCTACGCCAAACGGATCGCCATTGTACGCCAGAATTGGGCCTTATCCGGGATAGGGCAGCTTCAAATCATGGTTGTCGATGAGCCGGGTGGGGCCGATCCGGACGGCCAGCACGGCCAGGCTGCCAGGCGTCGAAAAGGTGGCGGGGTCGACCACCTCGGCGTAATC
>DMCH01000112.1:4743-4883 GCA_003446775.1 Chloroflexota bacterium
GGCCAGCCCGTCCGCCTCGCGGACGATCGGACACACCCGGATCTCGACCCCGATGTCCAGGTCCGCAGCCAGGCGCATCACCACGGCCACCTGCTGTGCGTCCTTCTGGCCGAAGTACGCCCGGTCGGCGGACGTGGCGG
>DMCH01000112.1:5219-8097 GCA_003446775.1 Chloroflexota bacterium
CCCCTTCCAGCCGCTCGGTGACCCCGTGGACGATCACCCGGGTGCTCGCGCCGGCCGGGTACATGTCCGCCACCGAGGGCTTGTAGATCGCGTCCACGCCGGCGGCCCGGAGCATCGACAGGTCGCGCTCGGGGCTCCGCGGGTATGCGCCCAGGTCCTCGCCCGCGCCGAACTGGATCGGGTTGACGAACACGCTCACCACCACCCTGTCGTTTTCGCGGCGGGCACGCTCGACCAGGCTCATGTGCCCGGCATGCAATGCGCCCATAGTCGGAACCAGCCCGATCGAGGCACCGTCCGCGTGCCATCCGCGGGCGACATCCCGCATGAACGCCGGCGATGCGATCGCGATCGGCGCAGGCCTAGACGCTGGAGCCGTACTTGACCTCGTCGCGCTGAGCCTTGGCCGGGCCGGCGGACCCGTTGGCCGAGTACGAGTGCTCGGGCCCGGGGAACGTGCCGTCGCCCACCTCCCGCACGTAGCGCTGGGCGGCGCTCGCGATCTCCTCGGCCAGGTTGGCGTACCGCTTCACGAACTTCGGCGCCTTGCCGGTGGTCAGGCCCAACATGTCGTGGAAGACGAGCACCTGCCCGTCCGTTCCCGGCCCTGCGCCGATGCCGATGGTCGGGATTCGAAGCGCCTGAGTCACGCTGGTCCCGACCTCGGTCGGTACGCCCTCGAGGACGATGCTGAACGCGCCCGCCTGCTCGAGCTCCTTGGCATCCGAGAGGATGCGCGCGGCTTGCTTCTCGGTCTTGCCCTGGACCTTGAATCCGCCCATCTGATGCACGAACTGCGGGGTGAGGCCGAGATGGCCCATGACCGGGATGCCCATCGCTGTCAGCCGCTGCGTGATCTCGACGATCCGGCCGCCGCCTTCGAGCTTCACCGCGTGCATGCCGCCTTCCTGGATGAAGCGACCCGCGCTTGTGATCGCTTGCTTCACCGACGCGTGATACGACATGAACGGCATGTCTCCGATGAGGAGAGCCTGGTGTGCGCCGCGCGCGACCGCCTTGGCGTGATGGATCATCTCGTCCATCGTTACCGGCAGCGTGGTCGGGTAGCCGAGCATGACCATGCCCAGGCTGTCGCCGACGAGAAGGATGGGGATGCCGGCTTCCTCGAGGATCTTCGCGCTCAGGTAGTCGTACGCCGTGAGCACGGCAAAACGCCGGCCTTCTTCTTTGAACCGCTGGACATCCAGAACGGTCGTCATCGCTGACGTCTCCTTCGGGTCGCTGCCACATCTCGGGTCAGCGCCCTGTTCACGCGCCGGGCCGCGGCGGGTTCCAGCCCCGCTTCGGTCGCGAGCTCGAGCGCGATCCGCCCGAGCATACGATAAAGGTCCGCTACCGGCCCACCAGACAGCCCCTCCAGGTGATGCGTGACCGTCTCGACGTCGCCTCGACGGATCGGGCCTGTGAGCGCACGGGCCGGACCTCGCCGCGCCACCTCCTCGAGCGCTCCTTCCATCAGCGGAACCAGGCCCGCGATCGCGTCGGCCTCGCTCCAGCCAATCGTCTCCAGGAGCTCGACCGCAAGCCCGGCGAGGGCAACCAGGTAGTTGGAAGCGAACACCGCCGCCGCGTGATAGATGACACGCTCTGTCTGCGCGACGCTTCGCGGCTTGGCGCCCAGGTCTCGGGCCCGCCGCTCCAGCCGGCGACGCAGCGGCACCGTGCTCGCGTCGATGCCCACCAGGCTGCCCCGAAACGCCTCCGGCGACCGTGGGTTCGGAAATGACTGCAGGGGATGGAACGAGCCGACAGCGTGAGCCGACCCCAAGGATCCCAGGACGCCCAGGCCCAGCGCGCCACTGCAGTGCACGAACGCAACGCTCGACGGGACGACATCACGGCCGGCAATCGCGCGCGCGAGCGTCGCGATCGCCCCATCCGGAACGGTCAGGAAGACGATCGCCTCGGGATGGGAATGCAGTAAGCGGACCAACGCAGGCACCCCACCCCGCGCCGGCACCAGCCGCACGCGATGCCCGGCGCGCCGCCACGCGCGCGCCAGGCTCCGGCCGAGGTTGCCCCGGCCCGCGACGATTAGATCCGTGGCCTAGGAGGCGGAGGCGCCGGAGGAGGCTGCCACGGCCGGCTCGTCCTCGCGCGCAAGGATCTCGTCGAGCTGCTTCGCGTCGAGGGTCTCGACGATCTTCAGCTGCTCGACCACGGCGTCCATCTTGTGACGCTGGGCGGTCAGGATCACCTTCGCCGTCTGGTAGCCGTGGTTGACGATGCTGCGGATCTCCTCGTCGATGATCGCCGCGACCTCTTCGGAGTAGTTGCGCTGCTCGCCCAGGTCGCGGCCCAGGAACACCAGCTCCTCTTTGTGGCCCATGGTCACGGTGCCGAGCTTCTCGCTCATGCCCCACTGCGTGACCATGCGACGCGCGATGTTCGTCACCTTTTGAATGTCGTTCTCGGCGCCAGACGTCACGTCGCCGAAGACGATCTCCTCGGCCACACGGCCGCCCATCGCGGCGGCCACGTTGTCGAGCAGCTCAGCCTTGCTCGTGAGATAGCGGTCCTCGGTCGGCAGGTACCAGGTGACGCCGAGCGCCTGCCCGCGCGAGATGATCGACACCTTGTGCACCGGGTCGCACTTCGGCAGCGACTTCGCCACCAGCGCATGTCCGACCTCGTGATATGCGACGACTTCCTTCTCGTGCTCGGAGAGACGACGGCTCTTCTTCTCGGGACCGGCGACGACCCTTTCGATGGCTTCCTCGAGCTCGCTCATGCCGATGACCTTCTTGTTTCCGCGCGCCGCCAGGATGGCGGCCTCGTTGATGAGGTTGGCGAGGTCGGCGCCGCTGAAGCCGGGCGTCTGGCGGGCGAGCACGTCGAGGTCGACGGTCGAGTCGAG
>DMCH01000111.1:0-2931 GCA_003446775.1 Chloroflexota bacterium
CTGCTGCTCGCATTCGCGGTGCCGGCGGGTCCTGGCTATGTGGGCAGCCTCGAGGTGGCGGGCTCGCTCGTGCTGGGAGGTGGGCTGGGCCTGGGCGCGGTTGTGGCCGCGGGCGCAATCGTTCTGTACCACGCGATCACCGCCGGCTATGCCCTCGCGCTTGGATTCCTGGGCTTCCTGCTCGTCGGCGGGAAGCGACGAGCGCGCGCGGCCGGGCCGCGCCGGGTCGCGGTGTTCCACTGCGGTTTCACGTACTCGGGCGGCGGCGAGCGCATCGTGATCGAAGAGGTGCTCGGCCTGCGCCGGCGCGGATTCGCCGTTGAGTGCTACGCGCCCACCGTTGACGCCTCGCGCTGCTATCCAGACCTGATCGGAGAGGTGCGCGTGCGTACATTTCTGCCGCAGCTGCCTCGGTGGTTCCCCTTCCGCGAAGCGGTGCAGATGGCCGGGGCATCACTCCTCATGCCGCTGTACGCCTGGCGTTTCCGTGGCGTGGATGTGATCGTCGGGTGCAACCAGCCGAGCGCCTGGATCGCCTGGTGGGCGGCGCGGTTGATCGACGTGCCGTATGTGGTCTACCTCAATCAGCCCAATCGGCTCGTGTACCCGCGGAGCATCGACCGCGAAACCGGCTGGGTTTCTAATGCGGACTATCGATTGCTCGCCGCAGTCGTGTTGCGCGCGACGCGGTTCGTGGCCTGGGCGGACCGGCGTTCGGTGCAAGAGGCCGACCAGCTGCTGGTCAACGGCGACTACATCGGCGACATCATCCGCGGCATCTACAAACGCGAGGCGGTCGACTGTCCAGCCGGCTGCCACGTGGCGTCGTCGGAGTTTCCGCTGCCGGTCAAGTCGCGATTCACGGGAGGGCTCACGATCAACGGCTACCCGATTCGGCGCCCCTACGTGCTGTTGACGAATCGGCACTATCCGCAGAAGCGGTTCGACCTTGCGATTCGCGCTCTGCAGGAGGTGCGCAGGCGGCACCCCAAAGTCCAGCTTGTGATCCCTGGACCGTCGACCTCGCACACCGCGACCCTCAAGGCGCTCGCAGCCGAGCTCGAGCTCACCGATTGCGTTTTGTTTCTCGGTGCCATCACCGAGGGCGAGCTCGAGAAGCTCTACGAGGGCGCGGCGGTGTACGTGTACCCGGCGCCCGAGGAGGACTTCGGGATGGGCGTCATCGAATCGATGGCCAAGGGCGTGCCGGTGGTGGCTTGGAACCAGGCCGGCCCCACGGTCACCGTGGGACCTGGCACGGGTCATCTCGCCGAGCCTCTTGAGCTAGGCGACTACGCCGGCGGGATCGTGTCATTGCTCGACGACCCGGCCGCGAACGAGGCTACCGGCGAACGCGCATTCGATTGGGCGCGCCGATTCGATTGGGAGCGGCATCTGGATAAGCTGGAACGCTCGATCCTCGAGGTCGCCCGGTCGCATGAGCAGGTGGCAGCCGAGGCACAAACGGCATGAGTCCTCTCCGTCTCCCCACCCGACCGCAGCCGCTGCGCGGCTGGGGTCGACCTCCCCACGAGTGGGGAGGCCAGGCTTGAGGCTTCTGCCGAGGATCCTCGTCGATGAGGAGGAGGAAGATCGCCGCATCGATCGGGCCGACCCTTTCGCCAAACGGTCGAGGGAACCCGAGCCACGGTCGATAGGTCTCCGATGGGTCATCTTGGTCGCAGCTGGCGCTGCTGTTCCGCGACTCGTCTACCTCTTCGTGTTCTCCGACCCGGAGAACGCCGGCCAGGGGTTCACCGATGCCTACCACCACTGGCAGATTGCCTACCTGACCAAAGAGATCGGCCTCTCGCACGGACCTCGCCTTTGGGACATGCGGGGATATGAGTACGTCTGGGGACCACTCCATCCGCTTCTGATGAACCTGCTCTTCTTCGCCACCGGTTCGGTTGACATCGTTGTGGCGCGGCTCCTCAGTCTGGCCTTCGGCTCGCTGGCTGTGGTGCTGATCTTCCTGCTTTGCCACAGGTATTGGGGGATGCCGGTGGCGATCGCGGCAAGTGCCTTTGCGGCGCTCTCTCCGGCGAGCGTGTTTAACGACGACGCCGGAATGGTCGAGCCAATCGCGATCGCCCTCCTTCTGCTCGGCATTTGGTTGACACCGAAACGCGGCTTTTGGGCGGGAGTCGCGTGGGGTCTAGCGGCGTGGGCGAGGGTCGAGGCGTGGCTCTTCGGAGCCGGTCTCGTGGTGGCTTGGATTTTGGGCCGCCGCTCGGCTGCACACAGCTTGCCGCTGGTGGTGGGCTGGGTACTGGTCATTGGCCTGTACCTTAAATTTCTGCTCGACCAGACCGGGAGTGTGATCTATACGCTGTACTGGAACTTCCAATTCGTCGCGCTCGGGTCCCAGGAGACCACCTCGGCGCTGACCGCGGACCAGCAACTGCTTCGGATCCCGATTGGCGCGGTGGTCATCGTATCGGCCGCCGGCTTGGCGTGGTCGCTCTGGAAACGCCCCGCCTCCTACCTGCTCCTAACTTACGGCTTCGGCTACTGGGTGTTCCAGGCCGGGACTATCGGCTTCACCTACTACCTGCACCACACGTCCGAATGGATGGAGCGGCGCTTCGAATTTCCGCTCGATTTCGCCGCAATCCTGGGTGCCGTGTTCCTGTTCAAGCTGCTTCCGATGTGGGCGCCGCGCTTGCGGTCGACGGGGTGGGTTGTCGCCACTGTGGTGGTGGTGGCGATCCAGGCTTACTGGAGCCCGATCCAGAGTGCCTATTCCGCTACCGAGGTTTCCTTCCAGGATCAGGTCCAGCTCGGTCGGGCCATCGGCGACGTCTACAACCGCCCGGAGTTCAAGGGGGGTGTGATCGGCGTTCCGGGTGACTCGCCAACTCTCGTCTACACAATGGCGCGTTACGGAGGAGTGCCTGGCGATCGGCTGACGAGCGAGTTCTACGACCC
>DMCH01000111.1:3269-8257 GCA_003446775.1 Chloroflexota bacterium
TGCAGTGCTGGTTGTCCAAGACGCACATCCAACTATTGATTGTGCCACCAGCCACCGCATTCAATGCTTCGGTGCCCGACTACCTCGCTTTCATGAGTGACAACCCTCAGTGGTTCACCCAGACGGGCGGTCAATTGGGTGACGGGTTTGCGATCGTCGCTGTGCATGTCCCGCCACCCAGCGCGGCCGAGTGTGCGCGGGCGGCCCGCGATGCGATTGCGTGAACGAGTCTGGTCGGATCGCCGCATTCAGCGGTGGGCCGAACAGGATTAATGAGCACGAGTCGTTGAAGCCGCCTCCCTTGTTCGATTACGAGGCCAAGCGCTGGGGCTCGGCTCCGCTGCGCCCAAGGCCGTGGTTCATGAACGGCCTGAAGCTGCGCTACCTGCTCGCAGACCTGGAGCCGGTTCGCGGCAAGGTCCTGGACGTGGGCTGCGGGGCGGGGTCCGTGGCCAAGGCGGTCAAGCGCGAAAGGCCTGACCTCGAAGTCGTCGCGTGCGACGTCAGCCGCTCGGCGCTTGCGGTTGCTGAGGCATCACCGGAAGGTGTGGACTTTCGCGCCGCTCAGGCCGAGAAGCTGCCTTTTGCGGACGGCGAGTTCGACTTCGTGTGGATCTTCGACGTGCTGGAGCACGTCGAAAAGCCCGAGCAGGTGCTGCGAGAGGTGGCCCGCGTCGTCAAGGCAGGTGGAGGTTTCCACATCGTGCTGCCGCTAGAAGGGCAACCGTGGACCCTTTATCGCTTGATTGGGTGCGGCACTCGCTGGACCGCGAAGGTTCGCCATGGCGGCCACATCCAGATCTTCTCCGCGGACCGCTTCGGAGGTCTGGCGGCGTTTTGCGGGCTGCCAGTGGCAGCCACGCGCTGGAGCTACCACTTCCTTCTGCAGCTGCTGGACATTTTTTATTTCAGCTGGCTCGACTGGCGCGGGCCGGTCAGCGGCTCCGTCGAGGATATGGCTGCGGCGCGTCCGGGAATCGCAGGCGCACTGATGCGCGGGGCAGCGATGACGGTTGCCTGCCTCGCGTGGGGTGAGGCTCGCCTGCTGCACGCCTTACCGGGTGGCTGCGGTCACTTCAGCTGCACTCGAGCCGTCGCCGAGCCGAGGGGTTAGTCCAGCGAGGCGGCCCAGGCCGCGAGGTCTTCGAGGCCGCGATCGAACTGGATGCGCGGCTCCCAGCCGAGGTCCTTCTTCGCTTTGGAGATGTCGCTGACGTAGTACGTCTGGTCGCCCTCGCGCCAGTCCGAAAAGGTGTACTGCGGCTTCCTCTTGACGAGCTCACCGATCTGCTCGATGACCTCGAGCAAGGAGCGCTGGTTCGGCACTCCGCCGCCGACGTTGTAGACCTCGCCACGAGTCTTGTCGATCTTCTCGATCACCGTCTCGTAGAGCGCGCTGAGGTCTCTCGCATCCAGCAGGTCTCGAACCTGAGTGCCGTCGCCGTAGATGGTCAGCGGGCGGTCGCCGAGGATCGAATGCACGAAGTGCGCGACCCAGCCCTGATCCTCGGTGCCGTACTGGTGGGCGCCATAGATGCAGCTCTGGCGGAGCACCACCGTGTTCATGTGGAAACAGCGCGCGTAGTCCCGGACGTACTGGTCGGCGGTGCCCTTGCTGCAGCCGTAGGGGCTGTGGAAGTCGAGCGGGGTCGTCTCTTTGCACGGACCGCTGTTGTGGTCGAGCTTCCCATACACCTTGTTGGTCGACGCGAAGACGAAGGGCGCCTCGGGGTTGTGCTTGCGGGCCGCCTCGAGAAGATTCAGCGTGCCGCGGGCGTTGATTTCGAAGTCGGTTTCGGGGTCGAGCAGGGATGTGGTGACCGCCACTTGAGCGGCGAGGTGCAGGATCGCGTCCTGGTGCTTGACGTGTTCGGTCAGGACGCTGGCGTCTCTCACGTCCTCTTTGATGAAGGTGGTGCGCGCCGGATGCTGCGTGATGAGCCACTTGAGGTTTCGTTCCGTGCCTCCGCGGCTCAGGTTGTCGAGGATGGTCGCGTGCCAGCCGCGCTCGATGAGGTGCACCGCCGCGTTGACGCCCAGGAATCCCGCGCCGCCAGTGATAAGGATTCGGCGGGGGGACGCACTTGATTTCATGGCGGGCACCTACGTTAGATCAAGTACGAGGGGCATCCGTCCTTAGGATAAACACGTGGCCGCTCCCTCCACGCTCCCGGCTCTCTCCGACTCCGACGTTAAATCGCTGCGCTCCAACTGGGCGGGCGAGGCCCGCATGGCCAACATCTACGACGCGCTGGCTCAGGTGGCGGCAAACCCTCGCGCGCGCAACCGCCTGAAAGCACTGGCGGAGACCGAGAGGCATCACGCCCAGGCCTGGGCGGAACTGCTGGCTTCGTGCGGCGTGAAGGTTTCGGAGCGGAGGCCCCAGGGGACCGCTCGTGTGCTGGCGACGTTTGCCCGGGTGGTGGGCATCGGGCCGGCGCTCGCTCTCGCGGGCGTAGCCGAGGGCCAGGTGCTGCGTTCGTATCTCAGCCAGGTGTCGACCGTGTCCAACCAGCAGGCCCAGGGCGTGCTGCGGCGCGTGCTGCCCGAGGAGCTCGATCACCAGTCGCCGGACGAGGTCGCGGAGCGAGACGACGACTCGAGATCGCCGGTGGCCGCCGACGAGGAGTGGCATGGCGGCGGCGCGGAGAGCATCCGGAACGTGATCTACGGGGTCAACGACGGGCTCACGGCGACGCTGGGAGTGCTCGCCGGGGTGGGCGGCGCAAGCATCGATCCACGCGTCGTGCTCATCGGCGGCCTGTCGGCGATGGTCGCGTCAGGCGTGTCGATGGCCGGCGGCGCGTACCTCGCGACCAAGTCGCAGCGCGAGGTGTTCGAGGGCCAGCTGGCGCGCGAGGCGGCTGAGATCGAGGCGATGCCGGAGCTCGAGAAGGCGGAGCTGGTCGAGATCTATCGCTCCAAGGGCCTCACCGCTGAAGAGGCGAAGACGATCGTCGATCGCATCACGAAGGACAAGAAGGTATGGCTCGAGACGCAGGCGCGTGAGGAGCTTGGCCTGGATGCGGCGCAGTTCGAGAACCCTGCGCGCGAGGGGCTCGTCGCCGGGATCTCGACTTTCGTCGGAGGCGCGATCCCCGTCATCGGCTATCTAATCGGGCGGTTTCTTACAGGTTCGTCGCTGTCAGGACTCGGTTCGCTCGCGATTGCTGCCATCTTCTCCGGCGCCTTTCTCTTCCTGATCGGCTCCGCCAGGTCGTTCTTCACGGGGAAGGGGGGAGTGCGGTCGGGCCTCGAGATGCTGGCGGTGGGCTCGGTCGTGGCGGCGATCACCTACGGCGTAGGCGTCCTCTTCCGCACCCACTGAGGAGAAAAAGCGTCAGCCGGTGGAGATGCCGCGGAGGTATGCAATCGCGACGATCCAGGCCGCGGCGGCCAGGATGATCGCCTCCCGGCGCTTCGATCCCCCATGCGCCCACAGGTAGGCGCCGGGCAGAAACAGCACCGCGAAGATGCCGTAGACGACGTGAAGCAGCCGACCCGGCGGGTGTCCGGTAACGAGGAGGGCGAGTCCAAACAGGCCCTGGACGGCGGTCAGGCCGGCCATGATCAAGTAGCTCGAGCGGAATCCGCCGCTGACCTGGGCGCTTCGGAAGTAGCCGTAGGCGCCCCAGATGCCGAGCAGCACAGCGAACGCGACCAGCGCCCTGGCGCCGAAGGTGTGAAGAAAGACGAACGCGTCGGTCAACTAGTGACGCGCACCTGTTCGCGGAAATAGTCCACGGTCAGGCTGAGGCCCTCCTCGAGGTTGACCCTCGGCTCCCAGCCCAGGTCGTTGCGCGCTCTCGAGTTGTCGAGGGCGATGCGGAAGACGTCGCCCTTTCGGGGCGGGCCAAAGTTGGGCTCGAGCTTGTACTCGGTCAATAGAGCGAGCTTGCGGAAGAGCTCGTTGATCGTCACCGGGATCCCGGTGCTGATGTGATAGGTGCCACCGGCGCCGCGATGCAGCGCCGCGATGTTGGCCACCGCCACGTCCCCAACGTGCAGCATGTCGCGCGCCTGTTCGCCGTCGCCATCGATGGTCACCGGCCTTCCGGCCAGCATGCGGCTGGCGAAGATGGCGATCACGCGGCCCTCCTCGGCGGCGAAGTCCTGGCGCGGGCCGTAGATGTTCGCGTAGCGAAGCACCGTGTACTCGAGGCCGTATGTGCGGTGAAAAGTGCCGAGGTACTGCTCGAAAGCAAGCTTGCTCGTGCCGTACGGCGAGAGCGGGCGGACGGGATGGTCCTCGTCCGCGGGGATCACGTCGGGCTCTCCGTATAGCGCGCCGCCGCTCGAAATGAAGATGAACTTCCTCACCCCCGCGGCGACGCTCGCCTGCAGCACGTTGAGGCCGCCGACGATGTTGACCATCGCGTCGAAGCCCGGGTCGGCGACCGACTTCGGCACCTCGGACTGCGCCGCGTGGTGGTTGACGACCTCGGGCCGGAACGCGGCGATGGCGTCCTCCACGCCCACCTTATTGCGGACGTCGAGCCTGAGCACCTTCGCCTGGGGATTGACGTTGGCCTCGTTGCCGGTGCTGAAGTCGTCGAGGACCGCGACCTCATGCCCCGCCGCTATATACGCGTCCGCCACATGCGAGCCGATGAACCCGGCCCCACCCGTAACCAGGATCCTCACTGACCTGACTGTAGCCGACACTTAGCGCTGGTGGCGGAGGCGGCACTCGAAGTCGAAGTGATCAAGGCGGTGCGGGCACCGGTGCCGGCGGTGTTTGTGCGCCAGGTGCTCCAGCGCGCCGCCTCGATTCCCGAGGTCGCGGCGCGATTGCCGGACGGAAGGGTCACGGTCGCTGTTCGACTCACCGGCGACCGGGAGCTGCGCCGGCTAAACCGCGATTACGCCGGCGAGGACGCGGTGACTGATGTGCTTTCGTTCACCGGCTCAGGCGAGCACATCGGCGACCTGGCCATCTCGTGGCCAACAGCCGTTCGCCAGTCAAAGGTGTTTGGCCACGAAGCAGC
>DMCH01000111.1:8520-9425 GCA_003446775.1 Chloroflexota bacterium
AGGGAGATGAACCGCCTCACCCGCGCCGCGCTGAAACTATCGGGCTTACGTCTTCAGCGCGGCCGTCTCGGCTGAGCCGATCACCACTCCTGTACGAGGTCGCGCAGCTGCCCTTCGATCCCGGCCGCAAGCTCAGGGCGGGCGGAGGCAACCGTGAGAAGGCAGTCCACGGCGCAGTTCAAAGCGCGCATCAGCTCCGCGGGCTTCAGCGAGCGCACCAGGGCCGCTTCCATGGGCGCGAGCACATCCGCGGGCAGGTTGTCGAAGCCCCTACCCACCCCGGGCTCGAGGTCGCGCAGCCGGCATGCCAGCGCCAGGGCCTGATCACGAACCCCGCTGATCCAGTATTCCGCCTGCCAAACCCGTCCCCTCGCGATGCAGATGCGCGCCCGCACCGCGTGGTGCGCGCCCATCCCAAAGATGTGAGCGGCGCTCGGCGGCTCAGGAAACTTCCGCTCGACCGCGCTCCCGAACAGCAAAGTGAACTTGGGACCGAGCGCGCCGAACTCGGCTCGCGGCGTGAAGGAGAGGTCCACCTGCAGGTTGCCGGGCAGCAGGAAGACGCGATAAACGCTCGACAGAAAGTTGACGTCGAACAGATGGACGGCGGCGAAGGTCGCCGCGAGATCAGGCGTCCAATCGGCGAGAACGTCAGCGACGTTCGAATCGTCCGCAACCCCAAAAGTGAGGTCCACGTCCGACCATCGGTCGCCCCCGCCGCCGGCGGTCGCGCCGATCTCGGCGCCGGCCACAACTCGCGTGTCGTTGCGGGCTCTCTCCAGGAGCCTCTCGCGAACCTGCCGGCGATCCTCGACCGTGAACATCAGCCCAGATTGTGTCGAACCGGCGGCGGGTAGACTCATCGATCTGGTCTGCGGCGCTCGCCGCGGGCCTTTCCGCGTCTA
>DMCH01000107.1:0-295 GCA_003446775.1 Chloroflexota bacterium
CCGACGATGGCGGCGAGGTCGTCATGCGTCGCGGCTCTGACGGTGGCGGCCTTGGCTGCTTTAGGGCTCACGACATCATTAAACGTGAATCCGCGCGCCCCGTCCGCCTGGCCACCTTGATATTGTCCGCGGGCATGGCTGCTGAGCGCCGACCGCTGATTCAGACGCCGCTCCCCGGCCCCAAAGCTGCGGAGTGGATCGCCCGCGACGCCAAGGCGATGTCACCCAGCTTCACCCGGGCGTACCCGTTCGTAATGGATCGCGGCAGCGGTTGCTGGGTGACCGACGTGGACGG
>DMCH01000107.1:641-12073 GCA_003446775.1 Chloroflexota bacterium
CTCGAGGCCAAGATCCTCCCGGGCACGCCCGCGAAGGTGTTCTTCACCAACTCGGGCGCCGAGGCGATAGAGGGCGCGATGAAGCTGGCGCGCTACGCCACCGGACGGCCCAGCTACATCGCCTTCATCGGCGGGTTCCACGGCCGAACCTTCGGTGCCCTGTCGCTCACTGCATCCAAGGCGAGCCAGCGCCGCCGGTTCGCTCCGTTGCTGTCGTCGGTTTTCCATGCGCCCTTTCCCTCCGCCTCGCGCGGCGTGACGACGGACGAGACAATCGCCCGCCTCGAAGAACTGTTCAGCACGGTCGCTCCGCCGGAGAGCGTGGCCGCAGTCTTCGTCGAGCCGATCCAGGGCGAGGGCGGCTACCTCGTCCCGCCTGACGACTTTCTGCCGCGACTCCGCGAGCTGACCGGCAAGCACGGCATCCTGCTCGTGGCCGACGAGGTGCAGTCGGGCATGGGTCGCACCGGGCATCTCCTCGCGGTGGAGCACTGGGACGTCGAGCCGGACATCGTGTGCCTGGCCAAGGGGATCGCCTCGGGGCTGCCGCTGGGTGCGTTCATCGCGCGCGCTGAGCAGATGAGCTGGCCACCCGGCTCACATGGGAGCACGTTCGGGGGCAACCCGCTCGCCTGCGCGGCCGGGCTGGTCACGCTGGACCTGCTCGAAGAAGGCCTCATTGCGAACGCTGCGAGGGTCGGCGCGCAGCTCCAGGACGGGCTGCGCGAGATCGCGGCCGCGCATCGCGAGATCACCGACGTCCGCGGCCTTGGGCTCATGGTCGCATTCGAAATGAAAACGGCGGAGCTTGCGGCGCAGGTGGTCCAGTCCGCGTTCGAGCGTGGGCTCCTGCTGCTCACCGCGGGTTCTCGCGCGGTCCGCATCTGTCCACCGCTGGTCATCGATTCGGATGAGGCCGCCACCGGCCTGGAGATAATCGAAGCAGCGCTGGGCTAAAGGAGTGCTGGGGCCGGCTCCGGCGCGAGGTATTTGGCGAATTCCCGGTCTGTTCCGAGCATCCTCGCGATCGACCCGAGCACGCCGAACACCGCTTGCTGCAACCAGACAGGCAGGCTGGTCAGGTAGATGTCGCTGTACTGGACTGATTCCGCCATCCTCGGAATGACTCACGCTCAATCTGGGTAAAGTTGTTGCAAGTGCAACTACTTTCGCAGCCGCGGATCGCTGTGCTCGGTGCGGGGGCATGTTGGCCCAGTGATTGCGCGGATGGCAATCGCCGCCGGTTTCCATGTCTCGATTGCGGCTTCTGGTGACCCTGAGAAGATCGCACTCATGACTTCAATCCTGGTCCCTGGAGCCGAGCCTCGATGGGCAGCCGACGCTGTCAAAGACGCCGACATCGTGGTGCTGTCGATCCCGCTCCACAAATTCGCGAGTTTCGACCCTGGCCTGGTGGCCGGCAAGCTCGTGGTTGATGCGATGAACTATTGGCGGCCGGTCAATGGCGTTCAGGCGATGTTCGAAGATGGTCGGTACTCGAGCAGCGAGATCGTCCAGCGCCGGCTGGCCCGGTCGACCGTCGTCAAGACCCTCAACCACATCGGCTACCACGAGATGGAAGACGACCGCCGGCCTGAGGGCTCGCCGGAGCGTCGCGCGCTGGGCGTGGCCGGCGACGATCCCGGCGCGGTCGACGCCGTGGCGGAGGTCATCGAGCGCATCGGCTACGACACCGTCCGGCTTTACAGCCTCAGTGCCGGGCGCCTCCTGGAACCTGGCGCCCCCGTCTTCGGCGTGTCGCTGCGTCGAGCCGAGTTCGAGCTGGCCTTGCACGCCCAGGTCGCATAAGACAAGACCCACATGCAGTTCCCCTTGGTTCTTGGCCTCGACACTTTCGGAGACAGGACCAACGACGCCGAGGGCCGCCCCATCTCACACGCCCAAACGATCCGGAACCTGGTCGAGCAAGGCGTCTTGGCCGACCAGCTGGGCGTCGACTTCTTTGGGATCGGTGAGCACCACACCGATGACTGGCCGCTGTCTGCAGCCGACGTGGTGTTGGGCGCGATCGCTGCGCGCACCAAGCGGATCCACCTCGGGTCGGCCGTCACGGTCTTGAGCTCTGACGATCCTGTTCGGGTGTTTCAGCGCTACTCCACGCTCAACGCCATCTCCGGCGGTCGGGCGGAAGTCATTCTGGGACGAGGTTCCAGCATCGACTCATTTCCGCTCTTCGGTTACGACCTCGCCGACTACGAGACCCTGTTCGAAGAGAAGGTCAACCTCTTCGCGGAGCTGCTCAAGGGCGGGCCGGTCAGTTGGGAAGGCACGACGCGCGCTGCGCTCATCAACCAGGATGTCGTCCCGCACACCGAAGCCGGACCATTCCCGGTTTGGATCGGTGTCGGCGGGAGCCCTCAGTCTGTCGTGCGCGCTGCGCACTACGGGTTCAACCTGATGCTTGCGATCATCGGCGGAAATCCTTCGCGGTTCGCACCGTTTTCCCGACTCTTCGACCAGGCCCTGAAGCAGTTCGGGCAGACGCCTCGCCCGGTTGGAGTGCACGGGCCCGGTCACGTCGCCGCCACTGACGAGAATGCGCGGGAGGAGTTCTGGCCCTACTACGAGGATGTGTTCCGCCGCATCGGCAAGACCCGCGGGTTCGCCACTCCCACCAAGGAGCAGTTTTTGCGTGAGGTCGGGCTGCATGGAGCGCTGTACATCGGATCGCCGGAAACGGTCGCGCAGAAGATCGCGGCCAATCTACCCGCCCTGGGCGCTACCCGCTTCGATTTGAAGTACGGGATGGGGGGCCTGTCGCACGAAGCGCTGATGACGAACATCGAGCTTTACGGCACCGAGGTCATCCCACGAGTCCGCGAGCTCTTGGCTTCAAAATCTTGAGGGCAGCTTGGCCACCGCCGCAGTGGCGATGAGGTCGGCGATCGGGATGGTCGCCGCCGCCGCCGTCTGATCGTCCGCGGCCACGACTTTGGCGGACTTCGCTCGCTGGTCGTCGATCACCCGGATCATGTCGGCAACCTGGCTCTGGACAGCACTCGAGATCTCGGCTCCCGACAGATCGGTCGAGTCGCTGACCAGGCTCAAGAACTGCGCGACGAACGAGTCCGTCAGGCTGGTGAGCGCGGCCTGTTTGGTCGCGGCATCGCCGTTGCCGGCATAGACGACCAGTTCCGCGTCTCGCGCGCCCCATACCTGGTCGAACCTTGTGCCAGTGGGGGCACCGAACACCGAGCTGAACAGAGTGCCGAGCGTGTCGGCGTTCGCTGCCAGGGCGGTTAGAGCGGCCGCCTGTTCCGTGCTGCGCCCCCCGGCCGCGGCGCTGGTGGTCATGGTCGCGAGATAGGAGTGCTCCTGCAGCAAGGTGTCGAGAGAAACGCGGAAGTCGACCGCTTTGTCACCAGGGTCACCGGGAAACTTGTCCGGGAATTTAGTGGCGATGGCCGGCGCCAGAGCGTCCCCCAGCCGGGCCGCGTGCGCATGGGCTCGGTGAAGGTCAGCGAACATCCTGGCGTTGTTCAGCGCCGCCTGGTCGTCGATGATCGCCTTGATCTCCAAGACCTGCTCCGTCGTCAGCTGCGTGATCGGATCGAGGGGAATCGAGGTCATCGCGTTCATGAACTGCGCGAACGCGGGCACGAATCCGTTGACGAGCCCTGAGGCGGCGCCGTCGGACTTGCCGGAGTCGTGGCTCGCGATGCCGATTGTGTAGTCGACGAAGTAGTTGTTCTGCGTGGCCCATATCTGGTCGAACCTGGCGGCCGCGCTCGCCCCGAACGCGGAGTTCATCACGGCGCTGATGTCGTTGCCGTTGATCGTGAGCAGGGTTGCGTAGCCTGCGTACTCGTCGGCGCGGTTCGCGGTCGCGGCGAGCGAATCCTTGGCGATGACGATCACGTGCTCGCCGAGCAGAAGGTCCAGGCGGGCCCTGAGGTCGGCTGCTTTGGTGTCCGCCCTACCGCTGCCGGCCTGGCTCGGCGATGAAAGGCGCGAGCCTGAGGCCGACGGGCCTGCGCTCGGATTCGAGCAGGCGATGGCCGCGAGCGCCACGATCACGAACAGCGCGTGCGACCGGACGATCCTCAAAACGCTGTCACTTTAACGAGCGCTTACGATGATTCGGCCTTGCCTGAGTGGCTGCTGGTCGACGGGTCGAGCATGATCTTCCGCGCGTTCTATGGGGTTCCCCAGACCAACCGCGCTCCTGACGGGACGCTGATCAATGCCGTGCGCGGGTTCCTCGACCGCCTCGCCAGCCTGATCAACGAGCGCAAGCCGCGGCACGTGGCGGTGACGACGGATGAGGACTGGCGACCCGACTGGCGGGTCGAGCTGATCCCCAGCTACAAGGAACACCGGACGGGGGAACCGGTTCCGCACGCCCTCGAGCCGCAGATGCCGGTGATCATGGAGTGCCTGGCTGCCGCGGGTGTCGACGCGGTGGGGTTGGAGGACTACGAGGCTGAGGACATCATCGCGTCGCTGGTGGCGAAGGTCAAACCACCGATCGAGATCATCAGCGGCGACCGCGACCTCTTCAGCCTGATCCGCGACCGCGAGGTGGTCGTCCTCTATCCGGAGAAGACGGGGCTGGCGGTCGTGGACGAGGACGAGGTGGCGCGGCGGTACTCGATCCCCGGCCGCGCTTACGCGGACTTCGCGATCCTGCGTGGTGACCCGTCAGACGGACTTCCCGGCCTGGCGGGTGTGGGCGCCAAGAAGGCGGCCGATCTGGTGCGCCGCTACGGCTCCGTGCAGGCGATGCTCGACGCCGGCGTGTTCCGCTCCGCCGATGCCGAGTACCTGGAGAAGGCGGCTCGGGTGGTGCCGCCGGTGAGCGACCTCAAGATCGAGGTGCCGCCGGGCCGGCGGGACCGGTACCCGGTGGATCCGAAGAAGGTCGAGGCGCTGGGGACCCGGTACGGTGTCGGCGGCTCGTTCAAGCGCCTGATCGAGGCGCTGAGCAAGATGCCCAAGTGAGCGCTTACAAAGGCTTTACGTCGCGTTGGGGATGATCTGACGCGCGGTCTCGATCGTATCCCCTGTTATGACGCTCACCTGGATCCTGGTTCGGCGGGGCCATCGCGCAGGTCGGAAGCGTGGAGGTAGGGCTCTGCGCGTCGTGCAAGCACTCGCGAGCGATCTCCGGGAAGCAGAGCACGTTCTGGATGTGCGAACTCTCGCGCACCGACCCGTCGTTTCCGCGCTATCCGCGCCTGCCCGTGCTGCGTTGTCGCGGTTACGAACCAAAATCTGACCCGGATCTCCCCTCACCGCCGCTTCGCGGCGGAGCTCCCCGCGTGGCGGGGAGCCCAGGGGAGGTGAATTAAGCCGGCGCCACCCTCATGAGGGCCAACGGCTGTTCTCCCGCGCCGGCGAAGGTGGTCGCCGAATGCGCCCCCGCCATCGGCACCTCCGCGATCATCCCAGCGTAGTCGACGACGTAGAGGGTGGTTCCGTCGGGGCTCATAGCGAGGCTCCAGACGCTCCATCCCGCCAACTGCGTGTCGCGCGTCTTCAGGGTCGAGGTGTCGACCCAGAGCACGCCGCTCTTGCCGGCGATGACCAGCGTCCGGCCGTCGGGGCTCACTGCGGCTGCATTGCCAGCCAGCTCTTTGGCTTGGGCGTCGAGCACACCGAATATGCCACCCGTCTGACTGTCGTTGAGCTTGGCTGCTCGCATCTGGACCGGCGCGCCGTTGTCAATGGGCAGGTCCGTGACAATCCCCGTCGCCCCGTTGGCTGCGTAGAGATGCGTACCGGCGACGTTCATCGCCAGCGACCAGTGGAACTCGTCAGGGTTGGCCATGTAACCGGAACCGGGCAAATCCAGGCACAGCGCGAAGGGCACATCGAGGTTGAGCGCGTGGATGAAGGCGCTCTTGTCCTCGCGAACGTAGACGCTGTACAGCCACTGCCCGTCGTGTGAGGGGATCCCGGACAGCCGAACTCCGGCCATTGCTGACGAGCCATCGCTCTTGTCGAAGACGATGTTCGGATCGAGGCGCCCGGCGCCCAGGTCATAGAACCGGACGTGGTACTGGTTGCTGTCGAGGTACTCGATCAGGAAGATCCGCCGGCCGTCGTTGCTGACGGCATCGAATTCGAAGAAGCCGTTCAGGTTCACCTGCTGCGCGGCTTTCCCATATGAGGTGTCGACTACGAGCAGGTGAGTCGCGGTGCGAACGCCATTGGACAGTGCATCGAACGATTCCAGGACCAGCCAGCGGCCGTTCTGCGAAAGCCCGCCGGGCACGCCGGTCACGGTCGCCGGCGGCAGCTCGAAGCGGCCAGCCAGCTGCATGCGATGCAAGACGGCGCCGGTCAAGGGATCGAGGTCCACCAGAGCTCCCGAGCTCACGGTGTAGAGATGAGTCCAGTCGGGCGATGGCGTTCCCAGCGGCAGGCTGAGCTCGACCCGATGGGAGCGCGAGTCGATGACGGAGACGTTCTGCGAGAGGCTGCTTGAAGATGCCTCGTAGAGCTTGTAATTGCCAGGCGACACCTCTCCGCCAGGGACACGGCCGCAGCCGGCCACGATCACCAGAGCGCCGATCGCCAACACCAAAGCTCGCATGTTCTTCACCTCGCCTCCCATACACCGGTGGCCGGGCATGGGTTCCATATCAGGACAGCGACGAAGCGATCTCCAGCGCTTGGGCCTTGGTGAGGTCGCCCTCGATTCGGATGACGGTGCCGCTGTCGTCGATGAGGAGCGTGTTCGTGGCCAGGCGCAGCGTCTCGTCGCGGAAGTTGCCGTTGGCGTCGATGAAGAAGAAGACGTGGGGCTGGCCGGAGATCCAGTAGCCCTGGTGCCCATTTACGGTCACCTCTTCCAGGTTGGTGCCGTTTCCGAGCATCTTGCCGAACATCTGCGCGTCCACCTTGCCGCTGGCCTCTGTTATGAGGACGGCCACCCCGGTTTGACCCGACGTCTTCAGGCCCGGGCGCGACTTATAGACGAGCGTCACCTCGCCCTGGGGCGGGCCGTCCGGGGGGAACTGGAGGTAGACCTCATCGGGCTGGCCCAATGACGCCGGGACGAGGATGTGCCATGTGACCTTGCTCTGGGCCTGATCCAGCGTGGTCGGGTTGCCGAGCCCGAGTCGCTTGCCGAGGGGCCCAGACGGCTGCGGCGATGGTGTTGGCAGCTCGTTGACCCGGGTGAAGATCGTGTGCACGTTGATCCAGCTCGCGATCGCCTCCCGCGAGGGGGTATAGGCAATGAGCGCCGCCAGCACCACGAGTACTGCTGCCGCCGCCATGGCCCACCGGCTCTGGAACCAGGGCCGCTGGGTCGGCGCGGGCGCCGTGATCCGCGCGCGGACTCGAGTCCCCAGGTCGGGCGTCGGCGGCCAGTCGATCTCGGCCACCAGGACCGACAGGCGCTGCTCGAGGTCCATGGCTTCAGGCACCGGCGGCCTCCTCGACCCGCAGGCGCAGGCGGGCAAGCGCGCGCGACAGGCGCGACTTGACCGTGCCTTCGGGGATTCCTAGCGCGGCGGCTGTCTCCTCGCCGTTGAGCTCGAGCAAGTAGCGGCTGGTGATCACCAGGCGGTCCTCGTCGCTCAGCTCGTAGACGAGGCCGAGCAGCCGCTTGCTGTCCTCGGCCGCCACGGCCGCCGCCTCGGGGGATGGGGCCGCATCCCCCGGGCGGAACCGCTCCGCCACGCGCAGCTCGAGCTGGTGGCGGCGGCCTGCGGAACGAACGCGATTGCGGGCCTCGTTGGCGACGATTCGCAGCAGCCAGGGCCGTGGCTGCGCTCCCGAGCGGAAGGTCGGCAGAGCCCGATACGCCTTCACGAAACCCTCCTGCGCGGCGTCCTCGGCGTCAGCCGCGGAGCCGGTGATCACGTATGCCGTCCGGAACGCCATCTGCTGGTATCTCTGCACGATCTCCTCGTAGGCGGCTTGATTTCCGCGCTGAGCGCGCGTGAACAGCTCGCCATCCGTTGGTCGGCCCTCCATCGGATGCACCTATTACAACTGGCGGGGCATCATGGTTCCCTAGGCTCCCCCTCCTCCCCACCACGTGGGGAGGTCGGCCCGCTCGCGCAGCGAGCCGGCCGGGTGGGGAGAAACGGGCTGCAACTATCCGCGGATAGATGTGTTCAAGGGAGAGTGATGCAGGGCGTAGACGGCCTCTTCGAGCGGATGGTGCACGAGCACAAGGACCGAGTCTTCGCCGCCAGCCTTGCGATGACGGGAAATCGCCACGATGCGGAGGATGTGGCCCAGGACACCTTCATCCGCGCCTATCGCGCGCTCGCGACCTACTCGCCCGAACGCATCCGAGACTTGAAGGAGCGAGCCTGGCTTCATCGAATCACAGTCAACGTGGTCAGGAACCGGGTGAGGGGCGTCAAGCCACGGTTGGTGGAGCTAAACGGCAGCGAGTCGGACCATTCGCCCGGCCCCGAGGCCAAAGCGATGGAGCACATGCAGATCGATGAGCTGGCGACGCGCGTCGCCGACCTGCCGATCCGCTATCGAGAGGCCGTTGTGCTCCGCCACGTTCGTGACCTTTCGTATGCGGAGGTGGCCGACGCGCTCGGACAGCCGGTCGGCACCGTGAAAGCGAACGTCCATCGCGGGCTCAAATTACTCAGAGGAGACGACCATGATCGCGTTGACGACTGACCTGAAAAGACTGGGCGCGGTGAAGGCGCCTCCCGGCTTTGCCGATCGCGTCCTCGCGCAGGTGGGGATGGCGGATTCCTACGCTCCCTTCGAAACGGTCCTGGGCACCGTCTATGTGGCCTGGAACCGGCTTGGAGTGTCGGCTGCGGCGCGGTCGAAGTCGGCTCGGGAGTTCGAGGACTGGTTCCGCAAGGACGTCGGCAGGCAGGTGATGCCGGCCGAGGCGCCGCCCGACCTGGCCGGCAAGATCAAGGACGAGCTCAATGGCAAGCGACGAATGCGGTTCGACCTGCGGGGCCTCACCACCTTCGAGCAAGCCGTGCTGCGCAAGACGCGGCAGATCCCGCGTGGCGAGGTACGGCCATACGGTTGGGTCGCGCGGGAGATCGGCCGCCCGGCCGCCGTCCGCGCCGTCGGCACCGCGCTCGCGAACAACCCGATCCCTTATTTCATCCCCTGTCACCGGGTGGTGCGCACCGACGGCGAGATCGGAAATTACGGCGGCGGCGGGCCGGAGGCGAAGCGGGCAATCCTCACGCTCGAGGGCGTGCGCTTGAAGAGGCTCCAGGACATGGCGCGCGGGGGCTTCCGGTATCAGGGCGTGAGGACGACGAAGATCTTCTGCTATCCGACCTGCTACACCGGCCGGCATGCGCTGGAGAAGAACATCGTCTGGCTGCACGACGAAGCCAGTGCGCGCGCGGCCGGGTTCCGGCCGTGCAAGGTTTGCCGGCCCGCGGCTGTTGCCTAGCTGCGACTCCCCACCCGCGCTTCGCGCGACCTCCCCACGTGGTGGGGAGGTGAATAATGCCTAGCCCAGGGAGTGGATGTCGGGCAGCTCGCGGTAGAGGCCCGCGTAGTCGAGGCCGTAGCCGATGACGAAACGATCGGGAATCACGAAGCCGCGGAAATCGATCTTCACATCCACCGCGCGGCGAGCCGGCCGGTCGAGCAGAGCCGCCAGTCGCAACGAGGCCGGCTTCATCTGCCGCACGCGCTTGGTGACGGCTTGAGCCGTTCGTCCCGAGTCGACGATGTCTTCGACGAGGAGCACATGGCGGTCCGCGATCGTGCCCTCCACCATGTGTGCGAGCCGAACCCGTCCGCTGCTGGCAGTGCCGGCGCCGTAGCTTGCGGCTCGCACGAACTCGAGCTCGGCCGGAATGTTGAGTGTTCGCAGCAGGTCGGCAGCGAAGACCGTCGCGCCTTTGAGGACTACGAGCAATACGAGCGGCGTCTCGATCTCGGCGTATGCGTCGGAGATGTGACGGCCGAGGCGGCGCACGCGCCGTGCGATGCGGGCGGCGCTGATCATGGCCTTTCCGGAGCTGCTGCTGGTGGCAGCCGGTTTGGTCTGTGTCAGCACTTCAGGCATGCACTTCTAGCTTAGGGCGTCCAGGGTCACGACGGACGCTGCAATCGGAGAGACGCGGCGATATTTCGCGTGCGACCTGCTGAAGACACCGTCGACGTTGATCGCCTTGCCACCGTGATAGATCGCGGGCGTGCGGCCGTTGTGCGGCGTGTGTCCGAAGACAACGCGGCGACTATTCGTAGCTTCCAGCCATCTTTGTAGCCGTTCGGGCTGCTGGTCGAAGACGTTGCGCGCGCTCAGGACGTCCCAGAGCTCGGCTTCGCCCCCATGCATCAATAGATCGCGCGCGCGCGCGACGACAGTATCGACCGCATCGCCAGCGTTGGGCGCCATCCATCGCGCGTAGCCGTCGTGGCCGCAATGCTGGACCAGCGTTCCATCGTGCAACCGCACCAGCGCGGGTCGTTCACGCAACCAAGCTTGTAGTGCAGCATCTCTCTTGAGTTCGGCGAGGTCATGCTCCTGCCCGCCGATCGACATCCAGAAACCAACGCGCGCCGGATCCCTCAGCGCCCACAGCATCGCGACCTCGTGGTTGCCGATGACAACCGTGGTGTTGGCGCGGTCGCGCGCGTATCGGAGTGCGCCGACGCCGAACATCCCGTAGTCGACGAGGTCGCCGACGAAAACGGTGTGCCACTCGTCGGCTGGGTACGGGCGCAGCGCCTGGAAGAGGCGCTCGAGATCGCCGTGGACGTCACCGACGATCAGGGCAGGCAGATTTTCCGAAGCCATTCCTCACCAAGATCCTCGACGCGCCGCACGGCCCTGGTGTACGAGCCGATCGTCTGCAGCTCGCTGCGCATCGAGCGCCAGAGCCAGTTACGGCCGAAAACGGCCTCTGCTTCGCGCCGTGCGAATGGGTGCGCTTTGGTGAGGGCGCGACTCCGCGCGGCCACGCCCTTGAAAACCCAGAACGAATCCCAACGGCCGGTCGCTCGAGCACGGCGAACGTGAGCGTTGCGGTCCCACCAGCCTGGACCGGGATCGGACGTGACGTCGGCCAGCACGTCGTCCACGACGAGGCCACCGACAACATGAAAGCCCGCCGGCCCGACCGCCGGGTGCAGCCGGGCCAGAAACGCGATGAGATCGCCACTCGCGGCACGGCGCAGGCTGAAGGCACGCCCGGCTCGCCGGCAGTTGTCCCCATACGTCGGCGTCGGCGCGGAGAGGTCAGGGTCGAGGTGGACCGTGCGTTCGCGCCACGCGGCGGGCGCATAGGCCGCAAGCCTCGAAATGTCGCCCAACCGCAACATCGGCGGCGCCCACGAATCTCGTTCGGGAATTGGCAGCAGTACAAAGCGGCCGTCGCCGAAGAGCGGCGAGCGGGCTGCATGCGCCGAGTTCACGCCGACGTTGGCGAGGAAAGCAGCCACCCGACGATGCTAACCTTGGCTTCGGCCGATAGGGGCGTAGCTCAGCCTGGTCAGAG